>OZ271836.1:3604531-3904909 GCA_965601745.1 Alkalispirochaeta sp.
TCGGGTGCCGCAATATCCGATATGTCTACCAGCGTTAACCCACCGCCGCCGGTAAGATCACCGAAGGTTGTGCCACCCTCTGAGCGTGGACCAAAAGACTCCGAAACGACAGCGAATCGGCCGTCCGGTGTAACGGCGACGGCCGTCGGCGCGCCGGCTACCGAGTTAGATACCGGTACTTCGGAAAAGGAGAGGTCGAAGAACGAGAGTACCGTCAGGACGTCGCCGCTCTCTTGCTCTCCGAGTTGACCGTCGACGTATGCCGACGCCACCATGTCGCCATCGTGTATCGAGACAAGCGCCGTTCCTTGAAGCCCGCGTAAGGTATCGATCGAAAACTCGCGCGGTACCGGCGACCGACCGGCTCGAGTCGAAGAAGTAGCCGCCGTTGATGACGTCCCGGCCGAGCCCTCCTCGCCGGCGCCGCGGGCGAACGCCGGCGTAATTGCGAGCGTACACGCGAATAGGGCGATCGCGCGACGAGACCGGCGGCCAATTCGTTCACATCCTGGTGTGTTCATACACACCTCCTTTGTGTTTTAAGTTGCGCGAATTTTACTAAGCTGCCGTGTGCCGGACTAATAGGATTTTGCTATAGCGCTATCAAGGGACATGATAGGTTTTACCGTCGTGAAGGAACGCCCAGACCTCGTTCATGCGCGCGTCGCGCGCCTTTTCGAGATACACGATGGCGGTCCGCAACTCCGGAAGGTACGGGTGTACGCGAACGTGAAGCGGTAGACCTTTCACCATCGATTGTGGGAATACGGACCATCCCGATCCGGCTAGGGCCATCGTTAAACGTGCAGAAAACGCTTGGCTCGCGCTGATGATAAATCGATCGCCGAACATGTCTCGAGCGATTCGACGAAGCGTATGATAGAGCGTAGGACCGGCCGCCTCGGGGAATATGATCAGCCGATCGGAGTTGACCGTTTCTTGTTGCGAGTTCGACCCCGCCAGGACGAGCGGTTCCGAATACAGGTCGCGAATGATCATATCCGGGGCGTTGACCGGGAGATGGACAAGCGCGGCGTCGATACGTCGCGACCGGACATCTTCAACCAGTTGCTCGGTATATCCTGCGATTACGTCGATCTCGATTTCGGAGAATTTGTTTTGCGCCTTGGTGATCAGTGCGGCGAGCATATCGAGTGGCACTCCGGAGGAGGCGCCAAGTTGGACGCGCAACGTACCGCCTTCGAGCCTACTCATCGCCGTTCGCGCTTCCGAGATCGAGCGAATAATGTCGTTGGCAAGGGGTACGAGCTCTTTTCCTGCCGGCGTCAACGCGGTACCGGTCGTGCCACGCTCAAAGAGCTGAACTCCGAGATGGTACTCGAGGTCTTTGATATGCCGCGTGAGCGCGGGTTGTACGATGGAGAGAGCCTCCGCCGCCCGAACATAGCTGAGCGTCTGAGCGAGTACGAGGAAGCTCCGGATATGGCGCAACTCAAAGTTGATCGGATCCGGTATCTGGGCTTCTTTCATTCTCCGTCTGATCCTCCCCGGTTCCGCGGCTCTAGACCATAGAGCAATTACGAAGACTGAATCAATCAACACGTATCTTTCGCAATAACGTTCGTCACAAAATCGTTAGAGCTTTTTCCATGCTCTCGATACACGTAGAAAAAACGTGTCGGCGCGGTCGGCGGGGGATCGGTGCGGTCGGCTCTGCTAACGTTGAGCTAGCGGAAGGACCGGTATCGCGTAGGAAATGACGGACTGATCCGAGTTCGGCATATATCCTGTTCCATATATCTCCAGATCGGGTGCGTAACTGTGCCGCATGCCCGATCTGAGGAGCCAACTCGAGTACACGTAGCTAACCGTGTCGTTGATCTTTTCGGGTCGTCCCCGGTGAGTAAACTTTGCGTATGTGGCCGCCGGAACTTCGATGTAAACCATTCCCTCCGGAATATCGTCGATTGCGCTGACTTCCGCCACGGCGTAGTACTCGAGCTCATCGGACATTTCCGGTGTCTGCCGAATCACCCCATAGCCAACGTTCGGCACCATATCTTTGATTTCGTCCATCCGATCGGTGAACTCATCCCAGAGGGGCGGCAGCTTTGCGCCGATGTTGTTTTTTTCCGAATCAACGCTGTAAAAGACCGTCTTGAAACCTACCAAGCGCATTTTCCGCTGGAGGTAGATTTCCGGGTCCAACGAGATGTTCGTGTTGATGTGCTCCAAGTACGCTGAATCGAATTGAATCTTCTTTAAGAAGCGGCTTTTCTCTCCCAGCTTTCTGTACTCGTTGGGAGTCATAAAGAACTGCTTCTTGAAAGCCCTGCTAAAACTCTCGTGGGATTCGAAACCGGCACGTAAGGCGATGTCGATGATTCTGTCTTCGGTGTTGATGAGTTTCTCTAACGCGTTGGCCATCCTTCGCGACCGAATATAGGTTTTGAGCGTCTCGTTGGTCAGCGCCTTAAAGATGCGCTGAAAATGCCATTGACTTATCGACGCAGCCTCCGCTACGTCCCGCAATGCGATATCGAAGTCCAAGTTCGCTTCTATGTAGTCAATGCCTTTTTGTACTTGGTCCAGATATGTCACATACCGTTCCTAAAACTCCGGCGGTTCAAAAAACCCAGTCATGGCGACCAGTTTACCGGCGTCATTGTACTCTCCATAGCTGACACCGGTGCTCAGGACTATCTCTTCACCGTTCTTCATTTCCCATTTGGCTATGCTCTTGTTGCTGTGGGTCAGGAAATCGGTTACGACAAAATGGCCACCTGGAACCGCTTCGTTGAACTCGGCCATGTATTGCTCAAGATCCGCCCAGCCTTCAACTCTCGTGAGCGGATCGGTGTAGACGCAGGCGGGGTCGAGGCTTCGGTTGAACAAAGCGCGCTTTTTCTCCCGTTCCGGTTCACCCCACGCCGACGCATAGATCTCCCAAATAGCCTGTAAACTGTCACTCACAATAACACTCCTTGCGACAAGATCGTCCTATCGTATGGGTTGACCTGGAATCGCGTTTGATATTTTGTGCGATTCGCCTAAACCCGGTCGCCGGATTTCTCGGAAAACCTGCCTGTAGCAAAAAGCGGGCGCCTTCTGCACCCGCCTCGCCTCGGTTTCTCACAACGATGTTAATCGATCAGGTCGTATGCGTGCTCCAGGATCGTTCCCGAGCCGTAGCCGACGACGCTTCCCAGGACGGCGATCGAAATACCTTTCCTCGGATAGACGCGCAGGAGGGAATCGATGCCGGGCCCGCCGCCGGAGTGCTCGACGTAGCGCGTACGTCCGACGCGGCCTACGCGCCACCCCAACCCAAAAGTAAGGGGATCGCCGCCGACCGATTCCTGAGCAACCATCATCTCGCGGACCGTTTTGCGTTCGAGTAGAGTGCCGTTTGGCGTCTCGCCGTTATCGATAAAAAGCTGCCCGAATCGGGCGGCATCGGCCGCCGTTCCTTTGACACCACCCCACGCCGGGAAGATGTCGAATGGTTTGAGATAGACCAGCGTTTCGTTCTCTTCTCGTACCGTTTCTGCGTATCCATTCCCGGCGTGTTCAAGTTGGTGCAGGAGTGATTCAAGCTGATGCACCGGGATGACCGGCGCTGCTTCGACGACTGTAGCTGGCAGATCCCTCGACCGGTGCGCAGTTGTTTCCATTCCAATTGGATCAAAGATCTCTCGTTGCACATAGGTCACCAGGCTGTCGCCCGTGAGGCGCTCAACGATCACTCCCAGCACGAGAAAGTTGAAGTTGGTATAAACCGAGGCGGTACGCGGCTCGTACGCAGTTGTGGTAACGGTGGGCCAGTACTCCGTCCAAACGTCTTCCAATGATGGCATCGTCTGGTCGCCGAACGTTGTCAGGTAGTTGATGTTGCGATCCTCCACCAGACCACTCGTGTGCCCCAGGAGGTCGCGCACGGTGATCGTTCTCCCGAGGGGCCACTCGGGAAGGTAGGTGTCGACGGTCGCGTCGAGATCGACCGCACCCCGATCCACTAACTGCATAATCGCTGTCGAAGTCGCGATCTTCGTGATCGATCCCCAGTGGTAGGAATGCTCCGAACTCGCGCGAGATTCAGGGTCGGCCGCGCCGCTGGCATACGCAAAGACCACCTCGCCGTCCTTTATAGCGGCGATAGAGACACTTCCTCCGGTTTGCGTGACCAGCCGGTCGATGTATTCCTCGAGTTCCGCGAGCGATTCCGGCCGGAAGACCTCTCCGGCGTCTTCGGTAAACGAGAACGTCGCGAGTGGACCGAATACGGCGTTTGGCAATGAATCGGGATCCGCGTCCGACCCGCCACGAACGATAAACGCATATGCCGTGTTGCCACGGTATTGGTGCGCTACGGCGTACCATTCGCCGTTCTCGGGAGTAAAGCGCTCGAGGCGCCACAATCCGAAACCGCTGATACCGTCGGACTCTAATGCGTCATAGTCGATTCCGGCGCGAGCAAACGCGTTCCCGAGCGCCTCGCGTTCCAGCGAACCCTCCGCCGCGACAATCCACGCGTCAATGGACGGCTCCGCGTGTACGTAGTGAGCGAACGACGTTTCTACCGTGACCTCCTCCAGCTCCGATGTGATCCGATACGAGTAGCGGCCGGCGACGTCTTCGACGAGGGCTCCCTGTCGTCCGGTCAGACAGCCGGATAGAATTACGATCGTGATAGCAATTGTCCACCCAATGGCAACTCGTGCGCTCCGTGTGGTGTTACCCATCTTTTCTTCCTCCATGCGGCAACGATAGGGCGAACCTCGCGCTCGCGGTATCGATCAAGGGATTGAATCGACCTCGTGGCTATATCGATCGATAGGTTGAGGGGGCAATTGGGTGGATGACTTGCGACTCGATCAAAAGGTTGATCGTCCGGTGCGCCGTGTAGATCCCCCCGGCCGCGGTCATATCGTGTGCTCCGCCGACCGGTTCTTTACATCGCGGATATGCGGACGTACGATCGTCGTATGTCGCATGCTCGCGTATTCTATTACGCGCTGGTGGCCGTCGTCGGCTTGGTCGCGCTCGCACTCTCTTCGTTCGGCGTCGTTCGCTCGCGCGTGCCCGCGTATTGGTACCTCATCGGGTTTTTCGCCGGATTCACCGCGATGGTTTGTACGATCTTTATCCGCGAGTACTTTTTTATGAACGTGGCAGACTACTCGATTCTCGCGATCTTCCGGACCTACGCTGCGAGTAGCGTGATCGAGCCGTTGTTCCTGGCGTCGTTGGCGCTTTTTCTGCACCGGCTCGCGTCGGTTCGGTACGCCACCGGTCGAGACGTTGCCGTCGTCGTACTCGCGTGCGTCGACGCTTTATTGGGGTTTATCCCCGGTGCCGTTACGGTCGATATCCGATCGTTTGCCTTGCGACTCGGTCCGCTTATGCGCGTATCGAATATTTTGTACCTGACGATATTCGCCTACGTACTTGTCGGGATCTTCCAGTCGATCCGCCGCGATCGACCGCCACGGGAGATCGTCCTCGTGGTCACGCTCCTGGCTTTTGGAGTCGTGGGATTCGCCGAGTCGCTGATCAATACGATCGGCGGCTTCTCTATCACGGAGGTCAACCTTCAGCCCGTGGGAGGTGGATTGCTGGTGAGCACGATTCCTTACGTCGTATTTGGGGCGGTGTTAATCTACTTCTTTGGCGCCTATCTGCTCGCCGATTCACGCCCCGCGAGCACCCTCGACAACTCGTTCGTCGACCGGTTCGGAATCTCGCCTCGCGAGGCGGAGGTTATCGACCTTCTCAACCGTGGCATGAGTAACCGCGAGATCGCCGAGAAGCTCTACGTCAGCCTGGCGACAGTTAAGACACACGCCCACAACATCTACGAGAAGACCGGCGCCAGTAGTCGCTACGATCTCTACCACATGCTCCGCGGATAGCGATCCCACGGCGACTTGGTCGCAGGTACTCGAATACGTTAAACAGAATCGCTATCGAATAAGCCGTTACCGCGCCTGAAGTGCTTCGATCCCCGCTCGCGTGACGGCGGCAATGACGGCGTCGCGTTCATGCGCCGATCGTCGCGATTCCGAAAAGTACACGGCGATTAGAATCGGCGGCTTCCCCGGTAACCACGAAATGCCGATGTCGTTGGTTGCGCCTTGCCGGCACGAACCGGAGCGGGTTCCGACTCGCCAGTACCCGTCGATACCTGCCCGTATTCGTCCCGGTGCGGTATTCGATCGCGACAGCCACTCGATGAGGAGATCCCGCGACGACGGGGACAACGCACCGTCGACAAAGATCGCGCGCATCGTTTGGACCATCGCCCTTGCGGTTGTCGTATCTCGCCGGTCGCCATGTAGATTTGAGTTGAGGTCCGGTTCGTAGCGGTCAAGACGCGTCGTCGAGTCGCCTAACGTTCGGATAAAACCGGTGACCGCCCGGGGACCACCGGCGAGGTCGATTAGTAAGTTCGCCGCCGTATTGTCGCTCTCAATAATCGCCGCCGAACACAAATCGCCAACCGAGATCGTTCCTTCGTCACGTCGTGCGGAGACAACTGGTGCCTACGCGAGGATGTCGGTCGAATCAAACAAAATCATCTGATTCATCAGGTCGGGATTGGAGTCGGCCGTGTTCAAGATCGCGGCAACCAGCGGCAACTTAAACGTGCTACACATCGCGAACCGTTCGCCCGATCGGTATTCGAGAAGTTCCTCCGTCCCCGTGTCGAGGATCGCGACGCCAATCCGTCCGCCGGCCTGTTGTTCAATCTCAAACACGCGATCTTCAAATACGACTTGGACGGAATGATCGTCCGCCGCTACGTTTCCGGATACGACGAAAATGAGCACACATAGAATACATGTGAGACTACGATTCAATTGAGACCTCACTCGCGGCGGTCAAAGAATTACGGGAACGGTCGGCGCGACCCGCCGCGGCGGGCGGTAATAATCAGCCGTAAATCTCTTACCGCTATTCCGCAAACGGCAGCATTCTTCCGCCCTCGATTCGCACGGGACGGCCGTTGTGAGTCGAACTCACAGTTCGAAACGTCGCCGAACTCTGGTCCCACACGAGAGCTATCTGGGTTGTGTCCGATGCGAGAACGCTCCCCGATTCTACCTGGACGAGACGTCGACGATCTGTAATCGTCACGATGCCACCCTGGGTTTGTCGTTCATAGTCCATGATCAGCAGATGTGATGCGCCGGAGAGCCGCCCGTATTCGGCCAGTTGCTCGTCGTCGACCAATCCGGACAGCTGAAACTCAATCTCATTGAGTATCTCGGCCGTCGATTCGCGGTCGACCAGCGTGAATAATGGATCGGACGCGAACTCGATTAGCACTTCGGCGACGGCAGACTCCGTGTAGCCGGTATCACCGTCTTCAGCAGTTGCACCATCGATCGTTTGTGTTCCCGCGACGCCCAAGCGTACAGCCGCGCCGTTGCCAAGAAGGCGGGCGATCGATGTCATAACCTGAGTTTGTATCGCCGGCGTTCCGTTGGGCTGAGCCTCAAATGCGTTGTCTGGTTCCGCAGGTTCGGAATCGCTCGGTCGAGCGACCATCGGTCGGAGAGATATAAACTGCTCGTCCGCTGGGCCCCATACCCATAGCAACGAAGGAATCCAAAGCAGAATCCCAAACGCCAGGTTTATTCCTTTAATTTCCTTGTCCAGCGTTTGGCTCACCGGCACAAAACCTTCAAGCTCTACCCGTACGGCAGGGTCTACCCAGAATCCGTTTCCGATTCTTCGCGTAATGGGCGTTTGTCCAATCTGTTGACCGTCAAGATAGACATCGGCCCCCCGCGGAACTGAGTCAAAGGTTACGTCTGTACCCGTGACGCAGCTCGTAAGGAAAAAAGGTATCAGTATTACGCCGGCGACAAAACTACGCATCAACCATCCATTTCGGGCAATTTTCAAGGTAAGTCTAAGTGAGAACCGCGTGGGAGGCAACGTCGCGCCGGGGCGCTGCCTTGAGGCGGCTAGCATGTACCGTTTTCTGTGATCGCGTACTCCGAAGCCAATGCGGTAATGTGATGCGCTCGACCGCTCTTACTCATTATCCCGTCGTCATCCGCTAATGCCGCAACGACTCGCCCAACGAAGAGAGGTGAATGAGACATCGTCAGATCGAGCGCCTGGGCGGCAGCCATAACACGCTCAGTCCGCACGATACCGGGGTAGATTGCCACCGCCGCCACATCGAACGCCTGGAGCTGTCTCGCGCATTCCTCCGTGAGTTTGTCGGTCGCTGCTTTGGAAACGCCGTACCCGACATTGACGCTCGGCATCAACGCCGACGGATGCGACAGATTGACGATGACGCCGGATTTTGACCTCGTCATGAGCCGAGCCGCTTCTACGCTCGCGACATAAGCAGCGCGTACGCCCGCTTTAAACATACCGTCCCACGACGCTACGCTCTGCTTCCAAAACGGGCGCTCCCAGATGTATCCCTCGGTCGGGTCAAAAATGAAGTCGTATCCGCCCCACACTGAGTTTACCAACATATCCAACCGACCCGATTCCGTTTCGATATGCCGGAACAGTTCCGCGGTTTCAACGTCATTGACGTGGTCGCAACAAACGGCCACGCCGATACCGCCCAATTCCTCGATCTCCTCCACGGTTTGCTCAAGCGTACCTGGAACGCTCGCGGCAGCGTCGTCATTCAACGTTCTCCCGCTCACGTACACGGTATAGCCCGCCTCACCGAGGCCCAGCGCTATTCCCTTTCCAACTCCTCTGCTCGCTCCAGCAACAAGTGCGATCCTTTCATTCGATTTTGTCATCGTATCTTCCTCCGCTTTGCCGTTAAGAATCACACCGAGCATATGTGGATTAGGTGTAGAGATTCTTGACAGCTTTTGCTTTTCTCAAGCGGAGATTGGGACTAGGATTTCCAAGATGCTTTCGTCTATCGCCCCTAAGAACCTCTCGTTTACGCGCAATACGTCGTAGTCCGCCGCGGGTATCCGGTCCGTGTAGGGGAGCCAGCAAGCGTAGATCTTATGGTAGGTGTGAGCGATCGCATCGGGTCCACCTTTGTGGGCGAAACTGAGATATACCGATGACGACAGAGACGTACTCGTCATGTCTTTGGGCAGGTCGATTTGTCCGTAAAGGACGGCACCGGCGTAGTAGTCGAAGTAGCTCGCGCCATCCGGTTTGACGTCGTGGAAACAGATACCCATATACTCGCTGGTCTCTCGAAACGCGCGGTGTCCCACTGATCTTTCCCAGAAGCGATCCCATAGTGGCCCGATCATGGTGTCGTCGCGGCCATGATACCGATACGCGCCAATCGTTAGCTCCGGTAGATTGACAATTCTTGGATCGGGAACAACTCGTCCTCCGGACAGCTTTGTGTCGATCTCACCCACGATCACGCGAGGTTGCGGGTCGAGTGACATCGTACGGGCACGGAATAGCGATGGGCTAACGCCGAATTCCCGCCGAAACGCCCGAGAGAATGCCTCGTGCGAGTTAAATCCACACTCCAAGGCGACGTCCAATACGCGAGCCGAGGAACCTGATAGTCCCTCGATCGATCTTGCCAATCGGCGTCGGTGTAAATAGCGCATTGGCGGTTGGCCCACGAGGACACGGAATACTCGATCGAAATGAAAGCGCGACAACGCAGACTGCGTGGCTAACACGTCGAGATCTATCTGTTCCCCGAGATGGCGCTCGATGTACGCTAGTGCCGAGTTTATCCGTTCCGAATGATCCATGGTCGACGACCGTTTCTTTTCGATCGTTCACAATTTTACCACGGTGTTTTGGCGCAGTACTTTTGTCGCCGAGTCAGCTGTTGAAACCACGCCATGCCACTGTCGTGCGCGGTCGGTACCGCTACGCGGTTTTTGTCCCAAACCAACGCCGCGAGCATCGTTCGGCGTTTATTACCGGCCGCGTCTGCATCGGCTTGTCGCCAATCAGCGCGAGAGCTGTCGTACCGCTCGTTTCGCCGAAATCGCTGCGTCGTGGACGTTTCCCCAGCTGTCACCCGAGGTGTAGGCTTCTCCGGCGAAATACACTTTGTCTGACACCGGTTCGGCCAGAATCGGGAGGTGTCTCCAGTTTTCATGATCGCGGACATAGGCGCTTTCGATGTACGGTTCGACCGCCCAATCTTGGACCACGTGACGTATGTAGAACTTGCGCGCCTTGTAGGGGAACATCTGTTCGAGTTCGTCCAAAATGTGTTGCTTGAGCTCGTCACCGCTCCGCGCTAGATAGCGGTCTGCAGCTTCGCCGATAGCGATGAGTCCGAGAATATTCCGCTCGCTATTTTGGCCGTAGGCAACGTCGAAGTAGGTAATATGCCCAGCGGTCTCGGGGTGGGCGGCGACATCAACAAAGGAGGGATAAAACTTCTCCGAGAACTCCAGAAGTACCTTGATCCCTGTCCACATTTTTACGCGGTTTATGGCGCGCCGTTTCTTGGCCGGGAGTGGCGGCGAGAAAACTATGGACTCGTTCTGCAACATGACCAGGGGCACCGTTGCAATCACCTTGTCGGCCCGCGCGTTCCCTGTTGGCGTCGCCACACAAATTCCATCGCCGTGATAGTTCACCGCGGAAACCGGCGAATCGAAAACGATGTTCTTTTCTACCCGCGGCACGATGTAGCGGTCAAAGAAGTCAAACCAGCTTCCGTTTACGAACTTCTCGTAGTTGAGGGACAAATCCACGGTGTCCATCTTCAACCTATCGTCTTCCCAAACTGCCGCAACATCCCCAGGTCTATAGCGCACGGTCTCAACGTCGATAACTATGGCTGGATCGTCCAAAATCTTGGTGAAGATGCTCCGATCCGTGGCAAGCCATTCGGCACCGAGGGAGACGGGGAAGTCGGCAAACCCGTCAGCCTTCTTCATTCGCCCACCAACGGTTGAACCCGCTTCGAATACAGTGAAGTCTATCCCGGCTCGCTCAAGGAAATACGCAGCCGCAAGTCCAGCTGCTCCGGCCCCTATGACGATGACCCGTCCGGTAAAGGCTCGTCCCGTGTCTCGGCCGTATCGTCGATCCAAAAGATCCCAGGGATCCTCCTCGGCGTCTCTTTCTTCCGGGAGAGCCTCAGACATAGTCCAGCGAACCCAGGCAAAGGAAGCCATCAGTGCAACCGTTGCCGGGATACTCAAGACGAGGCGGGTAATCGCATTGACCTCGCCGACTTGTCTATTGAATAGGGGCGTACCGAACTCGGCGATCACCATTGTGAGATTGAGCATGAAGTTCGCTATCGTCGCAATTACGTTGATACCAAACATGAGAAGAGTGCCGCCGAATAGCGCTTTAGCGACGTCGGGCTCGTCACAAAGATCCTTCACGTGCTGAATCTGTTTATCCGTCGTCGGCCGAAGCGCTTGAAAGAAGAAATGGAAGAACATAGGCCGGCCGAAAAGAAGTGAGAAACCGAAAACGACAACCGCTATAAGCGAACCGACGCTATCTTTGACGGCGAAGTAGATGCCGTCGACATACCAAAAGGCGAGACCACCGCTCACGATGGCGGATGCACCGACGTAGGTGGTTATGAAGTTGAAACGCTTTGTGATAAAGAAAAGATCTGCCAAAACCCAAACAACTGGGATAAGGGAAGCGACGACGTATGCAAACGTTGCGCCGAATATCTCATTGAAGTTCGATAGAATCAGTACCGGTACGAGCGTACCCATGAGGATGTCGAGAGCCAGCTTAACGCGGGTGTTCATTGTGTAAAGCTCCTTTTTTCATGCACGGAGTGACGAGTTACGTCACTCCATGTTATTATACGGTGTACGATAATTTATGATACGTTGTATAATAAATCAAGGAGATTGAATGCCCAGAAGGAAAGGGCAGGATCCGCTCACGGAGGTCCATATCATCCGCGCCGCGATCGAACTGGTCGACAAAAGCGGGATGGAGAATCTCAGCATGCGACGTCTTGCGGCCGTTTTCGGAGTTAAGCCTATGGCGCTGTATTATTACTTCAAGGACAAAGAAGCCCTGATTCACGCGATGATCAACGATGTCCTTTCCGAATGCGATCTGCGTATGAAAGACAACTGGGAAGATAGTCTTTGGTCCTTCTGCAGTTCTCTTCGTGCGGTCGCGAGAAAACACCCGGCGGTTTTCCTTGCCGCCATGGTCTACGACAAAACGGTAGTCGCCGACTTTGCAATTGCCGAGGCGTTTCTCAATGCGTTATGTGCGGGAGGTTTAGAGCCTGGGAGCGCTGTGCGCGGGTACCACACCCTCCTTACCTTTGTAACAGGATTTGCCGTCGACGAAATAAGCGGGCTTTTGTATACGTTTGCCGGGGAGCAGGAGGCTTTTGATGCCCTTCCTTCCGGGGCCTTTCCATTGGTGCAAGACTATCGAAGAATTCTGGCCTCGGCCGATCCCGACGAGGGATTCGAGTTCGGCCTCTCTATGCTTATTGGAGGAATCGCGCGAGGATCGGCACCTGAAGAGTGAATTATCGAGCTAAGATCCTCGTAGCTCTCGACTACGTCAAGGATCACCTGCTCCTTATTCAGAAGCCGTGGACCGTTGGGTGCGTCGAGCAAAGCCAACATCACGGATGGACCCATCGTCGAGCGGATAGTGCGGACTATTCTCTCAAAAGCGATCGGGGTTCCATGGCGGTTTGCCTTCTGATCGACGGCCACATCAACACCGCAGCAAATATCAAGAACTCGGCGTCGTGACCGTGCGATCTTCCAATCAAGAGGAGAACAAGAATGTACAAACCACGGCTCTCGGGGTCGCATCGCGACATGGGATTTCATTACGGTTCAATGTTACGGAAGAAGGGCGTCGACCTGTTTTCTATCTTGCCCCGAACGCAACAACGATTGGAAATGGGGCGGGCGTGTATGGACTATTGCCGAGGAATCTACCCACAGATTGTGGACGAAATTGAAGGAATGGCTGAGGGGTTGGACCTACCGGAGCTTGAGTTCGCTACGTTTATTCTTACGGCGGGGGCTTACAGCTTTGAGGTCGGATGTACTGCATTCGCATTTCGCGGCGGGAAGGACGTTTACGTCACCCGCAACCATGATATGTTCGTGCAACTCAAGAAAACCACCGAAGCAACCCTGTGTCGCCCTGAAGAAGGAGCCTGGTTTCTCGCTCACGGAGATGGACTAATAGGCAAAGAAGACGGAATCAACGAGCACGGTTTTGCTGTTGGTATGACATTCGTCGCACCGACAGCAATTAGGCCGGGAATGAACTTCATGGTGTTGGTGCGTTGGCTGCTTGAGACTTGTTCGACAGTTGCCGAGGGGCTCGAAAAGCTGGCCACCGTAAAGGTAGTGACCAGCCAGTGTCTGCTTCTTGCGGATTCGAGCGGCGACATGGCCGTTGTGGAGCTTAGTCCCGACGCGCGCGCCGTTAGAAGGGCAGGACCCGGAGAGGAGTTCATCGTCGCGACAAACCAGTTCAACGATCCTTCCATGCGGATTTATGACAATCGGCCAATCCCTAATTGGTACCACACGACTGACCGCTTCGAAACCGTTACCTCCGCCCTCGCCACAGCGACGGATCGGGACCGCTTGCTTGGGCCCAAGATAGCGTCGGGTCGCACGCCGGGATTCGTATGTGGGTACGAGCGCTCGCTTAAGTTTGATACCCTGTGGTCTGTATGCTACTGCCTGAACGATCTAAGTGTGCTTCGAGCGGAAGGCAATCCAGCGCGAGTTCGCTTTAAGGAAGATAGACGGCTGGTTGGCGCCATCGAGCGTCGTACCAGAACGCGCCCGTCGAAGACGTGATAATTCGATCTGGTTGCGTGTACCTCACGTCGGTATGTATCCCCGTGCCCTCATATCGACGGGCTATCGCTAAAGCCTCGCGATTCCAGTTTCCTCGGCAACCTCGCGATGAGCCGCCTCTATGAAGTTCTCGTTCGATTCGACGAATCCGCAGGGAAGACACCAGAGGTTCGGTGGTCGTTTACGTTTACCGATCAGTATCTCCCGACTACTGTTTTCGACAAGGCCGAATCCGCCCGGTGTTGGAACAATCGATGTGGCTCTTGCCCGAGCGCCACGATTCGTAATTGCGAGGCGCGCGAACTCGCACGCAAAATCGTGACATGACGGCGAGTCCACACTATCTTTATCGGTGGTATGGCTGCTTCGACCGAAATCGTAAAACTGTTCGAACCTACCAACGACCTGCGCCGATTCGTCAAAGTGATATACATCATGGAATCTCCGTGGATCGGCATCGACCAATTTGTTCCGGCGTGGATAAAGCCCTACGTCGCGTTTCAGTACGCCGATCCGGTCTTTTCGACGGTCAACGGGGAAACGGGTCAAGTTCCCGATGTATCGTTCAGCGGCGTGGTCAGCCGCCGCTACCGATTCACGACGCCGGCAAGACATATCAAGCTGTGCGTGGTGGAATTTACGCCGGTCGGGATGTACTGCCTCTTACGGGAAAACGCCGATGCCTTTACGGACCGGTCAATCGACGCAAACGCGGTGTTACCGCCGCGAAAGCGCGCTCAAGTCTCCGAGGCACTCTATGAGATTACGGACGTGGGGCGCAAGATCGAGGTGATACAGACGTTTCTACGAAGACTCCTGCCGACCGAACCACCACGTGACGCCGTCGTGGCCGAGCGTGCGATCTCGGTCATGGCGCGCCATCGGTATAACGCCCCGATCCCGCAGCTCGCACGAGAGGTCGCGGTGAGCGAGCGCCATTTTCGAGCTGTATTTACGCACGTGACTGGTTTGTCACCCAAAGCGTACCAGCGGGTTGAGCGCTTCCGCGAGACCTTTCACGCGCTTGCCGGCGGACAACGCGCCGACGAACGGTCCGACTTCTACGATCAAGCGCACCTGATCAACGACTTCCGGTCATTTACCGGCTACGCGCCGACCAAGCTACCATCCGAGCAGTTCTTCTTTTTCCGCGAGCTGACGCGCCCGGGTTTTGGACATCAAAGGTAAGATCGGTCATTTAGTCGGCACGGTTCCGTCTGCCACTCATAGCTCGGCACGCGAGCATATCAGAGTCGTATATATAGCGCCCGTTTGATCGGTGTTCGTAATCAACATCTGGACGGAGCGAGAATGCGACGTCGCGAATTTCCGAACACACGCGGGTAACGTGAACTATTCCTTATATATGCAATTAACAATAGATTTGTACGATACTTGGGGTTGGGTGGTCTCAGCAGACAAACAAAACTCACGGGAGGTTCGTTGGAGATGCGAATGAATCCACCGAACAAAGGCGATATTCTCAATCTGGGTTCAGAAGCAAGCGTGCGCGCGGCGCTCCAAGTTGCTCGAATCGGTTACTGGGTCAACTCTCCGGACGGGCGGACGCTCGAATGGAATCCGACACTATATGAGATTTGCGGTGTTGATGAGACAGAGGTGGCAAACAACCCCCGGCTCTGGGAAACGCTCGTGGTCCCCGAGGATCTCAACCGAGTAGCCGAGCATGTAGAAATGATCGCCTCCGGGAAGCAAGTTCATGATGTTCAGTTTACGATTCGAACTCCCGCGGGAGAATCACGATGCCTTAAGGCGTCCGGTAGTCCGGTTTTTCGGGATGGAGTTGTGGTGGCGCAGGTTGGCGTAGTCGTCGATATCACGACCGAAGAACCCTCGCGCGGCGACCCGGACGTGGAGAAGGATCGCGCCCATCTGGCGATTCGTGAGTCCCACCATAGAGTCAAGAACAACCTGCTCACACTTCGGGCCCTCATCAATTTGACCGGCGAAGAAACACAGGCCGTCGAAGCGATCAGGAAGCAGTTGGATGCGTTTATCGCGGCAGAGGACGCTCTCACGATCTCCGATCGTCGCGAGCGAGTCGACGGAGAAGCGCTTCTTTCGAAAGTTGTCGAACCGAACCACGCGCTTATTCGCGAGTTGGGCGCCGAGCTTCACGTAAATCTTACTGCGAGAGACCTACCGGCCGACGTTGCGATCCCGCTCGCGCTCATCGCGAATGAGCTCATTACAAACGCCATTAAGCACGGGATTCGCGCGGGGCATGGAGACTCAATCACGGTTAACACCGCCGGGTCGGATGAAGCCTATACCGTCACCGTAAGCAACAGCGGAAATCCGTTCAAAGAGTCGCCGACCACCACAAGCAAAAGTCGTGGACTTGGTCTGGTGACTCGCCTCGCTGCGCAAATCGACGGCGACCTCGATATTAAAAGAGATCCATACACGACGATATCGGTCCGAGTCCCCAATCAGAGTTAGTCGTTGAACGTGAGGTCCGCGGTCGCTCCTGAGCGCAGTTCACCGACTTGTGTCGGCCAGGTTGCTCGCACTTAGTCATTTCGTTTGTCGCGCTTCCGTGACTCGCCGGTGCAAAAACGTTGACGCGAACTGGATGTCGACCGACACCTGCTCGAAGTCTCTGCTACACTCAAGGAGGAGGCTGTGCCAATGATCACGGTGCGGGAGTTTGCGCCGTCCGATATCGATCACGCTGCGGCTCTCTTCGCTAAATCGTTTAGAACCGCTCGCGCCTCGCTCCCGCTGATGCCGCCTCGGCCCGACGCACACGAGTACGCTGGCGAGCAACTCAGCCGGATCGCCGACCACCCGGGCTATGCGGCATGGATCGACGGACAGATGGTTGGTTACATGATCGAACGGTTTACGAGCGAGACCTTTATGGGAGCGCCGACCGGATTCTCGATTGGTCTCTTTCCGTTTGCGATATCTGATGGTCAAACGGAACAAGTATGTCGGCTCCTGTACAAGAGCATGGCTCGCTCCTGGGTTGAGCGCGGCTACCATGCACACCAACTCAGTTTCTTGGCCACTGACAAAGCGCTCTCCTCGACGTTGTTTCATCTGGGGTTCGGCATGACGCACTTCCAGCTCTTTCGGGACGTGGAACCGCCTCGCGGCGAGATTCCGGACGTTACGATCCGGTACGTCCAGGATTGGGACGAGGTCGCCGAAATAGACGACGAGCACAAGGAGTACTATCCAAATCCGCCGCTTTTTTGGATTCCGCGCGACTACCTTTCACGAAGGAATAAAGAGAACAAGCACGAGACGGAGCATACGGACATGGCGGGTATGGAGGTAATTGCCGCGCTAGTCGACGGCGAAATGGCCGGCTACTTCGTTCTCACGACCGGCACCGCGGAGACGGAGTTCTTCGCCGATCCCGGTAATGGTCAAATCAAGGGAGCCTACGCTCGCCCGCGGTATCGCGGAATGGGTATTGGAAAGGCGCTACTCGCAGAAACGGTCAAATGGGCCAAGCGCAACGGATTGGTACGTCTATACGTCGAGGGAGAGTCGGCAAATATCAACGGCGGGCAATTCTGGAAGAAACACTTTAGACCGTGCGAGTACTCTGTGCGTCGCTGTGTTGATCGACGGATAACCGCGGATATGTTTACCGAGAGAACGTAGAGCAACGATCAAAAGCGAGCTCAGTCAAACCGATACGCCTCGATGATGGGGCTAAATCCAAGTTGTCCAACCAACGCCATCGAACCGATGTTATCCCGTCGAACGCAGTAAAGCGGTACTTTGTCGTTCTCAAGGCACCAGAGAGTATCGTGATGTACCATTGCCAGCCCATATCCGCGCCGACGATAATGCGGGTGGACAAGGATACCGATGTCGGCGATTCCATTTGAGAAGTAACGGTGGCTCACGTACGCGACGATCGTGTCCCCTCGGAATCCACAGAAAATCACCGGATCAGGTTCATCAAGATCGATGTCAGCCTCGTCGATGTCCTCTTCTGAGCACTCAGACAGGAAGGCGTCCATGAGTGGGTAGGACGGTTCATCGATCCGTTTAACCGTGAGATCGATCGTAGGTGGCGTGGCGAGTTGCGTGTCGATCTTGTAATGATAAATATAGGGTTCGTTCCAGCTCATCCCGCGGCCTTCGAAACGAGCGGATACGAACTGAAGGACGTTGTTGATATCTTCGAGATTGAGGTCCGAGATCGACTCAAACGGCAGATCAAGGTTCGGGTCGTATCTGAAAAGAAGATGTGAGCCGACCCGCGACACGGTGAGCGCGCGAGTCAGGCTCTCCACGGCGATAAACGTGATCCCTGTTGTGGTGAAGAGATCGGCACCGCACCGATAAAACGCGGCGCGATCGTCGTAGATTCTTTCAAGTGGACCCATTCTCGCAGAGTATCACGGCTTGGCGTATAACGGCGGTCCGAGCCCCGTTATGAGCTGGTGGAGGATTCCGACGGAACGCTGGGATTTTCCTCGAATCCGCTCATCCACATGGCACCGAGCGAGCGTTAGGAGAGGTTCATCCTACACCGAATAGCCACGCTCCCGTACTGAGGCAGCCAACCCTCGAACCGAGGCTGATACGCCATCACCCGGACGTCATTTCCGATTCGCTGTTGACCGTCAGTTGAGCCCACGGGCCCAGAACGGTTGCCGGATTGAATTCCCGACACGCGAAGCGTTTCGCCGTGCGTCTCCGGGCACCAAAGCCCCGCGTCCGGTGGGAGAAAATGTCCTGTTCTACCGCGGCATCAATCTGGTCGCCGGTAGTAGGAAACGATGCGCGTAGTGATACTTTGGTCACGTTCCCCCAAAAAAGGATTATCTTCTCCCGAACACGTGAAGCGCGAGCCAGAGAAGAAAGGGGATGACGGTGACTGGAGGTTCCATACTCATACGCAGGAAGATTCTTATCGGGTTTGCAGTGATACTCACGCTTATGGTGGGCCTGACTGGAGTTGGCATCTTTCTCGTTGCGCAGATCAATCAGGGTCTGATCCAGATCAACGATGTGAATGCCGTCAAGCAGCGCTACGCGATAAACTTCCGTGGGAGCGTTCACGACCGATCTATCAACATCCGTGACGTGGTCCTTATCGAAGACGACCCAACCCTCTGGCAGGCAGTAGTTGACGACATCGATCGGCTCAAGCTGTTTTACGAAGAGTCGGAAGTGCTGTTGGATGAGATATTCACTGACACCACAAATCTCACCGCCGAGGAGATTGACGCGTTTGCGACAATTAAGCTCATCGAGGAGGAGACAGAGCCCGTCGTCGACGAGATCGTGCGGCTCGTCGATCTCGGAGAGCGCGAGACGGCGAGGGCGCTCCTTCTGGAGACGGCCCGACCGCGTTTTACGCAATGGTTGGATGCGATCAACGTGTTCATCGACCTCCAGGAATCTGCAAACTCTTCCATTTCCGACGCTACGCGTTTCGCGGCCCAGGGCTTTGCCCGCTTGATTACGATCGCGACCTCCGCCGCCCTCGTCGCCGGCGTGCTGCTTGCGTTTTGGACGATCCGCTCTATCAATCCCCTGCGGTCTATCGGCAATGCGCTTCGAGATGTGTCCGAGGGCGATGGCGATCTCACGATGCGCCTTCCGGACGGGCGCGATGACGAGGTTGGACGAGTGGCGAAAGAGTTTAACTCGTTTGTTGCCGGCCTCTCCGGCACGATCGGGTCGGTCCGCGACGCCGTCGGACAGCTCTCGGCCGCGAGCGGTGGCCTCACGCAAAGTATGGAACGGACGACAAGCGCGGTGCGCGACATCAGCGCAGGTATCGAACGCGTTCGTAGCCAGGTGGTCGACCGCCAAGCGCCGGAGGTCGCCGAGATTTCATCGGCAATTTCCGAGATAGCGTCGACGGTCGACACCCTCTCTTCGAGTATTGAACGACAGGCGGAGACGATACAGAGCAGCACCGCCGCAGTCGAACAGATGATCGCGAGCGTCGTATCGGTCACGCAAAACTTGGACAAGAGCGCCGAACAGTTTCGCTATCTTGAGGAGGTCACCGACGCCGGTTCAGAACGCATCGCCGAGGTGAACTCCATGGTCGCGTCAATCGCGGAGCAGTCGCAAGGTATGCTCCAAGCCAACGCCACGATCGACAACGTAGCAAGCCAAACGAATCTCCTCGCAATGAATGCCGCAATCGAAGCGGCCCACGCCGGTGAGGCGGGGCGCGGATTCGCGGTCGTCGCCGATGAGATCCGCAAGCTCGCGGAGAACTCATCGACGCAGTCGAAATCGATCTCTACGGTGCTCTCGAGTCTTCAACAATCGATCGAGGATGTCGTATCCCGCTCAGGTGAGGCAGGGCAGGCTTTCGGCTCCGTCCAGGAAGCGATTAAAGCTGTCGTGCGATTCCAGGAGCAGATCAAGGGTGCAATGGACGAGCAATCGACCGGCAACCAACAGGTGTTGGAGTCGTTTCAACTTATCAACGACCTAACCAACAAAGTTCGCGGAGGTGGTCAACAGATGACTGCCGGGAGTCGCGCCGCACTCGAAAAGATCAAGAGTCTCGTCGAAACGACAACAGCGATTGAAGAGCAGGTTGACGCAATGAACCGCAATACCGAATCGATCGCCGGGACGATGAGCGAGGTTGAGCGACTCACCGACAATACCCGCGAGCAGGTTACCACGGTCGAGCGGAGCGTCGGCCGATTCAAGGTTGATTAGACCATGTGCGTGCGCGTGAGTAAGCCCCCGGGAGAGCCGAATTAGTGGCGTTGCCGCCGATGCGGCACGAGAACGATAACTACACTTTTGGTTATATGGAGGAAACCGACACAACCGTCGGTTTCCGCTGTCAGGTCAGGATGATAAAACGGCTACTCTGTTTCCACATCGGACATGAGAATGCGGACACCGCCAGTGCCAAGCTCAAAGGTCCGAGGAAATAAAGCAGCCGCGGCTTCGGTTTTAACTGCGTCACAAGCCGTGTCGTAGTCCGCAAAATACGCGTCAACAGTGCGATAAGCGGGCGTCGGCGAACCATCCTCTTTCGGCCATACCTTCGCCGATGCCACTTTCTCTACTTTTGGCAAAGCGCGAACGAGATCCAGGTAGCCCTCGGCAAAGCCTTTTTCAAATTCGTCCGGGTTCTCCGGGTTGTCGAAGATAAACTCGATTTTTGTACTCATCATTTAGCCTCCTGGATGTTTGTCACATCGCTCAAAAGCTAACGAGACGTCGTTGATTTAGCAAGCAAGAGTTTCTGACTATTGGCTGTCCGACGTTGAGGGCGCCACACCCTTTGCAATCAGCCACACCGCGAAGACCATCTCCTGGACCGCGATCGGCAAGAAGATCCACTCGGTGATTTTGGTACCGAAGAACTCAGGAACGTAGCCGATCATTGAAAGTACCGCGCCGATCAAGCCCCACACCGCGATCCATCGTGGCACAAGTCGCGAGCGAAGGAGCACGACATTGAGCAGGAACGCCGAACTGGTCCAAACGATCCCCGATCCGATCAGGAAACACCAGTCGCGGGCGTGCATCGCGAGGCGCCCGACGGAGTTCAAGATCCACTGATCATCGGCGGTTACTGAGGTGTACTCGCGCGCAATCGGAAGCAACGTGAACACCAGAACGGCGCCGGCGACGACGGTCATCGCCTCGATGAATCGAAGCGCGAAGAAGCCCAGCGCTGACGACGCGTTGTGTCGCTTTATGATCGGATACAAGTTGACGATTATGCCCACCACCCCCAGCGCATAGATGACATCGAGCAAGCCTCCCCATGTGATAGCGTTTGGGTTTGCCGCGATCCGCGTGAGGTACCCCTCCACCGGTTCGCCGCCGGCGACAATACCGCCGAGGAAGCCGATAACGGCTATCGTCGAAATCGGCGCGGCCGTCACGAGGATGTACGAGATGCCGGCCCACACCGCTCGAGAGCGGTCTCGATTGATTGCAGTTTCATTACTCACGATTGTCCTCCAGAATCGTTCTGTCTTTTGTGGCTTAAAATGCAATCGTTGTGCCAAGTCTAGCGCCCAAATCTGCGCTATCTCGGCGAAATTTGGGGGCGGGACGGGCAGATTTCACTGGATTTAGGAGCGGCCGTCGGTAAGGTGTCGTATGTCGCGGCGGGCGAGCCACAGACCGTCTTATGTGACGGCATTGCCCCCGACGCTACGGACGGGCGCGCCCAAAGGCAACGCCCAACTTGCGCATCCGGTTTCGAAGCGTAGCGGGATTGATACCGAGTAGTTCCGCGGCGCCCCCGGCACCCTCGATCTGGCCGCCAGCCAAGTCGAGGACACGCCTAATGTGGTCCGCCATGACGTCGTCTATGAGCAATGATGCGGTCGAAGGATCGGGGCTCGTAATTCCGTCCGAAACCGGATCGGTATTCCCGAAAACGACGGTTGAGATCTCGTCGGTACATCCGGCGGGATCAATGCCAACGGGATCGAGGGTGGAAAAGGTGAGTGCACTGTCGAGGCAGGTGATGAGTTCACGTTCGACCACGTTTTCCAGCTCACGCACGTTTCCCGGCCAGGAGTAGGCCATGAGGCGGTCCATCGCACCCGGCGCGAGGGGAGGCGGATCGCCGATCTTGAGTTCTTTTGCCTTCTTTTGGAGCGCGTACTGTACGAGTGCCGGAATGTCATTGACGCGATCACGGAGCGACGGGATTTCGATTGGGATAACCTTGAGCCGGTAGTAGAGGTCCTCGCGAAAAGAACCCTCCGCCACCATGGCGGGCAGATCGCGGTGCGTCGCCGCTATCACGCGTATGTCGACATCGATCTCGTCGCTCCCGCCGACGCGCTCAATGGTTCGTTCTTGCAACACGCGGAGCAACCTAACCTGGGCACCCATGGGAAGTTCGCCGATCTCGTCGAGAAAGATCGTCCCACCATTGGCACGTTCAAAACGACCGCGTTTGCGCGATAACGCGCCGGTAAAGGCGCCTTTTTCATGTCCAAAGAGCTCGCTATCGATCAACGAGTCGGGGATCGCTCCGCAGTTGACGGTGATAAAGGGCGCCTCGTTACGCTCGGAGAGGAGATGGATTTCATTCGCTATCACCTCCTTACCTGTCCCCGTTTCGCCGGTGATCAGAACCGAACTGTCTATCGCGGCGACGCGCCGAACCAGTTGCATCACCTTCTGTAGACCGAAATCGGCGCCGATGATCTCCGCACCGCGGGCGTTCCTCAACTGGTCCCGGAAGAAGCGGTTGTCATCCTCCAAACGGGCGTAGAGCTCGCGGATACGTCGAAGGCGGAGCGCATTCGTGAGAGCTACGTGGAACGGCTCCTTGAGAAGCGCAAAGAGTTCGGCATCCGCCGCCGTATACCTGTCCGCATCATCTGCCGCGAGGGCGAGCGTACCCGGCATCGCTCCTGCGATCGCGAGGGGCATGATAAGAACCGAGCCCGACTCCTCGCCGAAGAACTGATCGATTGCGTTCGACATAGGTTCCTTCGAGGAATCTTTGACGATCATCACTGTCGGAAACTGGCCTCGTTCCCGCTCAGTCTTGTACTTGTTTCGGGCAGCGCGAACATCGGGTGGCATCGGAACGAGCACGTCCAGCGGAAAACCTCCTTCCGGAGTTGCCACGGCCAGCACGCGGTACGACTCGAAGTCTTCCTCGAAACCGCCGAGCGAGATCGCATCGGCCGGCATGTGCCGCCCGATGTACTCAACGCACGCGTGAAGCGCTTCTGCCAGTTCGGGATTGGAACAGAGGCGTAGCGTCACCTCGCGAAAGAACTCGTTGTGGTCTACCGTCGGAGGCATAGGTCAGTGTAGCACGGCTTGACCTGCCCCCGATAAACTACGCCAACGGCCTAACGCTTAGTACTCGCCCAGCGGGGGCTGTCGCGTTTTGTAGTCGCGTATGGACAAGTACCGCCCATCCAGTATGAGTACGCGCCGGACGAGCGTCGTTGTCGATATACTTGGATAGATGGGAGCCGGAGAATATGGCGTGAACAGAACAGCCGGGCTACGCGGTTGGCGGGTGGGCCGATGAAGTTCGGTAAAGTCGCTGATCCCTCCCGTATCGACTTTAGCCTTCCGGCGGATTCCGGGCAAACGTCGCTCGGCACGCATCTCGGTCCGGCGCCCATGGTGCGTGTCTCTATAGGCTACCCAAAGTTCGATCCCAAGCAACTGAGTGGGTTCTACCCTGACCGAGTCCGAGATCCCCTTCGATATTACTCATCTCGCCTGAACGCGATCGAGTTCAACGCGACCTACCGTCGGGCCTATCCGCCGGAGCAGTTTCGTCGATGGGCGGATCGTACACCCGACGAGTTTCGATTCTATCCAAAGGTTCCGCAATCCATTTCGCGATATCGTCGGCTCGTGGGTGCCGGCGATCAGGTCGCCTCGTTTTTGGAGGGGCTGGATGCGTTGGAGTCCAAGTTGGGCATGGCGTTTCTTCAGATGGACAACTCATTCAGTCCGCGTAGCTTCGCAGACCTCGAGGCTTTTCTCGTCGCATGGCCCAGCGTATTCCCTTTGGCGCTCGAGCTGCGGCACCACGCGTGGTACGACGACCGCTCAGTCGTTGAGACGCTGTACCAGTTGCTCACGGACGTAGGCGTGACCTTTGTGCTGACGGACACGCACTCACGCAGGGACATGTTGCACATGCAGTTTCCGACTCGGCATGCGTTTATCCGCTTCGTCGATAGCGATCACTCCATGGATTACATCAGACTTGATGCCTGGGCAGCCCGTATCCAAAAATGGAAAACCATGGGTCTCGAAGGCGTTCACTTCTTCGTCCACCGAAAGGAGGTAACGGACGCGCCGGTGCTGGTGAACTACCTGTCAACGCTTCTCGTCCAATCCGGATCGCTGGTTCCAGCTTCACAATCCGACGGGACAAGCGAGCGTCCTTCCTAACCGTCCACGGGCGCTCGTTCAGTCTCCGTTGAATCGCCGCTCCTGATTTGATTGAGAAACCGTCCGGGCGTCGTCCCCACAAGTTGTTTGAATACGCGCGTGAAATGGCTTTGATCCGCGAAACCCGCCTCGTGCGCCGCGCGCGCGATGTCACCTTCGTAGTTCATGAGCAGTTTCTGACTCAGCATTGCTTTGCGGTTCAGGAAGTAGCGGTATGGAGTCAGCCCAAAGTGTGCCTTGAACCGTTTGATAAGCGTGCTCAGGTCGACACCGACCGCCCGCGCCATCTCTCCAATATTAACCCTGTCTCGAACATGTTCGTCCATATACGTGAGAAGCGAACGAAGTTGCTCAGCTGACAATCCGCGGGAAGAAAGCTCCCGGGATTCGCTAACCGCCTCGCCGTAGTGCCCGATGATATGCAGGATCGCTGTTCTCGCGTAACTCTCAAGAACGCCCGAATCGGCGTTCTCTTCTTTCCGCATCTCCGCGTCGATTTCACCGACGAGTCCGCGTAGGAGCGCATCCTCAACGCTGAGATCGTGTGGGAATACTCGTCCCACAAGACTGCTTACTCCTGCGACGAGTCCCTGCGTTGTTACCTTACAAACCTTGAGGGTTGCCATCCGATAGCCGCACACTCGTTCACTTGGGAATCGTCGCTGTGCTGCGGCAAACCATGTCTCGCCGGGAGCCGGTGTTCTCCGCGTCGCCCCTGCCGCTTGTGTGGAGCGAGACGACTGTTCAAGATTGACGGCGATCCGATGTACAGGCGCGAACGACTCTGTCACATGGCCGCAGGTAATATACCGGACGTCGTAATTAAAACCGGGTAACAGATCGCCTGATGCTACGAACTCGGCGTATCCGCCGGCGTCCTGGGTTTGCATCATGCCGGTATTGTACTACGCGACTGCAGGAAGACGCACGAGCATCCCGCCCGGACGCGCCTCGACTACCTTACCTCCCATATCTAGGACGAGTTCATCAATAATCGACCGCGCGACCGTGCGTCTCACTGCAAGTCGACTCTCTTCGTCCGAGCCGGTTGGCGTACCACTGTAGTGGACGTCGATTTCCAGGTCGCTGGCCGACCGCTCAACGTGAAGGTTGACTCGGCACGCATCGGGAACCGGGCCGATGTCGACGCCGGTCCAAAGTATCAGCTGGAATATCAATAGCCCCCACTCCAGCGAGTCCCTGGGCGTGAGGTGCGCGGAGTCCTCGCAGGCCTGGCAGACGATCTCGACGATCCGGCCAACCGGAATCTCGGGGTCTGCGGATTCGGCCGCGAGACGAAGCAACTCGCCGATTGACGGTGGCGCGCTCTCATATAGACCGTACACACGCTGCTGCAAAGTTGAAAGGAAGCCGATCTGTTCCGAAAGCAAGTCGACGACCGTTGCGACGGTCTTACCCCGAAACGCGCGAGTCATGGATCGGACGAAAAAGAGAACAATCTGCAGCATATCCTGGACTCGATGCTGTTCTTCATTGTGGACGTTGCCTGCCGCTCGGTCGGAAAGCGTCCAGATGATTGCCTCGCCCAGAGCCTCCGGCGGCAGGGGGTGAAGAAGCTCAACTCGCGTGCCCTTTACCCTGAGTTCCGTGAGTAACGCCAGGCGGGTCGGCCGACTCCCGAGCATGACAAGGCTGCTTACCGTACCGTGTCCATCTTCGCGAAGCGCATCTCCCGGCAGCCGACAAAGCGTACGCGCGCCCTCATCGGCAAGCGTTCCCCACCGAGCGGAAGCGAGCGTAACGTCGTCCCAATGAACGGTCAACGCGCTCCCGGAGAGCTCCCGAAGGAGCTCGGGTTGGTGGCAAACCAACGCCTCGAGCGTCCTCGCTTCCTCGTTGACGGGTTGCTCCGCTACGAGACGGGCAACGGCAAGATCCCGGGACCTGTTGGAAGCGATCCTGCTCATAGCCGAGTCCTCGATCGCACCTGGATCGTGGTGCTTTAACAATGATGCCATCTATGCGCTCTCGAGCTCGATCGACTGGTCGTCGCTGGTGACAAACTCCCCACACACGACGTCCAGATCCGTGACTACTTGAGAAAGAGTAAAGGTCGACTCTCGCAGTAGTTGCATAGCCTCCACGATCTCGCGAGTCCCGGTGCCGGCCTCGCTCATCGCACCGTTCACGAAACGAGACACCTGACCGACGCGCTCAGCGGTAGCTGTGAGAATCGTCGTCTTCTCGCCGATCTCAAGCGCCCTCTCCCGGACTGTGCTTGTCGCATGATCCGTTTTCTGCGCTGCCTGTTCGACCCGAGCTGCGCCGGCCTTTAATCCTTCAAGCGACGTCTTTATGTCGGTGAACGCATCTATAGTCTGACTTGTCTCCTCCGCAACTCTCCGGAAGGCCTCGACCATTGACGCGCTATGCTCCTCCGTTCTGCGGACGGCACCGGTAATCTCCTGTACCTCAGCGCGAATCTCCTGCGAGCTGCGTCCGGCGGACTCAGCGAGAGCGCGGATTTCTCCGGCAACGACCGCGAATCCCTTGCCCCGCTCGCCGGCGTGAGCGGCCTCAATCGCCGCATTCATCGAGAGTAGGTTTGTTTGGGCGGCGATCGTTGCAATGGTCGACGCCATCGACTCGATCGCGGTAATCCTGCTCGCGACCGATTGAATCGTGCTCGATGTCTCTTCCACCTGCTGTCTACCCGCGACCGTTGCCTCGTTGAGGCGCGAGGCGAGCCGCTGACGAGTCAGGACGACATCGGAGACTTCCTCAAGTCCCGCGCGCATCTCCTGGACCGTTTGCACCGTGCTCGCGACCGCCGCTGCCTGAATGTCCACCTGTTCGCTAAGCGCTGTTATGGACCGCGCGATCTCCTTAGTTGCCTCGGAGCTCGACTGCACCTGGTCGTCAAGATTCCCCATCTCGCGTTCAATCGACCCGATAGTTGCGCTAATCTGTTCGACTGAAGCAGACGATTCCTCGGCGGCAACCGCAATGCGCTGCTTCTCATCGGCAGTCCTCGCTATCACCCCTTTTAGTCGAACCATAAGATCGTGGAGCCTCGCCACAAAGCGATTAAATGCCTCGGCGACTTCGCCGAGTTCGTCACGCGTCGTGCGTTCAACGGTGACGGTTAGATCCGCACCGGCCTCGGCGAGATCGACTAGGCTTCCTCTTACGAGTCCAATCGGACGAACAATGGATCGCAGCGCAAGGAGAAGCATCGCCAGCTGTACCGCGGCAAACACGCCGACGAATCCAAGCACGATTGGCAGCTTCGAAGCACGACTCGCCCGCATCGCAACTGCTCGTGGAAACGATACGAGGACCGACCATCGTGTCCCGTCCACCGGGGCAGCGTGCAAAAGATGACCGGCGCGTCGAGCGTCAAAGCCGGCATCGTCATCCAGGTTCAGGCGCGCTACGAGTTGATCGGAAGCCGAATCCTCGCCGGTCAGGGAGGCGGCCAACGTCTCAAGATCCAGAGGCGAGTCAACATCGTAGAAGTAGGGAGCCTCCGACGTTAGGCCACTCCAGATCACCTCTTGGTTTAGAGTGTCGTAGAGCGCCACCCCAACACCGTGTTCCTCCGCCAGCATCTCGAGCAGGTCAACAACGCGATTGAAGCGGTAGTTAAATGCCACAAGCCCGATCGGATCGCCGCCCGTGTCGACAACCGCATGCGCGGCGGTTACGGCGATGATCGGTACCTCGCTCTGCTCCGCGGACACTCGCGGTGTGCTGATGACTGGTTCGGTCGGGCTGGCAAAAGCGAGCCGGTAGTAGTCCCGTGCTCGAACGTCGAAGCCAGGCGAGATTTGGACATCACGGTTGAGTAACACGCCTGGCGATCCGGCCGAAGCAAGATAGAGTACGTCCGCAGTGGTGTTCGCTGCGACCGCGTCCAGGTACGCCACATACTCGTCAAATCCTGGTATTCCTTCGTAGTCGTCGTTATCCAAACCTTCGGGGGCGTTCCGCATCGCTTCCGCCATCTGGATGGTGACGGGTGCTGCCGCTACTCCCCGAATCATCTCAAATCCGGAGACCAACGCCGTGCGGACCTCCTGTGCGATGGATCTTGCAGCGACACCAATGCGGGCGCGGCTGTCTTCGAGTTCCTGCGCAGTTGTCACCTGAAAAAGAGTGACTGCGAACCCGATGATCAACACGGCCGGAATCAGGACAAGTACAAATAGACTTTTACTTTTTATGCTCATGCTTCTCTCCGATAGGCCCATCGTGGGCACGGGGGAGAAGGTCGCTATTTTTAACGAAAGCGTATTGTACCAAATTGGTCAGGATTTGTACGGATTGGAAAACGGTAGAACGGTAGTTTGTCCCCGCGCATACCGACCAAGGGATCTTCGCAGATCACCAGTCCATCGCGATCGTGACGGAGAAGCTCGTGGTGATGTCCCGGAACACTTCCTTGTCCGCAATAGAGAACAAAAGCATCTCCGTCAGATAGAGTTTACGTTCGTCCTCCCCGGGAAACAGTTGCTTGTTGAGATCGGCGATCAACTCGATGAGCGAGTTATAAGCGTCCTCGTTCGGTACAAACAGTTTCTGATCCCGCCCGCGCGTGTATTGGCGCGTCTCAAGAGCTTCAAGGTTCGTGGGAACGTATCGCTCTCTATTCACTAAGCGTATTAACACATCCATTGGAAACGCGGCGAGTTTGGCGTTGCGACCGGGCGGAATTGGAAAGAACACGTCGGTCGTCCCGGTAGCTAGTAGTGCCCAATTTAATGCGTATACCAGTCTCGAATCGTATGCCACAAACCTGTCCGGGAAGAGGTACGATCCAACTTTTGACGCACTTGGAATCCGGTCAAAAGACGGCCGATCGCTATTGAGAAATGCGTCGACGAGAGCCGGTACGTTGTCTCGTTTTAGCCCACGGATTCCGCCCCAATCGGCGATTACCCAGTAACAGAGGTCGTAGAAATCCTTCGGATCGCCTTTCTGAAGCCTTCGGAGCGCGGGCGGTACGGTCTCTTTGACGTAGATGCCCTTCTCGTAGGGCGACATTGACCGAGTGGCCAGGAGTTCTTTCGTAGTCAGCACCCCGAGGGGCACAAGTCTGTCAACCGAAATATCCCAAGAGTACGTGTCGGGCAGCGTATCGACATAACTTTTTAGGTAATGCACCACCCTGTCGGTTTTAATAGCTCCATCCATAGACATCTCGGATTGTGCAGCAAATCGAGAGCCGATACCAGTGCGGCTGCGAGCTGGTGTCGTCAGTATTTAAAGTCTTCACCGCGGATTCGTTCGGGCGGCACCCCGCGGCCGGCAAGCTCTGAAGCGAGATCTGAGACGAATCGCTTCGGCCCACAGATAAAGAACTCCGCGTCGAGACCCGGTATGCTCTCCTCCAGGACGGCGATGTCGACGTGCCCTTTCCGGTGGTAGTGGTAGCCCTCGATGTCGCCTGAGCCAGGTTTGCTATAGATTACTTCCAGGTAGACGTTCTCGTTCGCCTCTGCGACCGCCTTAACCTCCTCCGCAAGCGGACTGTGGTCACCGTCTCTCGCTCCGTGGATGAAGAAAACCTGGCGGTCCTGTCCGGAAAGCGAGTGGAGCATGCTGACCATTGGGGTGATCCCAATTCCCGCACTTACGAGCGCAACGGATCGCTCTGAGTCCGACAGGACAAAATCGCCCTCAGGTGACTGTGCCCGGATAACATCGCCGGGTTTTACCCAGTCATGAAGGATCCGGGATACCAGGCCGTTCGGTTCTCGCTTCACGGTGATCCGGTATCGATCCGCTGCCGGATCGCTCGAAATAGAGTAGGTTCGCTCGATGGCGTCGCCGTTGTTGATCACGAGCTCAATGGGAAGGTACTGCCCGGCTTGAAAGGCTTCCAGATCGCCGTCGTCGCGAGGCACAAACTCCAATGACATGGCATCTTCGCTCTCTTGAGTTTTCGCAACGATCTGAAGCTCTCGGACTGCGCCTTCAGGTGCGTCCCATCGTAGCGGAATCGCGTTCTCAATGTGGACAACCTGCTCTACCTCGATCCTGAGAAGGCGTTGCGCTCCGGAGTACTCGGCGATCGCCGGGGAGTCCCAGTCGATTTCTACGTGACCGGTTATCTGTAACAGACTTCCGCATTCAAAGTCGACGAACAGGATGCCGATCCTGGGGTCCTGAATTAAATTCCCGATTGTGTTGAAAAGGTTGTTCCCGGCGTAGTCGGGAAGAATCATGCTTGTGCGACTCGTGACGTTCACAAAGCCCGGAGCACCGCCGCGATGGGAGATGTCCATTCCGTCTGAAGCGCGCCGTCCCTCCGGGCTCCGCTGTCCGCTGGCGACAAAAAGGGTGTCCGCACGTTCGATGAACTCCTGCATCGCGTCGGTCAGATACGCGTGACGCGTCGCGGTAGACCGTTCCGGATTTTGATCGATAACGTGCCACAGCCGTTTTGAGATGTACTGGGGACAGTTCCCAAAAGCCTGATCAACGCCAATCGTAAATCCCTTGTTATCGTTAGCTCGGACCGATCCGTTTACGCGGTTACGAAGTCGTGTGCCAAGGTCGATTCCCAAGAGCCCAACTTCGTTTCCTTCGACAAACGCCCCTTCAAGCGCATCGCCGGTCGCAGTGCGCGTCCGGAGTACCAGGGTCGCGGAATCCGGAGACGTCATAAAGCCGGGGTTCCCCGGTAGGAGTGTCGCCCACGGTGCCCCATGCTCGTCCCGCGCAGCTGCAACGACAAAGGGGAGTTGTGCGTAGAAATACCGATGCTCCTCCGGCAGGACCGGTTGGATGACCATCGGAGCCCACCTGCTAACATCTTCATGCACGCCGACTTTGGACTGCGCCTTGATTTCACCCTCATGCAACGGGTCCCAGTGTCCGGGCGACCCACTGCCTCGATCATCGTTCATCCGCTTAACCTCTCCCACTCGGATTAAATCAGTCAAGTATGCGCGGCCCTCCGGCCTAAAAACCAACGCGTTGTGAAACTCCCCCGATCGATTCAGTATGAGACCTGGAGGACGAACATGGAAAACAAGATCGAACGAACGGTCGATCTAAAGGCTCCGATCCAACGCGTGTGGCGAGCGATCAGTGATCATAAAGAGTTTGGCACATGGTTTCGCGTCCAGTTCGACGGTCCGTTTTGCGTTGGGCACACTACCACGGGGCGAATCACCTATGAAGGTTACGAGCATCTTAAGTGGATTTCGAGGGTGGAGCAGATGATTGCGCCGCATCTGTTCGTGTTCACGTGGCCGAATCCGGAAAATCCGGATGACCAACAGGAATTGGATCGTGCACCGGAGATGAGGGTTGAGTTCCGCTTGAGTGAGATCGAAGGGGGAACTCGGCTAACGATCGTCGAGTCAGGATTTGAGGCGTTACCAACACACCGCCGTGCCAAGGCCCTACGAGAGAACGCGGGTGGCTGGGACATCCAAGTGGTGAACATCCGGAAGTATGTCGAGTCTTAGCGACCAAGAGGCCGCACCAAGGAAGATTCGCCGGTCCAACGCAATGTGGCGTCAGCAGGCGCCTTCGAGAGTCCGCGACGTTTCAAGATACGTGATCGCTGAATATCTCGATGCGAGAATATGCCGGAAGTCAACGGTCCGCTACATCGACTTGTTGGATCTGTCAATCAAAGAGTGTTGTAACGGTCTCCGAGTGAAACGCACTAACCCCCGACCTGATGTCACCGGCCAAGACTCGATCCTCTGAGAGGATCGGCAACGAATCAACAGAGAAAAACCCTAACTCGGAGGTTTCCAAGGTTTCGATTGGCGATCCCCCAACGATCGTACCGGTAAAGAATAGCTTGTAGATGCTGACTGGGTATTTCGGAGTATAGCGATTGCGATCTCGGTCTCTTAATGCATACAACGACTTAACTTTTATTTCGTATCCCGATTCTTCTTTTACCTCACGAATGATACCTTCAGAGGGCGATTCATTTTGATCCGCCCAGCCTCCGGGTAACGTCCACTTACCATCTGATCGCTCGCGCACCAATAAGACGTGATTATCCCGCACTATGCACGCGCGAAGATCGACTTTAGGTGTTGCGTACCCCTTTTCTGGAATGTAGAACTTCTCTATTAGTGACATATCAACGGAGCTTAGTTCCGTAATGAACTCGAGCGCCATCTGCTGGAGACGTTTGTAGCGTTCGCGATCGTATTTATCTTTTGTGTAATGAAGGCCAGTTTGAGCAATCGCCTGTAACTCTTTTGCGAATTCATGCATGTTGTGTACCCGTCTTTCATCCTACTATGCCATGGGGAGCATAGGGCGAGCTGGTTTAATACCCGGTGACCCCTGATAAGCGTTCCACCCAGTTCCTGAAACCATCCGCCGACGATCGAATGGGGGTCGTCAGATCGAATGTGATGCCGAAGATCAGGTTTTCGTTTGATTCAACCATGCCCGTCCCAACGTGGAATGAGATAAAATCGACTGGATCATAAGCAACAAATCCGTACACGTACTCAAAAAGGAAATTCCCAAAATCATAGGAGGTCGTTTCGTACTCGTCCTCTCGGCGATCTGTCGGCATATAGGGAAACCCAATCCCGATCGCGAGCCGCTTGAACCAGCGTTCGTTTTCGTACGCCTCTAACGACTCGCGTATTGAGGCAACGCGCAAGCGGTCCTGGTCGGGAATCGGGATGCCGTATGCCGCGGCCATCGCGTCCATCGTATAGATCTTGGCGAGCGCTGTTGCGGCGTAGGGTTGCTTTGGATTGACCAGATTCACCCGGATCGTTACCGAAGGTCCGTAGTACTCCAACGTGTCGTCGAAGCGGATCTCACGTATCAGGCCGACGTGTCCCTCAAGCCAGATCTTGTCATCGGCCAATCGCTGGATCCGGTAGTACTCTTCTACAAATCGCAAGCTCAAGTCGTAGGCGATGATTGCGTTGACAACCGCCGTATTGCCGGGTTCGGCAGCATCAATTTCGAGATCGATAGTGGGATTTGCGTACCCGCCGCCCGGGCGCTCAAGTACGTCGGGAAAATCAAAGGTTCCCGGAGTGCGGACAATCCCTTCGCCCTCTCCCTGCCCACCGGCAACTGCCCGGAACGCTACAAAAAAGAAGCATACCAAAATCAGAGGTCTTACTGTCTGCACAAAATGGCTCCTAACGTCGGTGTGGGTGTATAAGAAAGAACCTAATAAAATTATGGTATCAAAAATCTCAGTTATTTGCACCCTGCCGTTGGGCCGAACGACGCCGATTGCCCGCGATCTCTACGACCAATACGACCAGAAGTTTGCTAGGAGCCACGGCAAGACCGTCTACTGACGTAATCGGGTTCCCTCTTAATTCTCGCCCGGTTAGATCTGCTTTCTTCTTGTCGGAACGTTTCCGACAAACGCATCGCGTCGCATTGTCCAATCGAGAGGTTCAATGTCGAGTTTCCCAAGGACGGACCGACCGAGGCCGCTTATCGCGCCGGCATCGGGAACATGACACAGTCGTATGAACACCCGTTGATCTATTTCGAAGACGGGCGTGAGTTCGGCTGGTCGGTACCGCTGTCCGGTATGCACATACGCGACAACCAAAAGTGCGCAGTCATGCCGCTCGAAAACGGAAAGACCCAGTTCAATCGCGAACCAACGGTGTTGGTCGAGAGTTTCGCGGAGGGTAACTCGTACGAACCGCGATTGGGGCGGGATTCGGCCGGAGACCCTCGCCGCGCTGCGTTGTTCGCGCACCTCCGGTTCGTGTCCAGCGATCCTATCTCGCGAAATAGCTGTTCGTCGTGGAACTCACGTCTAATCTCTCAATCGGTAAGGCAGGCAAGAAGCTCTTTCTCGAGGGTCTCTTCCACGATGTCGGCGATGATCTCAATCCGGCTGTCGATGCATTCGTCGATCGTTCCAACGACCAGTCCGTCGCTTGTTTTATTAAAGCCGAATATGCCTTCACGCGTGATAAATATCGCCTTGAGTCGTTCGGCTTCTATTGTTGGCAACAAGGAGAACAAGGCCTCTCGATCAAAGACTTTCTCGGGGTGGAATCGCCATCCGACACTGCGGTAGCCCTCTCCCTCGTTCACTGCTCGGATAAACCCGATCTCGGGAAACGGCGCCTCACCGGCAATGATGTCGTGGTGATCGTGATGGCCGTGGTGATGCTCATGCTCGTCGGCCGGCACGAGTGTCGCCTGATTCTCAAGCTCCTCAAGCGCGATCCGTCCGTGTTCGGAAAATATCACCGGTGTATTCGGACGGGAGAGCTTCCGGACAAACTCGATCAAATGCTCGGCGTCGCCGTCCTCGTACAGGTCCGTTTTATTCCCAACGACGATATCGGCCATCGCGATTTGTTGACGAAAGGTCTGGTGCGAGGTGTACCGAGGATTGACGAGCTTGCGCGCGTCTACGAGGGTTACGGTTCTTCGAATCGATAACACATCGCGGTAGTATTCGGAGGATAGGGTCTGGAGCACCTCTTTGGGGTGCCCTAATCCTGTCGGCTCGATAAGCAGACGATCGGGTTTTGCCTCCGACAAGAGTCGGGTCAGGGCGACCTGCATAGTTACCCCGGCGGTACAGCACATACACCCGCCGGATACTTCACGGATAAACACGCCATTGTCTGGGCCGTAGTCGCCTTCCATGAGCCTGCCGTCGAGGCCGATTTCTCCAAACTCGTTTACCAGGACGGCCCAACGCTCCTGTTCGGGTTTTGTTTTGAGTAAGCTAAGGATTGCGGAGGTTTTCCCAACACCGAGAAAACCCGTGATGATGTTAGTTGGAATTGCACAGAAATCAGCTGACTTTCTACCCATCAACGCCCCCCGAATGTCGACGACATCTCAAACGCTCATGATATCAGCTCGCGGGACGTTTAAAAACGCCGAGCGCGTATACACCCGGTGTACGAACCACGGCGACTCGACGCGCGGTCGTCACCGGCATACTGCGAACAGCAATTGTTATGGTGAATTGGTCGGCGTCCATTGCCGACCGAACGTGTTCCGCTTGCCGTCAGAAATAAGTTTACCTACTATTAGATTACGATAAATCACGTGAAGTAGAGCAAAACGGAGAACGATGATGACGCAAAAGCGTGTATATACAAAATCCGATGCCGCAATAAAGGCGCTGAGCAAGGAGCAGCATCGGATCACCCAGCTCAATGGTACGGAGCGACCGGGGACCGGCGAGTATCTTCATAACAAAGAGCCGGGAATCTACGTCGACGTTGTCTCCGGCGAACCGCTGTTCGCCTCCAGCGACAAATACGACTCTGGTAGCGGTTGGCCGAGCTTTACCAAGCCGATCGTCCCGGCCCATGTAGAGGAGTTGCGCGACGCCTCGCACGGCATGATCCGGATCGAGGTACGCTCAGCGCATGGCGACAGTCATTTAGGCCATGTCTTCTCGGACGGTCCGTCGGATCGCGGCGGTCTGCGCTATTGTATAAACTCAGCGGCGCTTCGTTTTGTTCATCGAGACGAGATGGAGGCGGAGGGATACGGCGAGTACGTGGATCAAGTGGAGGACATCTCATGACACAAGAACGCGCAATTCTGGCCGGTGGCTGTTTCTGGGGTATGCAAGATCTGATCCGCAAGCTGCCTGGCGTTCAGGCGACCCGCGTTGGCTATACGGGCGGTGACGTCCCGAACGCGACCTATCGCAATCACGGCGATCACGCGGAGGGGATCGAGATCCGGTTCGATCCTGAACAAATCTCGTTTCGCCAGCTCCTTGAGTTCTTTTTCCAGATCCACGATCCCACGACGCAGGACCGACAAGGCAATGATATCGGTCGCTCCTATCGATCCGCGATCTACTATACGGATGCGGCGCAGAAGCAGGTGGCGCTCGACACCATTGCGGATGTGGAGGCAAGCGGGCTCTGGCCGGGACCGGTGGTGACCGAGGTCAAGCCGGCGGGTGATTTCTGGGAGGCTGAACCCGAGCATCAGGATTATCTGGAGCGCTATCCCAACGGGTACACCTGCCACTTCCCGCGCGCGAACTGGGTGCTGCCCCGTCGGGGCTCCGGCGCCGCGTGAGTCATCCGGCGCCGCATACGCGCGACGTCGTTTACTCCGATATATATCCGCTTCTCTTGGGGATCTTTCCGCAAGGCCGCCTGTAATGGCGAGACGACTTCGACCGTGAACAGTTTCGGGTTCATAACGGGCAGAAGACTACACTGATGTCATTTATCGAAAAACGGCATACACGGAAGTAGTACACGCGACATTGGAAGTTACTAAGATAAAATCCCGCCTAAGGCGTGGAAACTAACAGAATATCCGCAGAATTTGAGAAAACACTGCTCGCCGCCCGAATTTCGCAAAGTTCGACGATAAATCCGCGCGGTTTGTCCGCTGCACGCGCCGGAATGACGGGGTTAGGTCGAACTTGAGTCTCAGAATCACGTAAAGCCACCATCCATCTCTCCGCAATTCTTTTTGGCACGCAATTTGCCTGCTAACTGCGGAGGTGCGTGTGAAACTGCTCATTGTTGATGACTCAAACATAATGCGCCGCGCAATTGCAAAATATCTCTCGGAGTTCTCCCTGGAGCTGGTAGGTACAACGGGGAACGGGCAGGATGCGCTTGAAATCTTCCGCCGGGAGTCTCCCGACCTTGTGACCCTCGACATTACCATGCCGCGAATGGACGGCCTTTCCTGCCTCAAGGAAATGAAAGCCATAAATAAACGGGCCAAGGTCCTGATCATCAGCGCATTAAAAGATCCGGCCACCGGCCTTGCGGCGTTGAAACTCGGCGCGGCGGGTTTTCTCTCAAAACCTTTTACCCAAAACCAGTTGCGGGAGGAAATTGCCGAGATTTTGGAGGTCCCGGTATGACAGAACAGGAGCTAAAAGGGTTTATTCAGGTCGTTACCAATTACTTTACGCAGATAACCGACGAACAGGCAGAGATGTCGTTGCCGTACATAAAGGATGAACAAACCGGCACCTTCGATTTCACCGGAGTTATCGGGATTTCCGGGTACCAAAAAGGCGGTGTGTATCTCACCGCCAACCGCGCCCTACTGGACAGCTTCGGGCAGTTTATCCTCGGCGAAGAGGAAATGGATGATGAGGGTCTGTACGATCTCATCGGTGAAATGACAAACACGATTACCGGCAACATGAGAGAGTTCTTTGGTAGCTCATTCAATATCTCGGTCCCCATCATCATCAAGGGAAATATCGAAGATATCGTCATCAAACTCCGCCCGCCGGTATTTATCATTCCGATCAAATGGAAGGGGCATACCTGTCACCTGGGGATAGGGCTGGAATAATGGAAAATATAAGTCTTCTCGATACGCTCTGGATCATTGTTGCCTCAGCCCTCGTATTTGTTATGCAGGCCGGGTTTGCCATGGTCGAGTCCGGGCTCACGCGTAGCAAAAACAGCATCAATGTGGCAATCAAAAACCTTACCGACCTTGGCGCATCGTTGCTTAGCTATTGGCTGTTCGGATTCGGACTGATGTTCGGCGTGAGCCTCTTTGGTTTCTTTGGGGGGAGTAATTTCCTGTTCGAACCGCTCGGATCATGGGGCGCGGTATTCTTTCTGTTTCACGCCATGTTTTGCTCCACGTCCGCCACCATCGTATCCGGTGCAGTCGCTGAGCGAATGCGCTACAGCAGTTACATCATTTCCACCGTCCTGTTATCCCTGATCCTCTATCCCGTTTTTGGGCACTGGGTTTGGGGCGGTGCTCTGCAAGGTGAGGTAACCGGTTGGCTCGGAGCGATCGGTTTTGTCGATTTTGCGGGATCAACGGTTGTCCACTCTCTCGGCGGCTGGGTTGCCCTGGCCATCCTCCTGATCATCGGATCGCGAACCGGACGGTTCCAAGAAGACGGTCGCCGCAATGACATAAACGGTAGCAACATACCGATGGTGGTTCTTGGTGTCATTCTCCTCTGGTTTGGATGGTTCGGATTTAATGGTGGATCGACGCTGTCGATGAGCGCTGATGTTCCGGCGATCATCCTAAAGACGAGTATCTCTGCCGCCGCCGGGATGATCGGTTCCCTTGCCATCGGATGGCCGCTGCGGAAAAGGCCCGACGCGACCCTGGTGATGAACGGCGCCCTCGCCGGTCTGGTGGCAATAACCGCCGCGGTTCATGTCGTTTCCGTGGCTCAGTCTTTGCTCATCGGCCTCGTTGGCGGCGCCGTAATGCTCTTCTCCGAGGAACTGTTGTGGCGGTTAAAGATTGACGATGCGGTAAGTGCGATTCCCGTGCACCTGAGTGCCGGGATTTGGGGCACCCTGGCGGTAGGCATATTCGGAGACCTCGATACTCTCGGTACGGGGCTCAGCCGGCTGGATCAGATCGGCGTACAAGCGCTCGGAATTGTAGCTTGCGGTATCTGGGCATTCACCGTTGCATTCCTATTCCTGAAAGTCCTCAATGCCATACCCGGACTACGCCTGCGGGTAACCCCTGAAGAAGAGCAATCGGGACTAAATATGGTTGAGCATGGCGTTACCACCGAAATCCTCGATCTCTATGTGACGATGGATTCTCAGAGGCGAACCGGAGATCTTACGCTTCGCGCGCCGATCGAGCCGTTCACCGAAGCCGGTCAGATCGCCAGCATGTACAACCAGGTCCTGGATAATCTCGAGGAAAACACCGTCGAGAAATCGGCATACCTGGACATACTCCACAATGTAACCGACGGAATTTTCATTCTTCACAGAGACGGCACCATTGGTCCCCATTATTCAACGGCCCTGGGGGGTATTTTTAACAGCAAATCCCTGGCGGGCGTTGAATTGCACGCTCTCATGGATGATTTTCTCGGTGCGCAGAAGGCTGCGACTCTGGGAGATTTTCTCGATCTCTGTTTTGACGCATCGGTGTCATGGCGACAATGCGAGAAACTCAACCCGCTGACGGATGCGGAGTTCGCCATAAACGATTCAAGCGGCGCGACAGCTGTCAAACATCTCAATTTCCAGTTCAAGCGAATTGTCGAAAACGACGAAGTTCGCGAGCTGCTGGTGATGGTCAGGGATACAACGAGGCAGAAAAAACTGTCGCGAGAAATTGAACAGGCAAAAGCCGAAAAACGGTCCGAGATGGAATTGTTGTATAAGACGCTGCACATCGAACCCGAGATCATGATGGACTACCTCAAGAGTCTGGATACCGAACTTCGGGCGATCAATACCGGCTTCCAGAGCGAGGGGATCGATCACCGGCGACGTCTCGAGCGGACCTTTATGCATACGCACACGATAAAGGGTGAAGCTGAACTGCTCATGATCGATTTTATCGCGGAAAAGGCTGAGCAGCTTGAAGTCGAAATACAAGCCATCCTCGCGAAGGACAGTATTCTTGCCGAAGATTTTCTCGCTCTTACCCTCATTTTCAGTGATCTGCAGCGTACTGCCGCAAATGTGAAAGACCTCCTCGGCAAATGGCTCAATATGGATACCGATTCCAGGGAGGGGCTGGCTTCAGCCCTTGATAGAGACAGCTCGATTATCGGTCAGCTGCAGGACATGACCAACCGCCTCGGAATGCAGTACGACAAACAAGTAAAACTTGTCGCTGATCCTGCGTTAAAAGATCTGCTTGCTCGGGGAGAATCCAGGAAATTAAAGACAATCCTCGTACAGCTCATCCGGAACGCGGTATATCACGGGATCGAGACGCCTGATGAACGAGATGTTTCGGGCAAAAACAGGGAAGGACGGATCAGTATTCATCTATCAGAACGGGGGGACCAGTTCTCCATACGTGTCCGCGACGACGGGTCGGGTCTTCAACCCGAGAGGCTGAGAAAAAAGGCGCTGGAATACGGGCTGATTAAAGCGGATGGACAACGCCTCAGCGACGCCGATGCCGTAAAAGCGATCTTCTCAAACGGATTTTCAACAGCGGAGAAACCGGACCGCATCGCCGGGAAGGGCGTGGGTATGGGGCTGATCCGCAGTCTGGTGTCGGAAATGAACGGAAGCCTAAGCATACGATCAAAGCCCCGTGAGTTTACCGACTTTATCCTGGATATTCCCAAAGAAGCTTTGACCAAAGAGGCAGTCACGTGATCCGCGGAAACGGAAGATGCAACCACGAGTGCCCGTTCAACAACTTCTTTTCAAGCAGCGGCCAGGCGATGTTTATTACTTCGCGGGACGGTAAGTTTCTGGAGGTGAATAAAACCTTTGCCGAATTGACCGGATACTCCACCGATGAACTGATCGGCCGGGACGTTCATCAGCTCTATGAGAACCAGACCGATCGCCTGGAGTATCAGAATCAGATCGAGTCCAATGGGTCCGTACAGGATTATCAGATCGTTTTAAAGAGCCGGGATGGTAATAACCTCTTCTGTCTTGTCGACGCGATCAGTTGGAAGAACGGAGATGAGATACAGGGGTATTACGGAATTGTCCGAACTCGAAGTGAGATACGCAAAGCATTTCAGGACTATTTCAACCGTCTCAAATCGGAACGAGAGAAGGTGAGGGATGAACGGAAGAGTCTCTTGAGCGAAACCATGCTGCTCATGCGCTACGGCTCGGACGACCTCGTGGAATACGTCGAGAAAACCGGCCGCAATCCCCTTGAATCCGGGAGGAGAAAAGTCAGCATCCTCTTTTTCGATATCAAGAACTCCACCAAGATCGCCGAGCAGCTGCAGCCCGAAGTCTTTACGTCGTTTCTCAGTGATATTCTGGTCGACATCATGGATCTGGTCTACGGAAACCACGGTTCGGTTAACAAACTGCTCGGAGACGGACTGATGGCCAGCTTCGGGGCACCCATTGAAACGGGTGCGGATGCGTTTAACGCGGTAAACGTCGCCGAGAAAATACAGAACTACCTGGACACCTATAACGATGTCCGGCCCGATTACCTGAGTGAGAGGATTGAGGCCGGTGTCGGCATTGCCACCGGCGAGGTGTTCGCCGGACTGATCGGTTCAATCCGGCTTGAGGAATACACGATGCTTGGAGATACCGTCAACATCGCGGCACGGCTGGAGAAACTTACCAGGGAAATCGATCGGGATATCCTTATAGATGAAGCGACATATCTCGAGGTGCGCAAGCGGGTCAGCCCGGTAAAGAAGTACCAAATATCAATAAAGGGTCGTTCCGAGAAAATCGCGGCGATATCCATCTAAACCGAGCTCATCCTCACCTCGCGCCGACGCTGTCTTCTTAGCCCCGCCGTCCGGTGCCTCCGCATCTCTGTAGTATTGATACTCGGTAGCGATTGAAAACCCGACATCTTCGTATACTCGTAATGCGGAACTGTTCTCCGCGCGAACTTCTAAGACGATTTCTCTGTCCTCAGTTTTATACATATCAACGACTTTTTGCAGGACGAGTTTTCCGATTCCCTTTTTTTGGTATTTATGTGCGATACTAAAATTGTAAATGTAGTCTCTATCTAACTCAGAATAGACGCCGATCATGCCAATTGCTTTATCGTTTTGCTTCACGCAGTAGAACTCTCGTCTACTGCTCGAGAAGAACTCATTTATTATTTCCGCTGAGACCTGCATGTCTTCACCAAATGCAGCGCTATGAATACGAATGAGTTCATTCTTTTCTTCTTCTGTCGCAACTGATATGCCGATTTTCCGAGTATCATCGTTTCGCTTTTGAGAACCAGAGTTGTACCGCATGAGATATTCGGAGTATTCATATCGAGCTCCTAAATGCGATAAGGTTTGCATTCCACTCACGGATTTTGAATCGCACACATATAGGAGAGATGTGATACCGCGGCGACGTACTTCATCTCTCGCGCATTGCAGCAGAGAAGTAAAAAGGCCGTGTTTCCTTTGATCGGGCTGCGTTAAAGCAATTACTTCAGCTTCGATACGTGTTGGAGCAAAAATAGTCAGTGTTGAAAGTAGTTTTGAACCATCGCACAGCTGAAAGGTGTTTACGTCTAGTTCTGCCTGAAAATCCGTATCTTCATCGAATACGTATTGAGTCCCGTCGTGATCGTTACACTCTTTGTACAGTTCTTGAATACTCTTTATTTGCTCGTTCGATAAACGGCGCTCTTTGATGATCTTCACTGAAACTCCAATCGCACACCGATTTAGTTGGCTATCACCACAAATCCGTCTCCACGCTGAAATCCCGGCAGGCCGCCACCCAACATGCTGGCCCAGTCCGAATTGTCCTTAGCCCGGTATTACGTGCTATGAGCTACGAAGAGCAGATTATCGGATGTTGTTTTTCGCCCGCCAATACTCTACGATTTTTCTGATTGCTCTTGCGAGCATCGAGATCTAATCCGTTACGAGGCCGTTACGTCTACGGTGATCCCGAAGAGCTGATTCCGATCCGCCGAACGGGCGCGAGGCATTCTGCGCGAGCTCGGGGAACAGTTCGACATCTCCGCAGCGTTTGATTTAGAGATGACCGAGGAGGAACATGTATGAGATTACAACGTTGGGGTGGGGTAGCCGCCCTTTATCACGGTGCCGCCTACATCTTTGCAATGATCTTCTTCCTCGTACTCGTCGACTACCCAGGCGTCAGCGATGCTGGTGAGAAAGTTTCCTTGCTCGCCGCGAACACCGGCGCAATGTACGGGATGATGTTTGTCGCCTATATTCTCTTTGGCGTTCTCCTGGTCGTTCTTTCTCTCGCCCTTCGCGAAAAACTGCGAAACCAGACGCCGGCACTTGTAGACGTTGCGACGGTCTTCGGAATCATCTGGGCGACCATCCTCATTGCGGCGGGAATGATATTTAACGTTGGAATGTACGCGGTCGTGGAAATGGTGGCGGTCGATCCCGATCGAGCCTACACGGTCTGGACCGCGGTCGAACTCGTTCACGACGGCATCGGCGGCGGAAGCGAGATCGTCGGAGGCGTCTGGATCCTCCTGCTGAGCATCGCGGCTCTCCGCGTTTCCCCGTCCAAGAACGGTGCCTCGGATGACGGTGCGGTCGTCGGGCGGCCGCTCCCCCGGACGCTCAACTACCTGGGCATCGTTATCGGTGCCGCCGGAATTCTTTCCGACATCCCGGGACTCGGCGAGATTCTGGGTATCGTCTTTGGCTTGCTTCAGATCGTCTGGTTCATCTGGCTCGGTTCACGCTTGATAAGCCGCGCCGGATAGGGACGCAACGACGGATCGAGGCACGGGTAAATTAGATCTACAACGATCCAACGACTCAGTTCTATTTGCACCCCACTTGACGTGAGGAAGTCGCCCAATCGGCTCTATTCTTCGTGGCGCCCCAATAGCTCGTTCGCCAACTTCTGAAGGCGCCGTTTGATGGTTGGGAATGTTTTGGCCGTCGCGATTTGGTGGGCATAGCCGCGGCGTTTCCCTGGCGTCAAAGAATCCCACACCGCTGCGACATCGCCGTTTTCGGAAAGGAACACCGCGAGCGCCTCGGGTACTGCCACAGCATCCTGGTCAGCCATCCGCAGTCTGACATCCACATCGTCGCCGATTGCCTTCCCGATCGACTTCAACAACTTTCGCGGTGTCATGAGGTACCACAACCGTTGTCCTTCCGGACCAAGAGTCCCAACGAGGTGTTTGGTCTGCGCGGAACCCAGTTGGTCTGGCATCAGCGTTCCTTCGACAGGGACCGAGTCTATCTCGGCCTCGACGCGAAGCCGCGGATGTTGTTTCATCGGCAGATCATTCGTCACGTCGTTGGGTATGTAGACAACGGTGTAGAAGTACTTCCCAAAGTCGTAGATACCGATTGGAGCCGTAAAGCTATGAGAGAAGTACATCCAGATCAGTATAGCCGAACTCGCGGTCTACAGAAGCCAACTGCTCTATCACCAGAAAGACCGTAGCCCGATGGGAACTAGTGGGTCCGGTCGCCCAAAAACTGCCACTCGTAAGACCGCGGCGTTTTGGCGGTCTAAGCCCTTGTTCCGGTGCAACGAAAAAGCGTGTTGCACTCTGAGCAGAACGAACATCGGCACGCGTTTTGTTGTCACTCTTAAACGCTTTGTTGTGGGAAATCTATACGCGTCTGACCATCTTTACGTGAGGAATTTCCGTATTGTTGGCCACATAAGGTTGACCTGAAACCTTAAAGCCCGATTTTTCATACATTGATACGGCATGCAACCTCGCATTTAAGTATATTTCCTCCGCTCCCTTGGCGAGCGCTTCATTTGTCAGTTTCGTAAGGACGATAGTGCCTATACCCTGACCTTGCATGTCTGGGCGAACGACCATCTGAGAAATCTTAAAGACTCGAGGGCTTTCTTCGCTCAATCGTCCGTACGCGCACAACGATCCATTTTCTATCGCTGCAATATGAAAACTACTACTTTCGAGGGCGTCAAACATTACTTCCCTTGGAAGGCCAGGAGCTCGAAAGAACAAGTCATACCGTAAATCTAAGGCGTCTTTGTATAGTTCATCCGTGCGGTCTAAGTGAATAAGTTCCATGTTTTCTCCTTGGCCTTAACGCGGAGCTCAGTCGCGTCAACTGTAGCGAGTTGTTACATCGCGTCGTTCGCGCCTCGCGGACCGATCGCCTTCCTCACTTCGGCGGTTTCGACGAACTGGCCAGTGACGTACTTGTGTATAACAGAGCTTATCAAAGTCTGATGCGGAAGCCCCTCTCGAGCGGCGCGTTGTTTCGCCATCTCAAGGTCCTGTTGTGACAGGCGAGGGCATATCGTTTTCGATTTACACGCCTTATCGAGAATGGATTCAATCTGCTTCCGTTTCTCTGGGCTTACCGGCACCATCTTATCGGCTTGGCGCTCTATCCCATGTTCTTCCGGGGTTAGCTCTATCGGGCGATCGGGATCGTTCATCGTCCTCCTCCGTAACGGCGATGGTGCTTTTTGCTCGGAAACGCCGTCTTTAATACGATCGAGTGTTCATCGTCAATAACGAATGGTACTACCCAGGTATATTCTCTAGTCATCAGGACAAAGTGCTGCTGCCCGGGTCTCTCAGGAATTTCGACAACGACTACGTACGTCCGATCCGGCATCAATCCTGCGATTTCTTCGAACGCCACGCCACGTCTTATTTTCAGGAAGTCGTTCTTATCGTCATCTCAAACGACATCCATCGATCATGAGTCTGACGTACGCGCATTGGAGATCTCGCGGCCTTTGGTCAAGACGGCGGACGTACGTGGACGTTCGATTTGCCGATGGACAACGAAATATTCGGCATGAGTCTTCCGGAAAACGACGCCATCGATTTGGAGGACTTGAGGTTCGCAGGACTCACACCCGAGGGATTCGTGCTTGAAAGCGACTCTCGTATATCGGTCTTAAATATGGATACTCAGAGCTTCAATCGGAGTTTCGAAGTTCCGTTCGATGATTATCATTTGGCAGATGGACCGCCGGTTGACTCCATCGTGTCCCGGGATAATCGTGCCCTGGTCTTCGACGATATTGCGACCGGCAAATCTCAACGCTTTGACGCGGGCTCGAACGGCTTGCCGTCGAACGTTCGAGTCGGAAAGAAGCATCGCGACACGATCATTATCGGCAGTACATCCGGGTATTTCATGTCGCGGAACAACGGCCGCACCTTCTCGCGATTGGACGACACCATTGATCTCCCGAGTGGTTTTCGAATTGAGGGTATAGCCGCGATTGAGCAGGATTCTATCGTTCTCAGATTACTCGGCAGGCCGGCAAATCCGAATTTCGTATGGATGACTGGTTTCGGGAATCTCTCGGACCGGCCGGATACTGACGGGTCCGAACTCGTCATGGAAGTGAACGACGAGATCTACTACAGCGACAATTCCGGATCAGACATGAATCTGGTTCCCAGGCCCCTATCAAGATCGAGAGTTCAAAGTCTGGGATTTGATGATGGAGTTATTACAGTCGCCTTGAATGACGACGCGGTGTATTCCTCTTCAAACTACGGCGGCAGGACATGGACCCATACGGATCTCGATTCGGCTGTTTATGATTAATCGATCCTCAATTACATCGCCAACAACGACTACGAGATCTATCCTATTCCGGGCGGAGTATTATTGGGTACGCATCACGGCATCTACTACCTGAAAGCGCGCGACTAGCTCGTTACGGCCGATATTAACGGTCCCCGCGTACCGATATCGACCTCCTGAACGAAGTAGGACTTCAAAAATGGTTTCAGAACATCCGGAGGCAGTACTTACGCACAATCAATGAGTGCCGCCCTGGCTATCAGAACAGGGCGTTAGTGCGGCAACTCCGCCGATTTTTACAATTTTCGTCGACGCCGAAACTCTACTCTTTTGCTTATCTAATCGCCCGTCCAGATGATGGCGGGCTGGAGGAGGGCAGTATTATGCGTTTGCGAAGGGGTGTGATTCTGGCGTTGTTGGCGGTCGTGATTCTCGGCGGTTGTGAGTGGTTTCTAGGATCAACCGACTCCGGCGGCGACCCACCGTCGAGATACTCTGTGACCTATGAACCCAACGGCGCCACTAGTGGTGCGGTTCCCGTCGACGGGACTGTATATGCGGCGGGTGCTACCGTAGCCGTCTTGGGCAACACCGGCGCTCTCCTTCGTGGCGGGTACTCCTTTGTCGGGTGGAACACCGAGGCGAACGGAGCCGGGACGGCGTACACAACCGGAGCGACCTTCACGATGCCCGGGTTGAATGTGACGCTTTTCGCGGCTTGGGAGGCCCCCTTTGGGAGTTCAATCGTGCGAGTCAGCGTCGCCGACAACGGGGTCGAGGGTAATGGCGACAGTACACGTTCGGCTCTAAGCGCCGACGGGCGCTATGTCGCTTTTCAATCCTCGGCTTCAAATCTGGTTTCTGGTGACACGGTCGGCCAGATCGACATATTCGTCTACGATCGGCAGACGGAAACGGTCGAGCGCGTGAGCGTCGATAATAGCGGAGCCGAAGGCAACGGCCAGAGCGCCACGCCGTCAATCAGCGCGGACGGACGTTACGTTGCGTTCCGGTCGTTAGCCACAAATCTCGTGTCCGGCGACACGAATGCAACGGTAGACGTCTTTGTACACGATCTTCAGACCAATACCACCGAGCGCGTGAGCGTCGACGACGGCGGAACCGAAGGTAACGGCCAGAGCGACGACCCGTCCATCAGCGGAGACGGACGCTACGTAGCGTTCCATTCCGCCGCAACGAACCTCGTTAGCGGAGACACCAACGCGCTTTTCGATGTCTTTGTATACGATCTGCAGACCAACACGATTGAGCGCGTGAGCGTAGATGGCTCCGGCGGCGAATCCGCCGGCGGCGGAAGTCTCCAACCTTCGATAAGCGGGGACGGGCGCTACGTCGCCTTCCAGTCGTCCGCGACAAACCTGGTCCCCGGGGATACCAACGGGCGGACCGACATCTTCGTTTTCGACCGAGACACCGACACCATTGAAAGGGTCAGCGTAGACGCAGGCGGTGCAGAAGGAGACCGGAACAGCGTAGAACCGTCGATCAGTTCCGACGGACGCTACGTGACGTTTGCGTCTGAGGCCGCCAACCTGGTTACCGGAGATTCGAACTCCCGTGGGGACATCTTCGTCTACGACCGGGTAACCGACACTATCGAACGGGTGAGCCTGGCGAGCAACGGGGCCGAGGCGAACGACGGCAGCGAGAGACCGTCAATCAGTTCCGACGGACGTTACGTGGCTTTTGAGTCGAGCGCCTCCAATTTGGTGGCCGGCGATACGAACGGTCTGATCGACGTCTTTGTCTACGACCGGGTAACCGACACGATCGAGCGGGTAAACGTCGCCGACGGCGGAAGCGAGGGCGACGATGAGGGGAACGCACCGACCCTCAGCGGGGATGGTAGCCAGGTCGTCTTCCACTCCTTTGCCACAAATCTGGTATCTGGCGACACAAACGGGTTCACCGACGTCTTTGCTGTTCCAGTTTTTTAGAAACCTGCTGGGTGCTTCGGTCGGTCGCTCCGCCGGCTCCGACAATCGGCTGGAATCGTGGCGGCGTTTACGCCCCCATCGACGGCTACTGAGCAGGGCGCATCGGCCGCCTCGCGAAACCTCCGGGCGATCGCGATGTTCTCGAACGTTATGGCCGCGAAGGTCTGACCCGCGACAATAGGGTAGACGCCCATTGCAATGGGTTCTTAAACTTGGCACGGACGACCCAACGTCCGTCTCCAGAGCGCCGTTTCGTGAAAGGTCCACGCGCCAGTTGAGCGGAGCCCGCGATTTGAGTTCATGGAACATAACGCTCAGCTGACCTGCAAGATGCGGCCCGGAGCCGCAGGTGGAGGGATTGGCGCGGCGGTTACGGGAAACCGCCTGCACGTTCCACCCAGATCGCCACCTTATTCATGTGATCGGCGTGCCGTAGCAACGGTCGGCTCCGGCGATCATGTTATTCCTCACGAAAAACCGGGTCATCGAGAAAAACACGTTCGTCGTCCGAAGAAATGGTTGCACGGATTCCGAACGGTACGATGAACTGAGGGTCGGTGTGTCCTACGTCGAAATCCATGACGATTGGGATGTCGTCTCTCCCAGACTCACCGACTACCACCTCACGGACAACCTGCTGCAATTCTGAACGCTGCTCACTCGAGTAGCCGCGTGGTCGCCCAAAAACGAGCCCGTTGATTCGACTGAGTATTGACTGTGTACCGTAGTTGCGAAGCATCCGTTTGACCCGTTGTGGCGAAGGTGCTTCCTCCGATGTCTCAAGCAACAAGAACGTGTCATCGAAGAACGAACGAGGAGGCCAGTAATCAGTGCCTTTGAGAAACTCCAGCACTTCGATGCAACCACCCCAGAAGCGACCGTGTTGAGTTCCCGCCTTTTGGACCCACACCCAGCCGGGATTTGGGATCGGCTCATTGACCTTCCCGAGATTCTCGGGGATGACCCAATTTGGATAGCCGTGCGCGTACTCCGGAAACGGTTGGTATTCGTACGACTTCGCGTTTCCGAACAACATATCAACTAGGTGAGATCTGTATCGTTCCCCTAGCGCCTGGATTTGCGCGAGCCCGGCCATGACGACAGGTCCATGAAAGGTGATGAGTCCCACAGTGTTCAGATAGGTCAGTACAGTGGACAGATCTGAACAACCCATGATGATCTTGGGATGCGCAAGGATTAGATCCGTGTCCAAGTATGGAAGCACTCGTACAGAATCATCCCCACCGATTGATGCAACTATTCCTGCAATCGAATCGTCTTCAAATGCCGCGTTGATGTCGTTCGCTCTCGCTAGTGGATCGCGCGCCAACTCATCGGGACCCATCCTGGGGTTGGAAACTCGACCGGTTCCAATCCGATCTCTGACCGGATCGCGGAAAGGCCAGTTTCGTAGATGTCTGGAAACACGTGAGGGCCGCCCCACGACGGTGAGACTATTGCGATCCTGTCGCCACGTACCAACGGACGCGGACGTTTGAAATGCGTCATGCCATCCCCCTCTTCTTCGCTTGCGATTCAAACGGATGATAACCTCAATCGCTCCGAAGTGTGTGGCAAAACGCTAAGCTGCAGGCTGCGGCGGCGAACGTAGTGAGCCGATCGGCGCTGCGATCGCGGGCAACAGATCTACTCGTTTCGACCTGACATACGCCGTCTTTGTGCAGTCGCCGTGACAAAGCGACTGTCTGCTCAATGCGATTGTTATGCCGATTGCGAAATAGCTTGCCGCCTACTCTACCTGGCTCACTCGGCGGTATTGCAGCATCCAGTCATAGATCGAGGTATCGAAAGGCTCCCATCGAGAATCCGTTTGGACTCCAAAGTCCGACTCATACACGGCGTCCCAGCAGAAATGGTCTTTCTCTGAGAACAGTGTCAACTGTGCGGGAAACTCCGCGCGGCGGTGCTGCGTCGCTTCCACCAGGCGGATCGAACCTCCCGCCGGCACGGTCGTATCCAATCCTCCGTGAAACGCCCATGTCGGAACGTGCCCAAACCCTCTCCCCCGATCGTCCGTATACCGCTCGAAGTTGTCGTCCGGGAGATACCCAGCTATCGGAACCACCGCTGCGACGGTCGCATTTTCTCCGACCATTCCCAACATGTCCCAGGCTGCGCTGGCGCCAAAACTGATTCCCGTTACATAGATCCGCGACGGATCAATGGGGTAGTGCGACACGAGACTGTCAATCATCTCGTCCACACCCAACCACCCGTAGTCCGGATGTCCCTGGGGCGAGAGGACGAAAAAGGGAACAGGAGGATCCCACACCCCCGTATCGATCAGCATCGGCACACCATACTCGAGAACGGTTGCAAGGTTTGCCACGTCCCGCGTGCTGTTACCCAATTCATTCAAGCCGTGGAAGAAGATGAGCAACGGATACCGTTGATCCGTCGACTCAGAATCCCCGGGGGCGTACAGGTAGAACCCATTTGGTGCGCCGGGGAAGTCCTTTCCAGGATAAGACACATGTTCGCCACCGGTGTCGACCGGCAGTTGAATAGTCGAGCGCCAGTCCTCGTCCACGATCGTTCGGTACGGCGAATCAGAGTCCTGACACGAGACAAGTAACAGAAATGTGAGGACATACAACCAAGAAGCCGACCACCACCGAAAGCGAATGGTCGCTGGTGTCTTAAGAGCTGACGGCATGACGACCATGGTACCAAATGCGGATGACCAATGAAACAAGGAGGTCTCCCTCAATTCGGCATAACGTAGAGGTCAGCTGCGTCGCGTCGGTGGCGCGCTTATTGCCGCGAGCGCATGCGAGCAAGGCGCAATCAGCGTGACACCAGCGACGACGGCTGCACCGAAATGTTATGTGGAATCGAGACGAAATATTTAATGCACATCAGAGACAGTCACGTCTTCTATATTTGAAAGCGCCATACGATAGAGTCGTCTGTTTCGAAATCAAGCGTAAAACCACTTGCGTGATGGAACGCAATCGACTCCGTTGATGTCTTGAGCGTTCGGCTTAGAACACGGTGCACATCTTGTTTTTGAATCTCTTGAATCATTGTCTGAAAGAGCAATCGGCCAAGGCCGCGTCTCTTGGTTTTTTCGTCTACGACGATATCAAATATATGTACGGTTTGTGTTTGCGCCTCGCCGCGAGGCCAGAAGCCATATCTGAGTAGACCTACGACTTCTTTGCCATCGCGTGTTGCAATGATTATCGAGTCAGTGTTCGCGTCGTACGACTGGTTCATCATTTCGACGAGTTCCGCATCGGATTTCGTCGCCAAATCTGGTGGGAACTCGTGTCGAATCAAATGTATCAATGGCCCGAAATCGATGGGGCCGTGGTGGATCATCATTTCCATACGAACGGTAGTTTCTCGGTATTGCTTCGATTCCTCAATTCCGTTCCGTTTCATGATTAAATGCTCGCCATTACTGATCGATAGTTTGTACGCTTCCAGTTGACCAATAATAGTATTCGCCAAAGCTCACGAATCAAGTTTCTAATATTTTTATTCCACATAACAAAGAGCTGACCTGCAAGATGCGGCCCGGAGCCGTAGGCGGAGGGATTGGCGCATGTCTTGCGCACAGCAAGACATGTGACAAAGCAGCTTGACTGGTCCAGTGTTATGTTATGTGGCATCAGCCCGCGCGACCTAAAACGTCCATCAGGTGGTGGTTGATATAGATCGTGTGTTTCCACATCTTGAGCGACTTGACGACACCAATCTCTTCCAGTTGTTGAAGGTATTTGCTTGCTGTTCGCCGTTCCGCGATACCACTCGCAACAACATGTTCAATCTTCGTGTAGGGCTGCGTAAAGAGCAGTTCAATGAGTTCTTTGGAGTATGTCGTTTTCGGGAGCTCTACTCGGCATCGTTCAACAGTCTCATTCAACAAAGCCCTAATTTCCTTGATCGTCTCGAGTGTCGCACGCGCCGTGATTTCGACCGTTTCCAACATGAACACGATCCATTCCTCCCACTGATTGTGGGAATGTACGGCCTGTATCAGTTGATAGTATCGCGTCTTGTTCTTGATGATATGCCGACTCAAATACAGAATTGGGGAATCCAGTAATCCCGCTTTGATCAAATAGAGTACGTTCATGATCCGACCGGTTCGACCGTTTCCATCATAGAAGGGATGAATCGCTTCAAACTGATAATGGGCAACAGCCATCTTGATGAGCGGATCAATCGGGGAATCGTCGGTGTTCAGATAGATTTCGAGGTCGGATAAGAGATCGCGAATCGTTGCCTCATTATCTGGTGGCGTATACACGGTTTCGCCGGTGAGATCATTTACTAATGCTGTCCCGGGCAGCCGGCGCACACCGGCATCGTTCTGCTCCAATTCTCGTTGTACCGCTTCAATAATGTTTGTCGTAAGGAGACTTTTTTCTTTGAGAAGATTCGTTCCGGTCCACAATGCGGAGCGATAGTTGAGGACTTCCTTTGTCGCCGGTTCGATGCTTTGGTTTTCGACCACGAGGGCCCGATAAAGTTCATCTTGGGTTGTGATGATATTTTCGATTTCTGAACTTGCCCGCGCCTCTTTGAGAATAATCGTGTTCAATAGAATGATATTATTCGGAAGAAGCGAGCAGTAGCCGTTGAGCGTTGCGAGTTCTCGATTTGCTCGGATTGCACCGTTGAGAATGTTCGGTGTTTCAAGATCAACAATCGGCGGGAGTTTTCTGAGATCGTTGTTCGGTCGATTAGCATCCATTCATGTTCATAATTTCATACTTTATTCTCATGAGAAACCCCTCATGTACATATCATGCTCATGATCGATGAACATCTCGATGCCACATAACAAAGAGCTGACCTGCGAGCAGCGGCCCGAGTGGCAACGAGGGATTGGCGCGGGTTTTGCGCACGCAAAACACGTGACAAAGCAGCTTGTCTGGTCCAGCGATAGGTTATCTGCTGTCAAATATCACCTTTGGTTTTCGGTTCTCTCTCGGCGATGTTTGCTAATACTTCCTGTTTGAGACGCATCACAAGTGTTGAACATCGCTCAATGATTGATTGGATTGCGTTCGCATCAATCTCGAAGCTATACGCGTGCCGTACAAAGTGCCGAAAAGCCATAAATCCTTTGAGTTCGTTTTCCGTTTCTTCCGAGATTAAGTTAGCTTCGCTCGATCGTTTGAGTAGCGCCGCATGCCAGTTCGGGCCATCGGACTTCTCGTTGTCTCGGTTCCGAAGAATGTAAACGAGAACCTTTTCAATCCCGTTGTAAATGGCGGAAAGAGAGAACGCCGCGGCGCGGATTTCGACATCATCGAGTTCTATTGTCCTCTGTTTTTTCTGAAGCGTTGTAATGAAATCTAACTCTGTTTCGAAGTTCTCGAATTCTTGAACAACGGACGTACGATAATCCATATCACGCGACGCGTTTGAGGCTGTCGCTATCCATCAGTTGTTGTCCAGATTTTTTCTGGATATCGAGATCGATAAGGTCAGCTGATCGCGTGAGCCGCATGAGTAACTCGCCATACACGAAAAAGAAATCCGCCGGTTTGATCCCTCTTACGGCAAGATCTAAGTCTGAATCCTTAGTCACTTCTCCTGTCGCAGCAGATCCGAATACGAATATTTCGGTGCAGCCGACGGACTTGAGGTAGTCTATCGCGATAAGCAGATCCTTCTTAATTTCGGGAGATAATCTACGGACATTCATCATCCCAATTATACTCCGACTGATCCGTAGCAAATAGAGCCCATCTTCTCGAATATACCTTGATGGCAGATAACGCAGAGGTGACCTGCGTGGCGTTTATTGGCGCGGTTGTTGCGCAAGCAAGAACCGTGACGATAGCCACGTCCGGTCAACCGACTTGTTAGATTGCCGAATTACCGCGCTTCTCGTAGTTGTCCGGTCACGTACTTGTGTAGAACCATGGTCACCAGCGTTTGATATGGGATTCCCTCTTCTGCGGCCCGAATCTTCAGGTTTCGCATATCGCGCTCTGAAATCCTCACGTTCATTCGTCGGTCCTTCCTCATCGTAGACCGTGCTGTTTCGATCGCTTCTGACTTACGCTGTTCAACGTCGGCGACCGCGGTCCATTCGCCTGCCTCAAGACTCCCAATCGTGTCGCGTTCATCATCGTCTATGTAGTCGAACCGATTCTGTTCGTTATTCATCGACTTTTAACGCTCCTTCTTCTCTCGATATTGTTGGGTTAGTTTTCTACTCGGATAGATCGTTTTGAGAAAAATCTCTCCCGCTTTTTCGTCCACAACATATGGAACCGCCCAAACGTAGTCGCGATACATGATCAGATAAATGTATTGGTTCGGATATTGATTCGTGTTCCGGTGTTTCACAACGTCGACGACACGTCCTTCTTCAATCGCAATCACGATTTCCTCGAAGGATATCTTCCGCGTTCGCTTGAGGAGTTCATTCTTCTCGTCGTTCCAGTTGAACGTCACATGGTGAGTTTATCTCGTGGATGCCGAATGTCAATACAGGATGTCTTCGAGTCCGTATCTCAAACGAGGTGGTTCTATGTATGCTCTATATCAACCGGATGCGATAAAGGCTATCTATCTTCGTGAGCCAATCTTTGCTGACCGTATGGTCGGCAATCTAACACCGAATTGAGCTGCGGGGTGCGGCCCGACCAACGGGAGGGATTGGCGCGCATTTTGCGCACGCAAAAGGCGTGACAAAGCAACCGTCAGCTCCAACGCTATGTTATATGGTATCAGGAGTTACGCTATTCCGTCTGATCCCGCTCCGATGCATCATGATCAAGACAGTCTTTCGATATGTCGCCACGACCCATGATCGAGTCTGTCATTTATTCAAAACTCGTAAACTGTCAACGGCGGGCGAAAATCACACAGGTAGGGGCGGGTGAAAATCACACACTCCGCTGGTGTGTTCTTCAGTTCGTCGTGGCCTCCTGAGAGAGTTCTTCGCTGACTTCCGGGTGCATCGCCTTCCAGACTTCTGAGTGCTGGCGCATCCTGTAGGAGTTGCCACGGATGTTCACGATGTGGCAGTGGTGAAGCACGCGGTCAATGAGAGCAGCGGCCATCACATCGTCTCCGAGGACTTCGCCCCACTCGTCGAATCCTTTGTTGGAGGTTAGCACTGTTGAAGCATATTCGTAGCGTCGGCTCATGAGCTGAAAGAAGAGCATGGCTCCTGTCTGGCTGATGGGGATGTAGCCGATCTCGTCGACGACCATCAGCGATGGATGCGTGAGCACTGAAAGCCGACGCTTGAGGTTTCCGTTGGCCTGAGCCTCTTCAAGCCCGGAAACGAGGTCTGCGAGCGTGCTGTAGTAGACCCTCCGCCCGAACTTTGCTGCGGCAATCGCGAGGCTAATGGCTAGGTGTGTTTTCCCGACTCCCGGAGGACCAAGGAGTACCACGTTTTCCTTTCGCTCGAGGAACCCGAGCTCAGCGAGGCTTTGAATCTGCTCGCGCTTGATTGATGGCTGGAACGCGAAGTCGAACTCTTCAAGCGTCTTCACGGCCGGAAGTCGAGAAGATCTCATCGCCGCCTGCAGTCTGCGGTTGTTCCTCAGTGAGATCTGTGCCCCGAGCAGCTTCTCAATGGCCTCTGTCGCGGTGATGGCTCCTCCATCTGCCTCGGCGAGGATCTCATCCGAGGCCTCAAGTGCTCCAGGCATCTTCAGATCAGCGAGCATTGAACGAATGGTGTCTCGGCGCGAGGAGGTCGAACGTTTCACTGTCCACCTCCAATCGCCTGGCTATAGACTTCAAGTGGGCGACGCTCAACTTCAACAAACGGGACCACGTGGGCCTGCTTGCCGGTTTTGTTCTGCGGTGTCCCTCCGACTCGCTGGTAGGACCTCAAGGCCAACGGACCAAGTGCAGCCTTTTCGTCGCGTTCGAACCGTTCTCGTGGCCGCTCACCGGTAGTCCCGTGGACTCGAGCATTTGCTACCTCACGAAGCCACACTGATAGCTGAGCGTCGAGGTCTGCGTCACCTGCAAACTCTCTTCCGTAGAAGAAGTTCTCCCTGAGGTAACGAATGGGACGCTCCACTTTGCCCTTTGTCTTCGCCCGGTAGGGCCGACAGGCTCTGGCTTTGAATCCCCAGTGGTTTGCGAACCGGATGAACTCGAGGTTCTCAATGAGAGGGCCACCATGGTCTCGCTTATCGTCGACTACCACTGCTTTCATCTGGTCGAACAAGCACTCGGCCGGAACACCCCCAAAGAACCTGAACGCTTGATCAAGTCCGCTCATGAGCGAGTTCGCGTCCTGACGTGGAAAGAACCTCACCCACAGCAATCGTGAGTAGCCGAGCACAACCAGAAGTGCATACCGGCGGCCCCACGGCAGCCTGAAATGGGCGAAGTCCACCTGAGCCCGCTTTCCCGGTGGCGTTTCAAACCGCACTACCGGCTCTGGCACAGGAGATGGACGAACCCGTCTCACGTACTCTTTGACCTGGGTGTAACTCCCCTCGTAGCCTGCAGCCCGAATCTCATCGAAAAGCCTGACTGCACTCAGTTCTGGGTAGATTCCCAGTCGCTCATGAATGATACCGGTGTACCGGTCAATCTTGCGCTCCACAGGCGGGCGGCTCTTGTAGACGACCTTCCGGTCGTCGAGTTCCCGGTCCAGCTGTTGGGTGGAGATCCAATGGTGAATCGTCCATCGGCTGATTCCCAACTTCTCAGCCAGAGCGCTCTTGCTCCAGCCCAGCTCAAGGTATTCTCGTAGCAGCACGCGCTTCTCCCTGCTGTACATCTCGGCCGCCTCCATCGTCGGAGGGGCCATTGTGTGCGAGGAATCGCCAGTGTGGCTGCTATTCTCAGACCACCCGACGACTACGTCCGTTGAGTCGTAGAGTGTGTGATTTACGTCCGCCATCTATGTGTGTTTTACACGCGCCGACAACATAAACACCGGAATTTGACAAAGGCCATTCGCCAAGAGGTCTATCTTCTCCCGTTGCGGCGTTTTTCCTATCAGGATAATGACCGTTTTCCTCAATGTCTTTTTGTATTTTATCAGTTGCGTCGATGTATTCTTCTAGTTTTTCAATGCTAATTTGGTCATGAACAACGGGTGGTGTTGATAACACCTGCTTGATCATCTCACTTCTATTTGACTTATCAATTTCTATTGTTTTCTTTTCGTCCTTCGTTTTACCGTGAGCTATGGCATCTCTTATGTCCATGCATTCATTTATCTTTTGGTAAGCTGTTGTACCACAGTAGTCGCCCCGTAGCTTCACCCACGCAAAGACCCTCTTATGAAGGTCCTTTCTTGTTTCCTTCAAAGAGTTCCATGATTTTTCATATATCCGTCCATAGTGATTTATCATTCCCTCGAATGCGAACGCGATAAAAATAGTGCCGGTGACACAATGATGTCTTATTAGCCAATCTTCATCGGCTGTTTTTGCTAAGCCAAGTGACTCGTTCGCAATTCGATAACATTCGAAGGCTTGTCTGCTTTCATATTTCAGTAATACTTCTTCTCTCATTTCTTCGTCATTGTTCCATTGTTTTCTTGATCTTTTCGGAAGTACAAGCTTTTCATGTATTCGATAATCATTTTCAAAGAAGCAATTCAATCAGTCTTTCTTTTGGAAGGCCAGAATCGGTGAGTCGTTGTTTGATTTCCTGAAGAGTTGATTTCTTTCGGGCTACAAAGAGAAATGGGGCATGAGAATCGTAGTAGAATCCGTACCTATCATGATCCTTTGCTTCAGTTAGTTTTCTTTCCATTTGATCGTCTTTAGGCACGCTTCGACTGAACGATTGATCGAACGTCAAAACGATATCGTGATGATCGGTTTTTTCGATGATGTAGGATAAAGATACATGCGTCTGCTTTCTGCCTTTTCCAATTCCCGTATCTGGATCAAGAACAATTGCAGTCTTTTCTGACTTGTTTTCGTACTTCTCGGCGGCTCCTATGAAATGGTAAAACCGCTTCTTTTCCCTCATATTGACCATGAAGGATGGATCAAACACAACTTGGTAACCGATCGCCTTTAGTTCACCGATGAAATACCGCTTAACGATGTCGTAGGAGTCGCCGAACCACGAATCTCTCATTTAGACCTTTCCTTTTTAGTTTAAGCAACTCTTCACGAATGCGGATACCATATAACAAAGAGCTGACCTGCAAGCAGCGGCCCGAGTGACAACGAGGGATTGGCGCGGGTTTTGCGCACGCAAAACTCGTGACAAAGCAGATTGTCTGGTCCAGCGGCATTGTTATGCTGATTGTTCATTGGAGTCTTTATTCACTTCTTTTGAAACTCGAGCCGGCATTTTCGACGGGTCACTACCAATCCACAGGTCCAGTAAATATCTTCGGATGTTCGAGGCCGGCCTATTTCCCTCTATCGGTTTGTTGGCGCGCTATATCCGCAAGCGCTGTGTTCCCGATCGACAGAGATTCTTGAATTGACTCGACGTATGCCATAAAGGTTTTCCGAAATTTCGATAAAGGCGCGATCATTTCTTTATCGAAAGCTGTTTTTACAGCATCGGTTTCATTCACTTTCTGCGGGTAACGCTCATGGTTGAACTGGTGAGCCTCAGTTTCTTGATTGAGGGCAATTCGGATTCCAGTGATGTGTTTATTGTAGACTTCTTCAAGTTCAAGTACAGAAGTGATAACTTTCGACCCTTCTTGAAGTATTTTTTCGTCGTCTCTGAGGAATAAGAGAAGGCGATGATAGTCCACAAACACTTTCCGGAACATCGCTTTCGTGTCCGCCACATGCTGAAATACTGCTTTCCCACCATCGTTAGCTGGTAAGTCTCCGAGATTTGTACGCAATTTTTCGCCAAACAGTTGGATACAGTCATCGAAGAACTCCAATAGTGCGCGATTCTTCAGTTGTAGATTAGCCAAAGCGGAATCAGAATAACGCTGAAGTTGGTTCTTTTGGATCTCCAGCGACAGTTCGTGTTTCGATTCTACCGACTTGATCCGGTCGGTGATCTCTCCGATATCCTGTTTAGTCGCGAGGTTCTGGCCCTTCCGTTCTGCATAGCCCGTTCCAGCCCGTTGAAGAAACCAGATGAGCAATAAAACACCTATCTGTAGTACGACCGACAAAATTGCCCAAAATGTCATCTTAGTTCCTCCGATTCAGCCTGAAAACGAATTTCCGGTCTAAGATGCGGACAAACACATTCTGTCCAACGCTTATTCCACATCGTCCTTGTCCATTCTGGATCCAGTACCGCTTATACGCAATATCGGGTCGTGTCTCATGCGAGAGGAAATCGATGGGCGGAGACTGATTGATAGAATGCTTACCGGCTAACAGACCACGCCATTGGCCGGTCCACAAAAGCAGCATAACGAACGCGTCAGCCGCAAAGGCGAAGCCTTGTCCGCTGGACGCGCTTTGTTAAATGGCGGAAATTGATCCGCGATTACTCAATTACAATTCTAATTTTCCGATCAAGAGCTTTGGCGTACTTCTCGATCGTCGATAGTCTTATGTCTTCTGCATGGTTCTCAATCCGGGAGATCGCAGGCGTTTTTGTGTTGAGTCTGCGCGCTAGTTCTTCCTGAGTGATACCCTTCTCAATTCGCGCCTGTCTCAGCACGGCACCGATTTTGAAGTTCTCGTACTCTGAGTCGTAGTTTAAGGCAAACGCACGATCGCGTTCGCTTCGTTCCTTAACATATTTCTGAAGGTCACTCATAGGTTTCTCCTCAGCCATTCGGCTTTCCGGTTCTCAGCAAGTTTGATCTCGCCTTGTGGTGTCTTCTGTGTTTTCTTGGAGAATCCGTTGGTCAGTACCACAAACCTGTCTCCATGCTGAAATCCTAGAATCCGGTACGCGTTGCCCGAGCTTTGTGCCCGAACTTCCCAGATGTCATCAGTATTCCTCAACTTCTTGAAGTATGAACTTGGAACTACCTCTAGGTCTTCGATCAATCGTCATACCCACGTCACTTTTCGCGCATCCTTCGCGTTGAGGTTGTCGAGGAACGCCGTTATCGGTGAATCACCGGCTCGTGTCCTATAGAAGACAATCCGTCGCACGTTATAAGTTAACATATATGTTAATATCTATCAAGTATTTGGTTTCTCCTCGATCATCGTTTCACGAAATGTCTATCTGTTTTCTTAAATCATGAGCGGTTATTGGATCGAGTATTGACTAAAGCTCTGCGGCTAGAAGCTATCTTCGGAATCCATTTAACGTTGAGATCACTTGCTGGCTGCGCCGGTGAGCGAAGCGAACCGATTGGCGCGGCGATTGCATGCAACCGGTCTACCCGTCTCGACCGAGTCTACCCCGCCTTCCTGCAATCGCCGTGACAAAGCGACAGTCAAGTGAATTGAACATGTTATGCGGCGGTTTCAGTTCTACGATAGTTTGATTCGAGGCGATACTCGCCCTCGATTGCTCGTTCATCCGGCTAATGAAAGACAACAGCTCAGTTGTTGACTACTCGGCGCATCGATACGTCATCAATCCAGACGATTCCGGACGTGTCGTTGATAAACCGCAAGTCTATTTCGTTCCGTTCCTCGGTATTGAACTCGTATATGAACTCCGTCCATTCGTAGGTTCCGTGCGGAATCCCAAACCCGTCGTTCCACTCGAGGTTCGTCACCAACCGAAGAGTCGCCCGCGTAGCGCCCATCGTTTTTGCCCAGAACCGGATCTCGTAAACGGCATGCGGATCGAGTCCGGTCACACGCTGCGACATCGTACCGTACCGATGCGGTCCCGGTTCAATCTCGCTGGTTATTCGGAACGAGTATTGTCCAGTCCGAGCGATTTCGGAATCCAAGTCGCCGCGCACATCGACCGGTTGCGACTCGCCATTGATGTCGACCCAACTGGCCCAAAATACGGGATAATTCCTGCGGTTCTCGTAATATCCCGTCCCCCAGTCGCGTAGACGGTCTTCAAAACTCCCGTTGATGACGAGGCCGGAATCGAACGGTTCAATTAGTTCGGTCGAGTCTCGCGAATCGGTCAAACGATCGCCCCAAACCCAGGCGGCTATCCCAGCCAACGCAACCGACCAAACCAAAACCAAAAAAATGACGAGAATCTGAAAGCTATGCTTCGGGCCCAAGTTCGAGAAGATCTGCTTCCGAATGAAATCGCGAAAAAGAACGAGCAGCACGCCAACCGAGATTCCCGCGATACCTGCTATTCGTCCAAAACTAACAATGGATTCCATATACGATCCTACCCAGATTAAGTCTTTTATGGAGATAATAACCATAGCAAAGTCATTTTGTCATCATCTACGCAAGCTACGTTGGCAGGTAAGAACTCCAAGATATGCGTCAATTGACCCAGGGCATTGGACGCCGCATAACGCAGAGCTAACCCGCTGGATCCGGCCCGGAGCGAAGCGGAGGGATTGGCGCGGCGATTGCAGGCAACCGGCCTGCCCGTTTCGACCTGGACTACCCCGTCTTCTTGCAATCGACGCGTCAAAGGAACAGTCGGGTTGAGCGATAATGTTACACGGCGCGGCGCCTACTCAAGCAACGGAATGACGCCAAGATCGTGGTAATAGAACAACACAGAATACTTGCCTTCATCATACAATCGGAAGAAGTCTGGGTCTTCGCCACGCAGTGCGTTCTCGGCATTGATGTCCGGTATGAGTTCAACCGCGATCTCCTCGACTGGACACGAAACGTTAGCCGAGAATACCGCTGGTGCGCCGGTCGTATTGATAGCGATGATCCTGTCCGGTTGAAAAGCGCTGAACGCTTCTTCTATTGGTACTGCCGACATCCGATCCATGCCCGGATCGACAAAACTCAAATCCGTTCCTTCAAACATGTACGGATTGTTGACACTTCTCGAAACGGCCTCCGCTGCGTTTCCTTCCGTCGCAACGACTCGAACGACGCCCTCGCCTTCATGCATGAAATACGATGTTCCAAATGGAACCGGCGTATGTTCGATGTCCACGGATTCGAGAAACCCATCGAGGGTTTCCGCTAGCCGTTGTTGGCTCATTAGGGGTTCGTTCGCGGAACCGGCTGCTGCGCCTGCTACCGCACCAGCAACTGCTCCCCAACCCAGTGTGCCTCCCGACAAGGCCAGGAGCGATAGTCCGCCCAGAAGTGCGCCGGCGGTTGCTGACTGTTTCTTGTCGTCATGTGTGGCTCTCACGTACTCGGCCATGAACGCTTTGTATCGTGCCGGTCCATCAACATCCGGTGCAGACGCGTACAGCGCACCAATCAACGAGCCCATGCTATTGCCGAAAACGTAATGAATTTCTTGGCCCACATACCCGGTTAGGGCATCAATGGCGCCCAAATGGGACAACCCATCGACACCTCCTACCGACAATACCAAACAGGTTTTCTCTTCGCGGAACTCCACGTGCACTGTGTGGTCTGATGACACGGCGGACAAATCGACCCTATCCTCGGAGGGTTGCGTCTCGCCGTCGAAGACCACCGATTGGAGAACGAATCCGCGGTTCGGTGCTATCTGGATTTCTACGGAATCGCCTTCTTGCACGCGCACAATCCCGTTCGGCTCTACGGTTCCCCCTGCCGTAGCAGTGACCGAAATGACAAACTCGCGCGGTTCAGGTTCAGGAGTTTCAATCGGTTGTACCACCGGTCCGACGGAGGTACAACCGATAACGGATAGCATGGTTGAGATCGAAACAAATTGCTTAAAAATGGAGATAAATCTGATGTTCACAATACTTGATCGTACGTTCGACGCGCTTGCGTTTCAAGAGCCGTGTAACGTATGCATGACTTGCGTGGTGTCAGTTGGTTAAGCCGTTGCCCAGGAGCAGCGAGAGATTAGCACTGACCGCTAGATTTAGCCACGTCAAGTCCATGCACTTGTTATGTGGTCGCCTCCGATCTGGATGGTGAGTTCGGCAAACGGCGATTTGGGCGAATCCAAGTTATCTGCCGAGAGCTTGTACGATCTCGCGACGGATCTTCTTCGCAGTATCGTCTTCACCCAGTTCAGCGGCGAGATTATCTATCTTGGCTAAACACTCTTCGTACTTGCGCTGTTGGTAAAGCGAAGCAATTAGATACCGACCGTTAAGAACCCGCGCCTTTCGGTCCGAAAGTAAGCTTTCCAGCTGAGTGCTACGATTCTCAACCGTTTCGAATCGCTTCTTCACGTATAGATCGTGTTCTAAAAGGTTACGCACTATCCAGCGTTCGGAGCGTTTATCGAGCAGTTGCTGACGAGCTGCATTCACAAAATGCCTAAAGGAACGTCCGATGTCTTTTTGGTAGTAGGCTGACAATCCGAGCGAATAATGGGCCGCGTAGTCATCTGGATCCATATCGAGTCGATCAAAACATTGTTTTTCGACTTTCGTATATCGCTGTCTTGCGAGGTCGGTGATTGCTTGATTGATAAACGCGCGGCTAGTCCTGTACTTCAATCTATCATCCAGTAATCGATTCGATTCTTAAACGCCCCATCAATTCGCAATCGAGGTTTTCGTTCCAAACAAGAATTTTTTGCAACCGTTTTTTACAACGGTCCCGTTGATTAATGACGTCCAAAGGAGCACATAACCCTAATCGATTCCTCTCCAAAACTCGATAGAGAATACAGCGGAACCGTCGCTCGAAGAGCAAAGAGACCACATAACGCTGAGCTAACCCGCCGGCTCCGGCCTGAGCGGAGCGAAGGATTGGCGCGTTTGCTGCGGGCGGAGCAGCGGCAAACGTGCCAAAGGAACGGTCGGTGTTCAGCGAACATGTTATGCCGCGGATTCGTTCGTTTCGTTTAGGCCAACAAGTGTTCTTTGATCCAGGAGATGTATCGGGGAGAAGTTCCCATTGGTTTCACCTCGGCGCTCGCCGTTTCGAGTTTTTGGTTCAGGTTTATCAAGTGATACTGCCAAGTGTGTTCATTCCGTACAGCGCGCCGGATGTTGTCGTCCTCAAGCAACAGTCGAGTGTAATCGGTACGCTGTATTTCGACGTCAACTGCGGCTTTCTGACCAGTTGGGGCAAACTCCAAACTCGGCGCGATTTTGTTCAATCGGATTCTATCCTTGAGCATGAACAGGAGACTCCCGTTCCTATCGTTCTTAATCTTTATCAATCCCTTTGACTCAAGCAGTTCCATTTGTCGGAAAAACTCGATGAACTTCGACCGTAGCTGCATCACCGTCTCAATGATGGCGTTCTTCTGGTCGTCCGCACTTTCCAGTTTTTCGATTTCCGGTAGACGTTCGCTGCAAAAATCGCGCAACTCTATTCTGAGCGCATCTCGAGAATTCATATCGGCGCAGTACTCGCGAACCCTGCTGAAACTCCGCGAACCGGGAACGATCTCAAAACGAGGAATGAGCGTCTGTTCGAGCTCGATTTCTAAAGCATACGCAAGTTTTTCCGCAAGATTGGTTAGACGATATGGCGTCTTGGAGAGGCTCACGATCAACGGCGCGTCCTCCTTTCTGTTTTTCAACTCCCTGGTGAGGAACACGTTGATCACGTCGAACGCGCGCACGATGGACTTGTCGGTCAACTGCTTGAAATCGGATTTTTCTAGTCCATACTCGCCGAGAAACTCGAAGAAAGGTTCCGCAAAATCCGAAATGTCATCCGTTACAAACTCAAGGTCTTCGTCCGCGAGCCCCCGACACGCTGGATTCGAACCAGTTCGAAGGTCCTCCGTTGATTCAAGGGCAAACTCGGTGCACTCGCAGTGCTCTGCGAGTTCGTTGGCCCACGGGTTCTTGCTACGCAGAAAATCGGGAAGCGGAAAGATCACTCTGTCGTAAAGCACCGCCAACGCACTACAAACTTTTCCGTCGAACTCTTCAATTGTTGTGAAGTAGATGGCCTCATCGTACATATTCATAGTGGCTATTCCTCTACTAAAAAAGTCAACAATACAATTATCTAGTCAATTCGTTGCATTATCAAGCGAAAAGAGTAGCGATTTCGGCTGTTGTTCAATAGTGGCGATGACCGTTAGTACGGAGAGGGACTTGTCCGATTTTTGCGCCGCATAACGAACGCGTCAGCCGCAAAGGCGAAGCCTTGTCTGCTGGACGCGCTTTGTTAAATGGCGGAAATTGATCCGCCATTATTCGATTACAATTCTGATTTTCCGATCAAGAGCTTTAGCGTACTTCTCGATCGTCGATAGTCTTATGTCTTCTGCATGGTTCTCAATCCGGGAGATCGCAGGCGTTTTTGTCTTGAGTCTGCGCGCTAGTTCTTCCTGAGTGACACCCTTCTCAATTCGCGCCTGTCTCAGCACGGCACCAATTTTGAAGTTCTCGTACTCCGAGTCGTAGTTTAAGGCAAACGCACTATCGCGTTCGCTTCGTTCCTTAACATATTTCTGAAGGTCACTCATAGGTTTCTCCTCAGCCATTCGGCTTTCCGGTTCTCAGCAAGTTTGATCTCGCCTTGTGGTGTCTTCTGTGTCTTCTTGGAGAATCCATTGGTCAGTACCACAAACCCGTCTCCATGCTGAAATCCCAGAATCCGGTACGCGTTGCCCGAGCTTTGTACTCGAACTTCCCAGATGTCATCAGTATTCCTCAACTTCTTGAAGTATGAACTTGGCACTACCTCTAGGTCTTCGATCAATCGCAATACCCACGTCACTTTTCGCGCATCCTTCACGCTGAGGTTGTCGAGGAACGCCGCTATCGGTGAATCACCGGATCGTGTCCTATAGAAGACAATCTGTCGCACATTATAAGTTAACATATCTGTTAATATCTATCAAGTATTTCGTTTCTTCTCGATCATGGTTTCACGAAATGTCTATCTGTTTTCTTAAATCATGAGCGGTTATTGGATCGAGTATCGACTAAAGCTCTGCGGCTAAAAGCTATCTTCGGAATCCATTTAACGCAGAGGTGACCTGCGTGGCTTAGGTTGGCGGGGCCGTTGCACGAGCGGATGCGAGCGGTGAGCAACGGCCGTGACAACAGCCACGTCTGGTCAAATGATTTGTTAGATTGCCGGATTACCGCGTTTCTCGAAGTTTTCCCGTCACGTACTTGTGTAGAACCATGGTCACCAACGTTTGATATGGGATTCCCTCTTCTGCCGCCCGAATCTTCAGGTTTCGCATATCACGTTCCGAAATCCTCACATTCATTCGTCGGTCCTTCCTCATCGTAGACCGTGCCGTCTCGATCGCTTCTGACTTGCGCTGTTCAAGATCGTCGGCCGGCACCCATTCGCCGGTCTCAAGACTTCCAATCGTGTCGCGTTCATCATCGTCTATGTAGTCGAACCGATTCTGTTCGTTATTCATCGACTTTTAACGCTCCTTCTTCTCTCGATATTGTAGGGTTAGTTTTCTACTCGGATAGATCGTTTTGAGAAAAATCTCTCCCGCTTTTTCGTCCACAACATATGGAACCGCCCAAACGTAGTCGCGATACATGATCAGATAAATGTATTGGTTCGGATATTGATTCGTGTTCCGGTGTTTCACAACGTCGACGACACGTCCTTCTTCAATCGCAATCACGATTTCCTCGAAGGATATCTTCCGCGTTCGCTTGAGGAGTTCGTTCTTCTCGTCGTTCCAGTTGAACGTCACATGGTGAGTTTATCTCGTGGATGCCGAATGTCAATACAGGATGTCTTCGAGTCCGTATCTCAAACGATGTGGTTCTATGTATGCTCTATATCAACCGGATGCGATAAAGGCTATCTATCTTCGTGAGCGAATCTTTGCTGACCGTATGGTCGGCAATCTAACGCAGAGCTGACCTGCAAGCAGCTGCCCGTAGTCGGAAGGCGACGGAGGGGTTGGCGCGGCGGTTGCGAATGCGAGCGCCGTGCCAAAGCTGCTTGTCTGGTCCAGCGACATTGTTATGCCGCATTGCTGGTTTTGATTTGGTTGGCTATCTGAGCGGAACGAAACACAGAAACCGCAATAAAATCAGTCGTTGGATAGCCCTAAGTGGTCGATCAAGTTTTTTAGGGCATCTTCTGCGCCACCCGGTCGATAATGCCAATGGCTTTTGCTGAAGATGATCCTGTCAGCATTTCCGTCCTGCGTAAAGTCAGACAACAGTTTCATTAGGGCGGTGAAATCATCCAGATAGAAGTAGAGCAAACCGTGATCGTCCAGGCAGACATATTCCTGATTTTCCGGATTCTTAATCAGAAACTGAGTTTGGCCATCGTGGTAGACAGTACTTTGATACTCCTTGATATACGCCGATAGCGATGTCTTAAGAACCCGGCCAAAAAAATGGTCCCAGATAGTGTCGCCTTCATCCGTGTATTCTCCGGTGTCAACTTTCAGGAGGACTTCAATCGTATCGGGGCATTTATCCAAGAAATATGACAAAAGTTCTTCGATTTTATGCTTTGATCCTGTCTGAACTAGGAGCCGGTCATATCCCGTTGATTTTTCGCGAACGACAATCGGGATTCTTCTCATTTTAGGGGAGACAGATTTCAAAGGCGTATTGCGGTTCATCGGTCGTCTTAGGTCCATGGCATACCAACGTGCACAAAGTGCTTCTGTTATCAATCCTTCTAAATATGGACAAAGTATCCATCTAAATTAGCGACATGGGGTATGCGGCATAACAAAGAGCTGACCTGCGAGCAGCGGCCCGGAGTCGGAAAGCGACGGAGGGGTTGGCGCGGCGGTTGCGTACGCGAGCGCCGTGACAAAGCAGCTTGTCCGGTCCAGCGATAGGTTATCTGCTGTCAAATATCACCTTGGGTTTTCGGTTCTCTCTCGGCGATGTTTGCTAATACTTCCTGCTTGAGACGCATCACAAGTGTTGAACATCGCTCAATGATTGATTGGATTGCGTTCGCATCAATCTCGAAGCTATACGAGTGCCGTACAAAGTGACGAAACGCCATAAATCCTTTGAGTTCGTTTTCCGTTTCTTCCGAGATTAAGTTAGCTTCGCTCGATCGTTTGAGTAGCGCCGCATGCCAGTTCGGGCCGTCGAACTTCTCGTTGTCTCGGTTCCGAAGAATGTAAACGAGAACCTTTTCAATCCCGTTGTAAATGGCGGAAAGAGAGAACGCCGCGGCGCGGACCTCGACATCATCGAGTTCTATTGTCCTCTGTTTTTTCTGAAGCGTTGTAATGAAATCTAACTCTGTTTCGAAGTTCTCGAATTCTTGAACAACGGACGTACGATAATCCATATTACGCGACGCGTTTGAGGCTATCGCTATCCATCAGTTGTTGTCCAAATTTTTTCTGGATATCGAGATCGATAAGGTCAGCTGATCGCGTGAGCCGCATGAGTAATTCGCCATACACGAAAAAGAAATCCGCCGGTTTGATCCCTCTTACGGCTATATCTAAGTCTGAGTCCTTAGTCACTTCTCCTGTCGCGGCAGATCCGAATAGGAATATTTCGGTGCAGCCGACGGACTTGAGGTAGTCTACCGCGATGATCAGATCCTTCTCAATTTCGGGAGATAATCTGCGGACATTCATCATCCCAATTATACTCCGACTGATCCGTAGCAAATAGAGCCCATCTTCTCGAATATGCCTTGATGGCAGATAACGAACGCGTCAGCCGCAAAGGCGAAGCCTTGTCTGCTGGACGCGCTTTGTTAAATGGCGGAAATTGATCCGCGATTACTCAATTACAATTCTAATTTTCCGATCAAGAGCTTTGGCGTACTTCTCGATCGTCGATAGTCTTATGTCTTCTGCATGGTTCTCAATCCGGGAGATCGCAGGCGTTTTTGTGTTGAGTCTGCGCGCTAGTTCTTCCTGAGTGATACCCTTCTCAATTCGCGCCTGTCTCAGCACGGCACCGATTTTGAAGTTCTCGTACTCTGAGTCGTAGTTTAAGGCAAACGCACGATCGCGTTCGCTTCGTTCCTTAACATATTTCTGAAGGTCACTCATAGGTTTCTCCTCAGCCATTCGGCTTTCCGGTTCTCAGCAAGTTTGATCTCGCCTTGTGGTGTCTTCTGTGTTTTCTTGGAGAATCCGTTGGTCAGTACCACAAACCTGTCTCCATGCTGAAATCCTAGAATCCGGTACGCGTTGCCCGAGCTTTGTGCCCGAACTTCCCAGATGTCATCAGTATTCCTCAACTTCTTGAAGTATGAACTTGGAACTACCTCTAGGTCTTCGATCAATCGTCATACCCACGTCACTTTTCGCGCATCCTTCGCGTTGAGGTTGTCGAGGAACGCCGTTATCGGTGAATCACCGGCTCGTGTCCTATAGAAGACAATCCGTCGCACGTTATAAGTTAACATATATGTTAATATCTATCAAGTATTTGGTTTCTCCTCGATCATCGTTTCACGAAATGTCTATCTGTTTTCTTAAATCATGAGCGGTTATTGGATCGAGTATTGACTAAAGCTCTGCGGCTAGAAGCTATCTTCGGAATCCATTTAACGACGAGTTCAGCCGCTGGTTGCTGAGGCGAGCTTCAGCGAGCCGACTGGCGCGCCCGTTGCCGGTCATAGCCGATTAGCGACGGACATGACAGAAGCAAAAGTCGGCTGGAACGTCTTGTTATACTGCCTCAATTGTCGTTTAGACCGTATGGCCTCTTGGTCTTCAGACGCGCTTTCCAACTCGTTTCGATAGCGATTACGTCGTCCGGACTGAGGTCCGGTGCGACACGTTGTAGAACGCTAAAACGGAAGTTGGCCGGATCGCGATCGCGAAGCAGCTTGTTTCCCCCATGGCCAGACGCGGCGTAGTTATCCCAACGGCCAACCATGTTGTCTTTACCATATGCTGACCCGACGTATCCTTTGTGGTCAGAAACATCAAAGATGTAATAGATACCTCGCCATTGAGACATACGATCTCTCCATCGAGTCGGAAGCATCTTTAGTTCGTCCCAGGTGAGCGTCAGATTCTGCCAAGCTGGCATTTCGGCGTCCAACAGACTCTCCTCGTGAATCGAGTAGATCGCAAGATCATTTTTATGAGCGCGGCGCCACCATACTCGCTCTGGTGGGGGCCAGTCGACGACCAGTTTCCCCTTCCATTTCTGGTAGAAGTCAGTTTCTGTCAGCTCGAACCACTCTATAGAAGACCGGTCTCCACCGGTAGAGTCGTCAGTAACCCAAGTTTTGCTACCCAATCTAGTCAACTTTTCGAATCCCGTCGAACGAGCGATCTCATCACGAGTGAGCGCCACAGACGAGTCGATACTGTAGAGGGCTACAAATAACGCGTGACCAGGCTCATGCCCTAGGAATGCGGCAACGTAGCCATGTTTCACCAGTCGTTTGAGCACATTCTCTACTTTCGTACTTGCTTGCGTTTGTTGATACGCGTTGAAGAGCTCAGGTCGTTCTGCCGCGAACCAAGGCAAGACTTTTCTGAGTTCGGGTTCTGTCGGACGGTGTCGGAATACCACCGTATATTCCGGAGATATGCCTTCAGACGTCAGCATATCATTGAAGTTCATAACGCCATTTTAAACGATAAACTACTAGCGAGGCAGTATAACAACCACTTGAGCGGCGAGCCGTAATTGGCGTGGAGTTTGCCCGCCGTCAGGCGGATTAAGCAAACTCCATGACAATAGGCGAGTCCGTCTCGAAGTGCTTGTTATACGCCGCTTGCAGCACCACACCACCGGACATCCGAACTAAATAAAACTATGCTGAAATTCAACTTCCTGCAGGTGTTTGATCTCATTGCCATATTGGTCCTGCTTTTCAAAAAAGCGGTTGTAAGTATTTTTCCGTAATACAGAGAGAACTTCAATAGCACGAATCTGATCATTTGCCTGGGAGATTGAACCTGACATTTCACTGAAGTACGCAGCATAGCATTCCTTGGCCAAGGCACCGTAGATCGAATGTCTGTTTTTCCTTTCCTTGGTGAAAAATGAGAATCGATCAAATTGATAAAGATTCGGTCCGCGTTGTATCCAATCAAGATCGATTAAACGGATCTGGCGATTCTCAGTAAAGATTAAATTTGCGAGATTATTGTCTTCGCTTATGATACATCCGAATCCAGAATAAAGTGGTTCTATAAGCTCAAGAATATTGCGCTTAGATATTTCATCTTTCCAAAATCCAAGATGATATTTAATCTCATGAGAAATGAGATCGGAAATTGATGAAGCGAATCGTCCATCTGCATACATTGAGATGTAGTTCCCATCTGATACATTCCGAATATTAAACCTGGCCAGCTTTGCAAAGTATTCGGGGAGAAACTGTTCTACGCTTCGGTCGATAGTTTTCCCGAGTTCCCATTCCTTTATCAGGATAAGATTTGATTCGGCTTCAATGATGTGAAGATACGGGGAGTATAGCTCTGGGTTGAACTCCACTTCTTCCAGTGCTGAAATTGAGCTCTGAGTTAGGGGATCGTAATGCTTTCGGATTTTGATTGAAAAAGAGGAATCTTGTGAATGACCTCGGTAGATTCCTTTGCAAGGATGACCATCATGCCGAATTTCAGATAGTTCATGGATATGCGGGAGATTAGGCGTGTTGCGTAAAATCGCAAAGATTTCTTGCTGATTCATGTCAGTTCATTGTACAGGCTTTTTACGTGCGTATAACGCAGAGGTGACCTGCGTGGCGTAGGTTGGCGGGGCCGTTGCACGAGCGGATGCGAGCGGTGAGCAACGGCCGTGACAACAGCCACGTCTGGTCAAATGATTTGTTAGATTGCCGGATTACCGCGTTTCTCGAAGTTTTCCCGTCACGTACTTGTGTAGAACCATGGTCACCAACGTTTGATATGGGATTCCCTCTTCTGCCGCCCGAATCTTCAGGTTTCGCATATCACGTTCCGAAATCCTCACATTCATTCGTCGGTCCTTCCTCATCGTAGACCGTGCCGTCTCGATCGCTTCTGACTTGCGCTGTTCAAGATCGTCGGCCGGCACCCATTCGCCGGTCTCAAGACTTCCAATCGTGTCGCGTTCATCATCGTCTATGTAGTCGAACCGATTCTGTTCGTTATTCATCGACTTTTAACGCTCCTTCTTCTCTCGATATTGTAGGGTTAGTTTTCTACTCGGATAGATCGTTTTGAGAAAAATCTCTCCCGCTTTTTCGTCCACAACATATGGAACCGCCCAAACGTAGTCACGATACATGATCAGATAAATGTATTGGTTCGGATATTGATTCGTGTTCCGGTGCTTCACAACGTCGACGACACGTCCTTCTTCAATCGCAATCACGATTTCCTCGAAGGATATCTTCCGCGTTCGCTTGAGGAGTTCATTCTTCTCGTCGTTCCAGTTGAACGTCACAAGGTGAGTTTATCTCGTGGATGCCGAATGTCAATACAGGATGTCTTCGAGTCCGTATCTCAAACGAGGTGGTTCTATGTATGCTCTATATCGACCGGATGCGATAAAGGCTATCTAGCTTCGTGAGCCAATCTTTGCTGACCGTATGGTCGGCAATCTAACGACAGAGTTCACCAGCGCGCCGGCCAAACCAAATAGTCCAATTGATGATAAGTTTGTTCCGTAGTCGTTAATCGTGCCTGCGGTGCGTCTGGTGCGACGAATTGTTATGCGTCGATCACACATTGTAGGCAATGAAAATTCTCGCGATCGAGTTATTTTCGACCGTAAACGTATAACTCGTAAATCCGGTCGGATCCGTATATATGAATTTAGTGCCGTCAACTACTTCGCCGATTTCGAACTTGCGACTATCAAGAGTCCCAATAACGCGCGAAACCGATGATCCAACGCGCACCCGATTGTCGACGGGAAATCTGTTTCCGGACATCGCGACGTAACGGACTAAGTACCTTCCCGTCGCAATAACTTCATAATACTGAATTCTCACGGTCGGATAGGTGAACGTAATCGTGCGGTCCATCTGTTCGGTAATTACGTTCTGGATATCAGCTACATGAACCGCCCACGGTTCTCCCCAGTTATTTCGGAGCTCTTCCGGATTCGACGGGATTTGGAAGCCTAAAGTGAGCTCAAAATTCACGAAGGCACGTGAATCCTGAACGTTGATCTCGATTCCTGCTGCCGGCACCCAACCAAACTCCAACGAGTCGCCTGACCAAGGCGTTAATCTGTCGGCCGCAACCAAGAACCAGAGTTGTCCATCGATCACTCTCCCATCGGTTATCAATGACGGTACAATCGTAGTCGAGTTTTCCAAGATCGATGCGTCGGCGTCTGGCGTTGATCGAAAGTCAATTAGATTACCATCCCCTTGACGGACACCAGACTCAATCCTCACCGGGAAAACGAGCACATCTTCACTATCGATTAGCTGTCCCTCTGCCATAGTTCCCGCGCCGACGCGCCAGAGGACAGAGGTTCCTTGAACCAAAGAGCTATCGTAAATACTCGATCGTTCGATGAAGATCAAGCTGTGTTCCGGCAGCTCAACCGTTGAATCCTCGTCACGGGAGTTGAGATCAGGATCGTAGAGCGTAGCTGAGTTTACGACGATCGCGGGTAATAATCCTGGGCCTTCGACGTCAACCGAGATCGGAGGTCCGGATGGCAGATCGGGTGGTGCTGCCCAATATGTCTCTTCCGATACTGGAATCTCGCTCAAATCGGCGTCAACCGCGACAAAATGGCCGTACACCCAGCCGAAGTCTTGGTCTGACGTTCCAACTTGATACCATTCCGATTCCATGTTGCCGATTCGCTGGCGAACTCTCGTTCGGCTTCGAACAACTACTCGATCCGACGAGAACATTTGAGACTTAACTGGCGAGTCTAACCGCGGATACTGTCGAACATTAACTCTGTCAAACATAACAGTCGCGTTGCTCGGTGTTTCCAGTTCGATTTCGGTTTCACGGACGGATAAATCCGCCCGTAAAAGTGTAGACTCAGCACTTTCGTTCTCATGGACCTCTCGAGGTGGAGTGGTTGGAGATGTACCAAAAGGAGCTGAATTGTGTCTAACGCCGCATGAACTGAAAACTAAACAGATGAATAAAAACGAATTGAGTACTTTATTGGCATCCACTCGTCCAGAATATCTAATCCAATAGTCTCTAGTCCACTTGGCATCCAGAGCGTCGACGCATAACAAAGAGCTCAGCTTCGCCTCGCCGAAGCGCGAGAATCCAGCCGATAAGCGGAGTGCGCTATAGCTCCGAGGTCCACTCGCGGGGCGTGTGCTGGAGCGTTCTTGTTATGTTTCGGTGGATTCGAAGAACGGCGCAGAACTCCCCGCAGTTCCGCTGCTGACGTAGGCGCTTCCCAACCTATGCCAAGTCTAAAGCGCGGTGAATGACGCGTGCCAGTTTGAAGCTTGCGTCTTCTTGCACGAACACACACACGATATACTCGTCAGGGGAGTACAATAGTTCGACGGCTATTGCTCCGGGGAAATCGGATTGAATTACCGCGACGTCGGAAACCGCATATTCGTTGAATAGGGCGACTGATTCCATGTAGTCCGGCGAATATTCTTGGGTGAGTTCTGAGTGAATGCTGTCGAAAGTTGACGCGAATCTCGACGTCCTCTCTTTGACATCGCTAAACGTGAATCTCCGGTTGGCGCCGTAATAGTCAATCGTCAGACCAAGATCGGTGGAGATGTAATCGCTGAGCGCGTCCATGTCGTTAGCTTTGAATAGCCGATATACCTCAAATGGCATCGCGCCAAGTCGAGATTCTGCTTCAGACGGTTCGACTAAATCAAAGGGTGCAAGCCGATCCGCATGGTATTCTTGCAACGTTCGCAAGTATTCGAGATATCGATCCGGCCCGCTGACTTTGAATAGCTCAAGGCCGTTCTGACCGATGAGGGAGGAATCCGATATGCGCCAGGTTTCTTCACGTGGTGTTCTGTTTGGTCCCCAATCGACGACCACCACGGATTCATCAACGGCCTTAATATCAAAGTAACCGATCTCGGTTTGATCCGAAATCGACCAACGGCCGTCACGGTAGTCGATCAATGTAGTACCTCGGCCAAAATTGAAGTCAGGGCCCCAACTTGTCTCAGTCCGATATAGCGCACGCCGCACGTTTGGAACTTGTGGTTCATCCAATAGATATACTCCGGCCAACCGGGAATAGATCAGAGAATCGATCTCTGCGTCTGTCGAGATTGTTCTGACAGGAACGTCGAGGTTCAGGTCTTGAACCCGAAGCGATATCAGCTGCTGCACAGATTGTTGCGGTGCGTCACCTACAATACGAAGGGCATCGGGATTTACGTCGGTGATTGATACAACACTTAGTTGCATTTCATCGAAATCGTAATCAAGAAACTGGCCGTAGACCCAGCCGGCTTCACCGGCGCTTGTTTCGATTCGATACCAAGTAGCAAGCATGTCGCTGATCGACTGCACTTCGATGCTTACTGCATCAACCTCGACACTCTCCCCCTCGCGAAGAAGACGAACGACTGAACTTGAAAGATTAGGAGAGGCGCGTAATCTGACTCGTCCAACGTTAATTGTGGCCGTGCGTGAGGCGTCCGAGTCCTCATCGGCTTCAAAATCTCTTTCGTCGACAGGTTCCTCGTCAATCGTTTCTGGATCGATCACCTCGCTGCGGAGTTCCTCCGAATGCTCGGCCGTATCGATAGAAGCACTACTGCGAGCTTGGTCCTCGCATCCGATAACCGCGAAAACTACGAGAAAAGCAGACGCGAGGACGAGTTTTGAATCCATGTTTTCTAGGGTACTTCAGTGAAAGGCCGTACACAAGCCGTACGCCCCGAAACACAACGCAGAGCTAACCCGCCGGCTCCGGCCCGGAGCCGCGAACGCGGCGGAGGGATCGGCGCGGCGATTGCAGGCAACGTGCCTGCCCGTTTCGATCCGGTTTGCGCCGTCTTCATGCAATCGCCGTGACGAAGGAACGGTCGGTGTTCAGCGAAAATGTTATAAGGCCAATTCACCGACCGCCTTCGAGAGACCTTTCTGAAATGGAGTTTGATCTTTGCTCTCGAGGATCGGGAGTAGTCTCAATGCATAGTCACGTTCTACGGACGATAGCAGAAGTTTTGTAACGGTCTGTGCAAGGTCAACTTCGAATTGCTGCCAACCCTTGTTGTTGATGATCTCGGTCCTAGACGTATTAAGTTCAATGTCAGTTGGGTCGGCAACGTCAAGCACCAGGAGGATTGGAAAGGGCCACCTAATCTCTGCCTGACGAGTCGCGATCGAATAGCCACGAAACAATCCGTCGGGGAACGCGATACCGTGAATCGAAAACGCAGAACGTGACTTTGCTACCACGGAATAGTTGTCGCTTTGGTCGATACCGCCATCGTCGGTTACGTCGATTGAGGTCGTTCGCTTCTCGATCTCATTGGTGTCATAATTGAGGCAAAGGCTGAGTTCGAAGTCCTGCCCGTCGATCTCGATCATTTTTGAAAGCACCTCTACCTTGTCAACCGGCTCTCCGTCTTGGTCGAGGATTCCGACGATCGCGCGCCCTTGAAATCCCAGTGACGGTTCATCGATCTTGATTGGCACGGTTCGGATGTTGTCCTCGCGGGCCCAGTCGTTCTTGGTTAGATCCGAGGGGTCAATGTTTCCGAAATAGTCTGCAGAATGGTGAACCGTTTCTTTGTCGGTCTCGATCACAATCTCGAAAGGTGGATTCGGAACACTCGACCTTACAGTCTGAATGAAGCGTTCATGGGACATCCTCTTCCACGGGTTCTCTGGCCTGAGCGTAAGTCGCGTGATTGTGCCAGGTTGTTTTCTTTCACCATCTTGAATGTGGAAGATGCTATCGTAGCCTTCGATACGCAGATTGATCGGTTCATCTAGCTCTTGGTCCGGATTCAACTTCCGCGTCTGGACGTCTACGGAATCTGAAACCATGAAACACGAAAGAATGCCAATACCAAAACGCGAGATCGGTTCGTATCTGCCCCCAATCCCAGACATCAGTTCATAGAACTCCGTGGACCTATAAAACGACGATCCGATGTTGGAGTAGTAGGAATCGATGATATGTTGATTCATTCCGATTCCGTTGTCCTCGACTTCAAGCACGTCGTCCCCTTTGTCGGTCATATACCTGACAACGACGTGAGGCGCATAGTCGGTTGCCCAGTACGACTCCATGTGCTGACGAACACCGCAAGCGTCGATCGAGTTTTGAATTAGTTCACGTAGGGCCACGTCGGTGCTGCCGTATAGTTTCGTTCCCATCAGAAGATCAATCACCTGTGTTTTACTCAACGTGAACTGTGTATCGCGATACCGATACAATGGCTTTCCAGTTGAGATGTCTTTTTCTGGTTCGATTTTCGACCGATCGACGCTCGCAGGCAACGAAATCCGATAGCGGCTGATTACGTGTTCGATCAACACGTCGGAAATATGTGCAAGGACGTGCGAGCAATCCCGCAGTTCGATATCGATCATGTCGCAGAACTTGCGAATCGAAGCTTCGATTGAGGGATGCTTGCATCGAGCAGAGTACACAATGGTCTGTGAGGAGATTTTCCACGCCGTTATGGAACGATGTTTTTTCCACTCGGCGATTGAGATTGGGTCGCGGATCGAAAGGTGTGAGAACAGCACTGCCGGAGTTCTTTTGGGATCAAAGTCCAGCAAATCTGCCAAACGGAGAATCACCCCTACGAACGGTATACAGACATACTCATCTTCGTCGCAAAGCACTACCGGATTCATGTCCAACAATTTGATAGCGTTTTGATTGTGACTGAGGCACAATTCGGCCAGCTCGCTGGTAAGGTCTGTATTCTTGTAGACCACGCGATTGTTCCAGTCTCGTGCGATAAGCTGCCTGGTTCTTTCAGCATGGGAGTCGCGAATGAACTCTGAAACCAATGACTCCTCAACCAACTCTGCTCGTTTATGTTCACCGGCTTCGAGCAGTCTTTGGATTTCGAACGATTTCTCCGGGCGAGCTAGTCGGAATTGCTCGTAGTGAGAGTGTTCCTTCGCCTCCGCTGGCGATGGATGGTCTGAAGCCCATTGTTTTTTCCAAGCACGCACCGACTCCTCGTCCGGCGCCATCCCTATGTCGTGGAAGAACGCAGAGAGTATCAGGAGAACAATCTCGGGCGCGCTTAGCTCGGATTTCGAGGGTTCAGGGATGAGGCGATCCATGAGCCCGAGGATATTGAATACGTGGGTCTCGTCGTGCAACGTGAAACTCGGCATGTATCGGACGACTGTCTTCAACTTATTCTGACAGTACTCTGCCGCCGAATGAACTAGATCGAGCGTTGCCGATCGCACCTCCGAGGCCTGGGCCTTAAGCTTGGCTTCCAGCCTCCCGTAAAGAGCAGTATTGGTGAGCCGTTCGACGATATCGTTGCCATCACTCATTCATCTATTATCTGCTTCGGTCAATCGGATGCCAATGCATTGGCCTTATAACACCGAGCTGACCTGCAAGATGCGGCCCGGAGCCACAGGCGGAGGGATTGGCGCGCCTTTTGTGCATGCAAAAGGCGTGACAAAGCAGATTGACTGGTCCAGCGTTATGTTATGCCGCGACGTGCCTTCATTACTGATTTCTTTGCCAATTTCGAAATCATGTTTGAATTTCAGGGGCATTTTGTCAGTCACGTCCGAAAACGAAGAAGCGCTATCCTTGAGCGGCTATTTCGTCGCTATCGTGCGATTTCCATTCGATGTTCGGTTTCATATGATTTCTCGCACAATCAATCAGATAGAGATTGATCAATTGCTGGTATTTTATTCCGGTGTCTTCAGCGAGATTCTTGAAATATCGAATCGCTTCCGCGTCGATCCTGATTGTGATTTGTTGTTTCAGTTTTCCGACATACGGATTCTTTTGCGCATGGGAAAAATCGTATGTGTCTCTCATGTCATCCTCCATAGTGCGTTTTCTCCGTCGTATTTGCCTTTCTGGCGGAGATGATTCGAATGATCTCATCATGTTCCCGATAGCAATGACATACGATGAGTAATCTCGTTTTCTCGGACATACCGAGCATAATGAATCTGTCTTCATCTTCCGAATGGTCGGGGTCATGAATGAGTAGAGCATTCGGATCATAAAACACGCTTTTCGCTTCGCCGAAGGACACCTGATGTTTTCGGGTGTTCGATTGGTTTTTCGTTTCGTCCCATTCGAAGCGAATTAGATTCATAATTATATTGTAGTTATAACGACGTTAAGGATCAATGAAAAGTGGCTTTGTCGGCATATGCAGAAGCCTTCACGGGCATGATTGCGTAAACGTGTTCATTTCGCGATACACATTCTTCGATTTTTGCTCTTGATATAGGCCTTTCATCTTTTGAATGAAGAACGCTATTTGGCCCTTCGTGAGCTATGATTTTCGTACTCCTTGCTCATTTGGTAATGCGCTTTCGTGAATGATCGAGCATCTATAAAAGAAGTTATGACCTAACGTCTGAATGACCTTACGCGGATGCAGCAGTTCACGCTCCCGTGAGGGACGGAGGTTGGAACTGCAACAGGGGACTAATCTCCCACACTGTTGGCGAACGCATACAGGTCGATGCCGTTGTTATGTTGCGCTCTGGGTCTCACCAAGTGTCAAGGCAGTCTCCCGTTGATCACTTCGCCTGAACGGTCATTCTCTCCGTCCCTCACCAGCGCTGTAATTAATGACAGTGTAGTTTCATTCCTTCGTGAGAAGCTGTGAATCCCAGGCGTTCATAGAAACCAATTGCATCTGGACGCCTCTTGTCAGACGTCAATTGCACGACGTGTACGCCGCGGTCTTTTGCTTTTTCAATCGCCCATTCGAGCAACTGCTTTCCCAAACCTCTGCCTCGTTTGTCCTCGCGAATCCTTACTCCTTCGATTTGCGCTCTAAGGCCACCCCGATACGTCAGATACTGGATGTAGCTAATCTGCAGTGTTCCGACGACGACGTGCCCGTCGTCCTCTGCTACAACCAACTCTTGATTCGGATCCGTGGCAATGCGCCGAAACGCCTTGTAGTACTCTTGTGCGATAGCCTCGCCCGCGTCTTCTCGAGCGCAACCCAACTCATCAGCTGATAGAAGCCCAACAATTGGCTTTACGTCGTCAACTGTTGCTTCACGAACCTTCATGTAATTTCTCCTCGAAAGCAATAAGACGTACTGGTAAGTCTATCAGTGATACCCCCGCCAGTCTGCATGAAATGGACTCGTGGTATTCGCTCGGCAACCTCTCTACGCATAGTAACCACACAAGATAGGGTCTGCGTTTTTTGCGTTTCAGTTCTGAAGTGTGATAGAAACAGATAAGACAGCAGAGCTACCGTCTTGTTACCGCAGCTGGCTTTCGCGGATACGTATTGCAAGTTGCTAAAGCCCATTCTTGGCTGATCCGATGAAAATTCGAAGCATCTCGCCCCCTTTCTGATTCAAAGCCGAACGCCAGTTGCATTAGCTATGGATGCATCAGTCGAGAGTCCCACGCAGTACCCATAACTTGGCGCGACATAACAACCGCATGAGCTGCGTGGCGTACGTTGACGCTGATTTTACTGACTACGGTATCCGTGACAATAGCCACGTCTGCTCAATGCACTTGTTATCCTGCATTGAATCTCAGGCATTTAGATTGTTAGTCAGCGGAATCTCCGTATTTGTCTCTTCATTCTCCGTCAGCCTCAATGAGCTCAATCTCGACCCTTTCTTTCCCTTTTCCGATATTCTTTCGTGCGAGTCGTATCGGTCCGATCTCTCCGGTCGACCTGATGTGTGTACCGCCACATGGAATGCTCCCGAATCCAGCGATTTTCCAATATCGACGTTCTTTTATACGGTCACTAAACGCACTCGTTATCATCATATCTCTCGCAATTACACTGTTCGCGTCTGACGAAATCGGCGATATGATTGAAGTGATTGGTTTTTCTAGTCTGAAATCAACTCGCGCTTTGCGTTCCGAAATGTGTGCGCCGATTCGTTCAATTCCGGGGAACCGTTCCATGAACAACCACAGCACGATTTCGGCGGCGAAGTGGAGTCTCATCAAACGATATCGGCGTTTCCAATCGATCACGACCGTGACGGCATCGCCGATGTGAAACGAGTGATCTCCCGAGAGCGTGTAGACGATCGTGTTCCCCGATTTCATCGCCCGCTCTACCGGAATCCCCCCGATCGTTCCAGAGTCGCTTTCCTGTCCACCGGAGAATGCAAAGAACACCGATTCGCGGACGATCACATCTCGCTCGTGTATAGATTCAACAATGGTTTCGTTCGACGTTCGGTAAGGATCTTCCCAAAACAGCTTTTTCATTTCCTATATCGTTCTATCGTCTGGTTCCGCTGTCAAACCATAAGTAAATGCAGGATAACGCAGAGGTGACCCGCGTGGCGTAGGTTGGCGTGGCCGTTGCGCGAGCACCTGCGAGAACAAAGCAACGGCCGTGACAACAGCCACGTCCGGTCAACCGATTTGTTATATCCGCCGCGATCGATGCTTTGTAAGACGGAAGGCCTCAATCTCCACGAAGACGTATCCCAAATTGTCTGTTCCGGATATCGATAGTCACGCCGTTATTGAAGTCTTGTAGCCACTGCGTGTCCCGATCAATAGCCATCATAATTGAAATAGATTCTGTTTGATCGGATTGACGGAGTAGAACCGTTCCTCCTCGATGGTCCTCTATCTCAATCCCGTCCCAATGAGAGTGTTTGCTCTGACTCCTCGAAAAAAACGAGAATAGGTTCTCATAGCTCGGAGCAGAAATGTTCGCGATAACGGAGCGTTGGCCGACCGAATCGTGTATGGAAATCGTTTTTCCCGTTCGATCACCGTCCGGAATCGTGACGCCGACATCTTCGAGAAATTCATCGAAATACTCGGACCAAAACACCGGGAATTTCGTTTCCGGAATCTCAACAGCTCGAAACCATGGCATCGTATCCATTCCGTCAGTGATCTCTTGTGTATCAATCAGGTATTCGATTCCTCGCGTACGCAAGTGATCGGTCCAGATGTCCAAACTCCCATACCGGATCGCTCTAAAACTTAGACCGAACATGTACTCGGGACGTTCATGAGAATCGATACACTCGATGTAGAAGCCTGGTACGCCAAAATACAAAGCTTCATGTACGCCGGACGGCGTTCGGGTATTCTCTATACGGGCCAATTCAAGAATGTTAGCGAAATCGTCGGTTACAGAACGTAGCGATGCAAACTGGTATGCAGTGAGATACAACGTCACATGATCTAGTTCGAACCAGTCGGATAGCTGGAAATCGGGAAGAGAGGTTGATCTCATATTCTCGAATGTCGAATGAGTTGTGGCGAAACTCAAATGCCGTGACCCGTGTCCGCGGCGATATAACGCAGAGCTGAGCCGCTGGCTGCGGCCCGGAGCGAAGCGGAGGGATTGGCGCGACGATTGCAGGCGACGGGTCTGACCTTTTCGGCCAAGCCTACGCCGTCTTCGTGCGATCGGCGTGCCAAAGCAACAGTCGGTCTCCAGCGACCATGTTATGTGGTTTCCTCGACTTGTGAATCCAGGTACGTGCGTAGTTGGATGGCCAAATCTACGTACTCACGTGCCTGATCCTCCGTGACCTCGTAACCACGAGCGTGGACCGCTTTATTTCGCATCTGCCGCAACTGCGCAAATAGCCTCCCACTCGGTTCGTCAATTACGTTCTTTTGAACTAAGAATTCCTGAATCAGCTTGTATGGCGTATCAGTATTGTAGTCTAGACTCTCGCCGCGCGAGTGAATTAAGACCATGGCCGACTGTTCAACTTCCTTCCACGCCTCAGACACAGCGACATTGGGCGCATCTTTCGCGAGTCGATATAGGTCGATCGACACTTGGCGATTGGCAATCAGGGTTTCGGAATCGCTTGGCGCCGATAAAGCCTTCACGGTGCCCCGATCGACCTGCTTGAGTTGGTCTCGAAATTCCACCTCAAGGTTTCGATATCTAAGACGCGAAGCGTTCCCGACGAGCGACGATAGAGGTTTTCGCAATATCACAACGATCGCCACCACAGCCAACGGCCAACTCAGCCCGCTAACGATTCCGGTCACCATTTACGTCCTCCGATTCGCACGTCGAGAGTAGTTGCGATACGCATCTCGCGTTCGGCGGCACAGATGTTCACAAGCACAAAGTAGATCCACGCGGTCGACGAGAACCTGGTATTCTCATTGGTCGTCTGGAAGAATGACGAACTCGTCCGGCCAGTGTGTCATCCTTATGGTGTTCGCCTTCGAGTCGATTTCCAGAACGTCGTGGATGTTTCCGATCTCGCTATTCTCGAGAAGCAGGAGGCGATCATCCCTGTCTTTCGTGTCAGCTCGAAGCCATTCATCGAAGCCACCAAGGCCGACATGGCCGCTAGCAAAGAACTTGGCTAGTCGGCGAAACAGCTTCGGCCAGATTGCGAGCTGTTGTAGATCACTCAGATTGGCAATCGTTGCGGTCGATTCCACACTTGCCGTGTCGATTGCCCACACGCCTTTCTTTCGACTTCGCGCGGTCTTCGCTATGGAAATGGCCTCGGTTCGGAGGTCGACTGGCAACGAAGAGTACAGTGCGGGGTACACAAACCCGCCTTCCAGGAGTTGTAGGTTAATGCTTGACCGAGCAGTATCCACATCGACGAAATGGTTGTCCCTCAGGTCTGGACCCGTCTCGGAAAAAACAAATGCTATCGGTCTGCCGAAGTAATCAACCAAGCGGCTCAACGCCCGGCCATTTCTCGGGTTGTTTCCAACAGATTCGACTTTGTGCGGAATGTCGTCCCAGTATTTGACGTCCCTGAATCCTGCTAACCGAAGCATCTCGTCTCTGGCACCGTAGGCTTGCTCAAGGTGTTGGTGCATGTCCGAAAAATGGGTTTCAAGCGCATCAATCGCCTCGTACCGCAGATTGACCATTCGCTTTCCGTTGAAGTCCGGTGAGCGTCCCGCCCTAGGTAGCTCTTCCACAATCGAAGGATTGTCTGGCTGGATTTTGATTGTGTCCCCGTCTGGTTCGGGACCTTGGCGCGGGAGGTCTGGGTAAAACACGTGAAACGTCCCGTTTATTACGCGATACGGCATTGTCCACTCCTTGTGGTCATCGCTGATGCTAGGCGACGGCAATTGCAATCACTTAACTTCAATGATAACAAAACGTTCCAATTATGACCAATATGGTCATGAATGCCTCGAAATCTTGGCCCAATGCAGTGCACCAGTTTCTCGCGCTCCCAACAGTCAATACAAGTTTGGAAACCACATAACGCTGAGCTAACCCGCCGGCTCCGGCCCGGAGCCGCGTCCTCGCGGCGGAGGGATCGGCGCGGCGATTGCAGGCAACCGACCTACCCAATTCGACTTGGTCTACGCCGCCTTTCTGCAATCGACGTGCCGAAGGAACGGTCGGTGTTCAGCGAAAATGTTATGCTTCTTTGATCTCAACGTTCGGTTAGCTTCGCCAAGACGAATACTCGGTCATGAGTTTCGGGGTTCTCGTGAACCGGAGATAGGTCGGCCGCCGACAGGATTTGAATGCCTTCCCACCCCAAGCCGTGGAGGAGTTGCTTCACGACCTCAATCTCGAAAGGTGTGTTGTACATAATCTCCGAGAACCGTTTCCATTCATCTTCGTCCCGCACGAAACCGGTCAACGCCGTGTATGCTCGCGGCATGTCTTCCGAATAAACCCCGCGACTGATCAGAAGCCATTCGTCCTTGTCTTCGATCGAGACCCCATTCCAACGGCGGAGGCCTTTCCGCGTGTTGAGATCGAAAATGAACATTCCGCCTGGCTTGGTCGCGGCCGTTACCGACTGCACCGCGTTCTCGAGTTCGTGAACCGACTCCAGATGATTCAGGGAATCGTACAGCGCCACAGTCAGGTCCACCGGCTCAGGCAGCTCGTAGGATTGCGCGAGCTGTTTGGATACTGTGACCCGTGCGGACTCCAATCCTTGCGCGTTGTTGGTCCTGCACCGATTCAACATCGCTTCTGATTTGTCGACCGCGTAGACTTTGCAGCCTTGCTCCGCGAGCAAAAGTGATACGTGGCCGGTGCCACAACACAAATCGCAAACAACCGTCTCGCCAGAAATCGAGAACTCGTTTCGCTCCAACAGCGCGATCATGTCCGGAACAAACTGGTTCGCGTAACCGGCCCACCGCATATCGTAGATCGCTGCGAAGCCTTCACCATAGGTTTGGGTTGTGATTCGTCCTGCCATGATTGAGTCCGATCATACTCGATGCGACCCATCGAGTGTGTGGGTTTGACCGGGAATCAAAGAAGCATAACATAGAGCTGAGCTGCGCCCGTCAATCAAGGACTCAACTCGTCGGCGCCTTTATTAATCTCGTCACCTATCTCCGTTGGAACACTCGGGCGTCCGCTCGAGCGAATTGTTATGTTGCGCAAGGTTGTCGATCATCTGCGTTAGTGATTCAGATTCACTAACCTGAATCGTCTCTCTTAGTTATTCGTTTCTTAGTCTCTATAGTCGTGTCCGCGGTCGATTACTCAATTTGCTCATGCAATACGTCTCGTAGTACGTCGAAAGCAACTACGCGACTAGAGCCATCGACCGTGTCCAAAGCATACATGGTTTCAGTTTTTTCACTATAAGAAAGAACTGTTCCTATTCGCATGCGAAAATCAATCTCTAAAAAGCTAGGTTCGATACCAGTGAGATCTATCAGGTAGGCGTCTTCAATACCGATACCTATCGCTTCGCTCTGCGAGAAAAAAACCGCCGTTGAGATGAAGGGTGCATCGGGTACGAGATTGAGTCTCTGATGTTCGAACGTGTGCAGGCTCGCATTCTGACGGTAGCTTTCCCAAATATTAACTAGAATGGAGTTGCCATCTGAGGAGATCGCCACGGTCGAGAGATCGAATGCCTCTATGAGAATTTCTCGTTCCCAGGTTTCTAATGACAATTCGACGAGTTGAAATCGTTGGCCTTGGTTTGGCGTACCTGGCGAGGCCAAGAGCTCCACGAATACTGTCTGCGAGTTAGAAAGCTTAACGTTGCGAATGACCGGTGGATCAAGGTTTGTCAGGTGACTTGTTAGGTTGGCGGTGTTGCCGTTTTCTCTATCGTAAACGAAGAGCCAAGAACCGGAATTAAGATACCCTGCGACATAGACGACGTGATCCGAATCAAAGTCGATACTGATTAGCGACCACTCATGAGGTATATCCAACTCCGCTAAAAGTGCTGGTTCCGAGTCCCGACTGAAAATCACCGCGTCATGGACGAAGCCTACGAGGATTGAATTCTCGTGTGTTGCCAAGGTGTACGGAGGCCCACCAGTGTTTTGGAGATCCCATATCCGGTCTTCCTTTAACTCAAACGCGGTTAACCAAGACGACAACACGAGTAAACCTACGACGATCCGAATCCATCTCATACGCCGTAATCTTAGCCAACTAACTTCGCGGTTCCAAGCAATCGATAAAGCGTCAAAGTGTTCGCGATTGATGTTTAATTCCGCCTACCCAAGTTCGCAACATAACGCAGAACTCAGCTGCAACGCAGATAGGAGGGCTCCTTCGCCCGTAAGGAGTACTTCGGGGTTGGGGGGGCGTAAGTACTTTTAATATATATATTTATTATGATGCTGCGTTGTCAGCTGCAGCGTGATGTTATGTTGCTCAGTCAACTATTCAAGCGGCAACCACCTTCCCCTTTCTTTCGAGAAGCGCAGGTTGTACGGAACAACATCGTGCCAGACGGACTTCTCCTTCCGGACGCCCGCCACTATCATCTCCTCCCCGTTGGAGATGAATTCAACGACATAATCAATCATCCGCTCAACTAGAGCGTTCTCGTCGGGCGAAAGTCGGTCTCGAAGCGAGCTGAAGTCAGCACGAGGGCCGGTCCTGTTCTCTATGGCTAGGATCGTGGAATAGACTTCGCGGTCATAGTAACCAAACTTGACTATGCCATGTTGGACTGACTTCCACAGTCCCGGTTGTTTTCGTTCGTCAATGTCTCTAGGAATCAGCTGTAAGCGGTTTAGCGTGCCGTTCAGTTCGGGTAACGATCCGCGACACATTAGCAGTGCACTCTCCGAACCACAAGGAAGTCGGATGTAGTCGTCAACTTGGAGAGAGCCAGCTGCATTGACGACTTCCTCGGCGAGGCGCTTCGCAAATGGTGACAATTCGGCCTTGCTCAGCACAGAGACCGCCGTCTCCGGAATTGCTATGAAATAGTAGCGATCGTCGGGGAGTCTGCTACTGCAATACCTGTCGATTTCTGCGATCAGGTCATACGACCGAATCCCATATGCCAGCTCACCGTCAAATGATTCTAAAATCGTGTGCTCGACTGCGAGAGCCTTGCCGTTGCCAGACTTGGGGACGTAGAGAAAGTCAACGTCGGCGGTCGCAGAGTTAGCGTTGTCCGGCTCCGACTCAAGCACGTACGCTTCGCCAAGCACGTGGGGCAGAATCTCAAGCAACGCGTCTCGAGCACTCTGCTCGTTCCTGCGCTTCGGCATGATGTGTCTCCTCACGAGAGTCTCGCACCAGAGTACGAATAAGTCGATTCTCGAGCAACATAACGTGCGCATGAGCCGTTTGGCGAATTGGCGCATCCGTTGCCCGCGGAGCGGAATTGCAACTGATGTGACACAAGCCAAATCTGCTCGATGCGATTGTTATGTTGCCAGTCGCAAAACGCGTCAGAATTGAGGTTCCCAAACGATTGTTGTCACCTGCCCGTCATCGACCTCAAACTCAAACACGTTATGACCGCCTGTTGGGCCTACTCTGTAGGTTAGGCGATTCTCCGTCTGCTCGCTTGGGGGGCCCAAAATCTCGACTAAGTTTTCTCGACTGATTCCAACCGTTATCCCATAAAACAAGACAACGTTCGGATTGTTGATTACGACGCGAATCGTCAACGGCGTGTTGTAATACAAGGCCTCTGTGATGGTCACTCCTTCAGACTCATAGTAGGCATGGAGGCCATCAGGGCTAGTTCTCCGATTTGACTCAGTATAGATAGCTTGCATATCTGGAGAGTCAGTTAACAATGCAGCGAAAGTATTGCTCCGCGCCGCACCCCGACTTAGATTGAGATCGGACTGAAGATAGCGTTGGGGTTCCGAATCGTAAAATTGTAACCGTCGATTGACGCGTAGAATCGCATCGAAATAGCGACCATCCTCGCCAACCGCAACTCCTTCAATTTTGGCCGGAATCGCGTAGGATCCGCTTTCATCCTGGCCTGATACGAAGAAATATATCGGTAATCGTGCGATCCAATAGACGTTTACCCATTCTGTCTGGCTTTCATTCACACTAGCCCAATAATCCCAGAGACCGTTTAGGATTTCTCCTGAACCATTGAAACCGAAAACGCGGATTCCGTCGCCAAAAACAAGACTTTCGATTATCTCCCCATCAATGGTTGGCGCCGATCTAACCCGCAGGCCATCGCCAATAGACATCCATCTTTCTTGGGAGTAAAGCGATACTGCCTGAAGTACTGTCAAGACTATCAATATTAGCCATTTCACCTCATTTCCTCCCTACTCACCATAATTTGAGGAACTCGGTCGAGGCAACATAACGCAGAGGTGACCCGCGTGGCGTAGGTTGGCGTGGCCGTTGCGCGAGCACCTGCGAGAACAAAGCAACGGCCGTGACAACAGCCACGTCCGGTCAACCGATTTGTTATATCCGCCGCGATCGATGCTTTGTAAGACGGAAGGCCTCAATCTCCACGAAGACGTATCCCAAATTGTCTGTTCCGGATATCGATAGTCACGCCGTTATTGAAGTCTTGTAGCCACTGCGTGTCCCGATCAATAGCCATCATAATTGAAATAGATTCTGTTTGATCGGATTGACGGAGTAGAACCGTTCCTCCTCGATGGTCCTCTATCTCAATCCCGTCCCAATGAGAGTGTTTGCTCTGACTCCTCGAAAAAAACGAGAATAGGTTCTCATAGCTCGGAGCAGAAATGTTCGCGATAACGGAGCGTTGGCCGACCGAATCGTGTATGGAAATCGTTTTTCCCGTTCGATCACCGTCCGGAATCGTGACGCCGACATCTTCGAGAAATTCATCGAAATACTCGGACCAAAACACCGGGAATTTCGTTTCCGGAATCTCAACAGCTCGAAACCATGGCATCGTATCCATTCCGTCAGTGATCTCTTGTGTATCAATCAGGTATTCGATTCCTCGCGTACGCAAGTGATCGGTCCAGATGTCCAAACTCCCATACCGGATCGCTCTAAAACTTAGACCGAACATGTACTCGGGACGTTCATGAGAATCGATACACTCGATGTAGAAGCCTGGTACGCCAAAATACAAAGCTTCATGTACGCCGGACGGCGTTCGGGTATTCTCTATACGGGCCAATTCAAGAATGTTAGCGAAATCGTCGGTTACAGAACGTAGCGATGCAAACTGGTATGCAGTGAGATACAACGTCACATGATCTAGTTCGAACCAGTCGGATAGCTGGAAATCGGGAAGAGAGGTTGATCTCATATTCTCGAATGTCGAATGAGTTGTGGCGAAACTCAAATGCCGTGACCCGTGTCCGCGGCGATATAACACCGAGCTGAGCTGCAAAGCCGGCCCGGAGCCGCCGGCGGAGGGCTTGGCGCGTGGCTTGCGTACCGCAAGGCGCGTGCCAAAGGCTTTGACTGCTCCAGCGTTATGTTATGTGGCAGAGTAACCACTTTCGCTACCGCTCAGCCTGTTCGCTGATGATTCAAAACTAGGAATCAGCAGTTGTGCGGTGGGAATTGACAGATCATCCTTCATTTTGGATAGGCTAAGTACTGGTGATGCACGCAAATCATCCATGCGTGACTTGTGGTCTTTTTGTCCAGGCTCTACTTGCTCGAAATTTCTAGGACGTGAGTTGTCATACATGCCTACATCAATGATGTAGGCTTCATATCTTCTACCATCGCTTGGTGCCTTGCTGATGTTCTCTGCAACAAGATGAATCAGTCTGAGATCTAGAAGCTCTCGTACGGCTTGCGATTCATGATAGTAATGCTCGAGATCATCCTTTGATATCAAAAAAGCATTTGTCCGCTTCTCTTTATAGATAAGCGATTTGATATGGTCTAAGTATCGATCAAGAACATCTCTCTCCTCGGCGGAATCAGTTTTCATGAATGCGGTCTTGTTTTTGAAGCTAGAAATCGCCGCATTAGTTACTTCTATTTTTCCTATGGATCTAATCGAGCCGGATAAAAAATTGTTGGCTACTTGAACAAACAAAGATAGAAAATCACGGGGTACACCACCACTTGCAATACAAAGCTGATTGAATCCTTCACCAGAAAAGAGTTCATTGAAATCGAAGTCTGACTTTGTTGCCCTGGCAGCATTATCTAAAAGCTGACGCATAAAATTGACAAGATCGCCGAACGAATCCAACGAGTAATCCATGTCAATCTCAATCACATCATGACCCGTCTCAACACCAGTATACGACTCAGTGGTCTGACTATATAAACGCGATCTGTGTCGAATTGTAGCTATCTTCAAACTAAGAAGTGAGTCTTTTGTTAATCGATGGAAGTAGTCAATAAATGCAGGTTGTACACTTTTAGGAATGAAATAGAAGTCATCAAGAACCAAAAAGACTGCTTTTGTTTTGGTGATACCTACGAACTCGTTTATAATTTCCTTGACTTTGCGGATCTGCATTTTCAAGTAGTCAATTTTTGAATGCGTGACCGACATCTTCCGTTCTACTGATGTTTTTGACTCTGTGTGCCCTTTGATCTTCACTAAATCATTACCGACTGTCGCTCCTATCTGATCATTCGTGTTCTCGTTGGTTTTGATAGACTCATGACTAAGATCATCTCTAAGAAGTCGGTCCTCGAGATCTCGAATGATCTCGTCTATCCTTCTGCTTACCTTCCTAATTCTTGGTCTTATAAAACCAAAGGGCGACTTGCGAAGTCGTTTCCGAATTCCAGCTAACATTTCCACAAGTACTGAAGTAATAATGTTAGGAAATGAGATATCTTTATAATCCTCAACATTGACATAAATTGGTATTGAATCATTGGTGTCTGGTATTGAGGTGACGAGCATTGATTTTCCAGCGCCCCGACGTCCAAAAACTACATGATTTTGGCGTGTGCGAATTCTCTGTTGATGGTTTTTTGAATCTATGAACTCCATTCGAGTTTTCGATCCAGCGCGAAGATGCTCTTCGATGTAATTTATGATTTCGGATAAATGCTCACTATTAACAGACATTGGGCTATGCTATCACACTAAGCTTTCGCCACATAACGCAGAGGTGACCTGCGTGGCGTAGGTTGGCGGGGCCGGTGCGCGAGCGGATGCGAGCGGTGAGCAACGGCCGTGACAACAGCCACGTCTGGTCAACTGATTTGTTAGATTGCCGGATTACCGCGTTTCTCGCAGTTTTCCCGTCACGTACTTGTGTAGAACCATGGTCACCAACGTTTGATATGGGATTCCCTCTTCTGCCGCCCGAATCTTCAGGTTTCGCATATCGCGTTCCGAAATCCTCACATTCATTCGTCGGTCCTTCCTCATCGTAGACCGTGCCGTCTCGATCGCTTCTGACTTGCGCTGTTCAAGATCGTCGGCCGGCACCCATTCGCCGGTCTCAAGACTTCCAATCGTGTCGCGTTCATCATCGTCTATGTAATCGAACCGATTCTGTTCGTTATTCATCGACTTTTAACGCTCCTTCTTCTCTCGATATTGTTGGGTTAGTTTTCTACTCGGATAGATCGTTTTGAGAAAAATCTCTCCCGCTTTTTCGTCCACAACATATGGAACCGCCCAAACGTAGTCGCGATACATGATCAGATAAATGTATTGGTTCGGATATTGATTCGTGTTCCGGTGTTTCACAACGTCGACGACACGTCCTTCTTCAATCGCAATCACGATTTCCTCGAAGGATATCTTCCGCGTTCGCTTGAGGAGTTCATTCTTCTCGTCGTTCCAGTTGAACGTCACATGGTGAGTTTATCTCGTGGATGCCGAATGTCAATACAGGATGTCTTCGAGTCCGTATCTCAAACGAGGTGGTTCTATGTATGCTCTATATCAACCGGATGCGATAAAGGCTATCTATCTTCGTGAGCCAATCTTTGCTGACCGTATGGTCGGCAATCTAACGAACGCGTCAGCCGCAAAGGCGAAGCCTTGTCCGCTGGACGCGCTTTGTTAAATGGCGGAAATTGATCCGCGATTACTCGATTACAATTCTAATTTTCCGATCAAGAGCTTTGGCGTACTTCTCGATCGTCGATAGTCTTATGTCTTCTGCATGGTTCTCAATCCGGGAGATCGCAGGCGTTTTTGTCTTGAGTCTGCGCGCTAGTTCTTCCTGAGTGATACCCTTCTCAATTCGCGCCTGTCTCAGCACGGCACCGATTTTGAAGTTCTCGTACTCTGAGTCGTAGTTTAAGGCAAACGTACGATCGCGTTCGCTTCGTTCCTTAACATATTTCTGAAGGTCACTCATAGGTTTCTCCTCAGCCATTCGGCTTTCCGGTTCTCAGCAAGTCTGATCTCGCCTTGTGGTGTCTTCTGTGTTTTCTTGGAGAATCCATTGGTCAGTACCACAAACCCGTCTCCATGCTGAAACCCCAGAATCCGGTACGCGTTGCCCGAGCTTTGTGCTCGAACTTCCCAGATGTCATCAGTATTCCTCAACTTCTTGAAGTATGAACTTGGAACTACCTCTAGGTCTTCGATCAATCGCAATACCCACGTCACTTTTCGCGCATCCTTCGCGTTGAGGTTGTCGAGGAACGCCGTTATCTGTGAATCGCCGGCTCGTGTCCTATAGAAGACAATCCGTCGCACGTCACAAGTTAACATATATGTTAATATCTATCAAGTATTTGGTTTCTTCTCGATCACGGTTTCACGAAATGTCTATCTGTTTTCTTAAATCATGAGCGCTTATTGGATCGAGTATCGACTAAAGCTCTGCGGCGATAAGCTCTCTTCGGAATCCATTTAACGACCGCATGAGCTGCGTGGCGTACGGTGGCGCTGATTTTACTGACTAAGGAATCCGTGACAACAGCCACGTCTGTTCCATGCACTTGTTATCCTGCATCGAATCTCATGCATTTGGTTTATTCAGTTAGCGGAATCTCCGTATACGTCTCTTCATTCTCCGTCAGCCTCAACGAGCTCAATCTCGACCCTTTCTTTCCCTTTTCCGATATTCTTTCGTGCGAGTCGTATCGGTCCGATCTCTCCGGTCGACCTGATATGTGTACCGCCACATGGAATGCTCCCGAATCCAGCGATTTTCCAATACCGACGTTCTTTTGCGCGGTCACTAAACGCACTCGTTATCATCATATCTTTCGCAATTACACTGTTCGCGTCTAACGAAGTCGACGATATGATCGAAGTGATTGGTTTCTCTAGTTTGAAATCCACTCGCGCTTTGCGTTCCGAAATGTGTGCGCCGATTCGTTCAATTCCGGGGAACCGTTCCATGAACAACCACAGCACGATTTCGGCGGCGAAGTGGAGTCTCATCAAACGATATCTGCGCTTCCAATCGATCACTACCGTGACGGCATCGCCGATGTGAAACGAGTGATCTCCCGAGAGCGTGTAGACGATTGTGTTCCCCGATTTCATCGCCCGCTCTACCGGAATCCCCCCGATCGTTCCAGAGTCGCTTTCCTGTCCACCGGAGAATGCAAAGAACACCGATTCGCGGACGATCACATCTCGCTCGTGTATAGATTCAACAATGGTTTCGTTCGACGTTCGGTAAGGATCTTCCCAAAACAGCTTCTTCATCTCCTATATCGTTCTATCGTCTGGTTCCGTTGTCAAACCATGAATAAATGCAGGATAACGCTCGCCTCAGCTGCGTGGCGTTCATTGGCACGAGCGTTGCCGGCGAAGCCGATGAGCGACGCGAGTGACGGTAGCCACGTCCGCTGAAGGCGTTTGTTATGTCGTCTTTCGTATCGTCCCGGAGTAAACTGTCGTCGAGTAATTGAATGAGATTGTTCCACCCGATGAATAGCGACGGAACGAGTCTTCGATTTCGTTCAACAATATCGCGTGTTTAGGATCATCATGACTTGGAACATAAGATGATGATTCTAATCGTCCAATCAATCCAGCAAGAACAAATTGCTGTTTGTTAGGAAATTGCGCCTTCTCATAGTCGTGATCGAAAACTGATTCTAGATCTTCATCGCTCAATCGTTGGTGATTTACCGCAGCGTAATCAACTCCATATTGTACGAGTAGCTCATCATACCGTTTGAGAAATGGCGTGTTGTGTAGTCGATCGTTCCAAACCAAGAACAACTTTCCTGATTCACGAAGTATTCTTCCGAATTCTTTGCGAGTCATTTCTGAATTGAACCAATGATATGCCTGAGCGCACACGATTGCACCGACCGAGTCCGAATCCAATCCGGTCGACTCCGCCGTTCCGAGGATCGATCGAAATCCGCGAATACCTACCAAATCTGACTCAGCGCGCTCTCGCATTGCGTCGTTCGGTTCTATCGCAAACACCTCCTTACAATGGGGCAAAAGCAAACGCGTCATAATACCTGTGCCCGATCCGACGTCGGCGACCGATACCGAAGGTAGAATCCCCCGCGAAACGATGTACCTGATCGAGGCGGTCGGGTAGCTAGGTCGATACTTCACGTAGTTCTCGACTCGATTAGTAAATCGACTGGTTCGATTAGTAATTCTCATTTGATTCGGTAGCCAGTTTGAGTTTAGACACGAACCCGGTCAAGTATATCGGGATCTCGTCCGGTCGTTCATTTCCGTCGGCGACATAACGCAGAGCTAACCCGCCGGCTCCGGCCCGGAGCCGCGTCAGCGGCGGAGGGATCGGCGCGGCGATTGCAGGCCTCAGTCAGCCCGTTTCGACGTGGTCTACCCCGTCTTCCTGCAATCGACGTGACGAAGGAACGGTCGGTGTTCAGCGAAAATGTTATGTTGCTCCGAGTTAAAGGAACGGTAAAATAACAGGAATGGGTAGCTACGAACACACCCAACTCGTCCAGCGGCTGAAAAAACTCGACGATCAACCTCGGGAGTCGGACCAGTATCGCGAATGGCTGCACGCATCCGACCATCTCGGGTTTGTGGCGGGAAACCTGCCTCCCCAAGAGATCGTTGTCTACGGATGCGGCCAGTTTTCTTACGTCCATGGAACAATCGTAACCGAGGCAGAGTTGGCTACGTTTGACGAGGACCGTCTGTACAATTGGGGAGGTGGGCCAGACCTCTGCGTAGCTAGTTATGTTTGGGGTGGAGGACGCGATGATGTTTGGATCGAGCGGCTGAAAGGACCTGATCATAGTGATAGCGATGGCGATGGTGGGCACCTGCTATTTGACCGGAGCTTCGAGGGATGGGAGGGCAAAGGACGCCGGTACATCGAACTCAGTCAAGAATACGCGCACCTTACGGAATCACGCTGGCGTCCGGAACACTCCGCATACTGCAGGTTTGACGCGAACGGTGATATCGAGCACGTTGCGTCGATTACTCTCGCATCGGGTGTTTCCGAAGACGTCACGTGTGTCTCGTTTCTGTGGGAGCCGCTTGAGGAGTACCTTGCGGCGAACAATGCGGTGTTAATTCGCAGATTCGATTTTACGCTCTTCAGTCCGGGTAAGTTCGAAATGTGGTCCGACCGCCCCGAAGAGAGGGTCCCGAACGAACAAGGGCTACGTTACCGTCAGAAGGTAGACGATTCAGCGAGCTACACTATGGGGGTTCAGATAATCCGAACGACCACAGATCGTAAACGTGTTTTTTCGCGCATCAAAAGGGAAGTCACGGATGATCGTTATGTTGATTTGGTCATCCATGACTGGCGCAATCACAAAGTCAGAACGGTTTCGACGCGCCCAGATTCCACCACTAGCTACTTTGACGCCAATAAGAACCAACTACCATTTGAGGTGTCGCCGGCCTACTTCCGGCCAGAAGTGATTCTTAAGTACAAAGCTGACCGTCAGAAATACACTGTAACTGATAGATCTGTTGCGTGCCGGGCCTCATGGCATCTCAAATCGTACGGAACTAACGAAGCCGGCCAGGTATTCGCATACGTCTGTGACTTGAGACGGCTTCCTTATGCTGAATTGCTTCACTGGATGTCATTCAACGAACCGCCACGTGCCGGTCTCCCCGACGATGTGATCCAAAGGGATTTCGAAGGTGTGTTTGCGGATTCTGAAGACCCAGTTCCGGAGTTGCGTCGCCATCTCGAAGAATGGCGCAACGAGGATGTGTTTTGGTGGACCCTACGTTCTGAACGGGATCTTGAGCAACTGAGTCAACCAATAAGTGACAGTCGTGACGAGTGGGCGGACGCCATCCATGGACTCGATAGATTGATCGTCGAAGGGTTGAGCGTCTCGAACCTCAGGAAGTTTTTGAGCGCCTATAACTGCAAGTTCGACAAAGACGACAAGAGCATTCGGTTGCTTGAACGCGCAATAGCCCATTGTGAAAACAGTGACGCCGTCGATCGCTTGGAAGGTTTACGATCAATCCACACTATCCGCTCAAAAGTCAAAGGCCATGCAACTGGCACAGATGCGGAAAAGCTCGTCACTGACGCGATCGCGAATCACGGCTCATTCGCGGGGCATTTCGGAGATCTCTGCAGAACAGTTGTCACAGAGATAGACAGAATCAACACGTGTCTATGCGGAGCAACATAACAAAGAGCTGACCTGCAAGATGCGGCCCGGAGCCGTAGGCGGAGGGATTGGCGCATGTCTTGCGCACAGCAAGACATGTGACAAAGCAGCTTGACTGGTCCAGTGTTATGTTATGTGGCATCAGCCCGCGCGACCTAAAACGTCCATCAGGTGGTGGTTGATATAGATCGTGTGTTTCCACATCTTGAGCGACTTGACGACACCAATCTCTTCCAGTTGTTGAAGGTATTTGCTTGCTGTTCGCCGTTCCGCGATACCACTCGCAACAACATGTTCAATCTTCGTGTAGGGCTGCGTAAAGAGCAGTTCAATGAGTTCTTTGGAGTATGTCGTTTTCGGGAGCTCTACTCGGCATCGTTCAATAGTCTCATTCAACAAAGCCCTAATTTCCTTGATCGTCTCGAGTGTCGCACGCGCCGTGATTTCGACCGTTTCCAACATGAACACGATCCATTCCTCCCACTGATTGTGGGAATGTACGGCCTGTATCAGTTGATAGTATCGCGTCTTGTTCTTGATGATATGCCGACTCAAATACAGAATTGGGGAATCCAGTAATCCCGCTTTGATCAAATAGAGTACGTTCATGATCCGACCGGTTCGACCGTTTCCATCATAGAAGGGATGAATCGCTTCAAACTGATAATGGGCAACAGCCATCTTGATGAGCGGATCAATCGGGGAATCGTCGGTGTTCAGATAGATTTCGAGGTCGGATAAGAGATCGCGAATCGTTGCCTCATTATCTGGTGGCGTATACACGGTTTCGCCGGTGAGATCATTTACTAATGCTGTCCCGGGCAGCCGGCGCACACCGGCATCGTTCTGCTCCAATTCTCGTTGTACCGCTTCAATAATGTTTGTCGTAAGGAGACTTTTTTCTTTGAGAAGATTCGTTCCGGTCCACAATGCGGAGCGATAGTTGAGGACTTCCTTTGTCGCCGGTTCGATGCTTTGGTTTTCGACCACGAGGGCCCGATAAAGTTCATCTTGGGTTGTGATGATATTTTCGATTTCTGAACTTGCCCGCGCCTCTTTGAGAATAATCGTGTTCAATAGAATGATATTATTCGGAAGAAGCGAGCAGTAGCCGTTGAGCGTTGCGAGTTCTCGATTTGCTCGGATTGCACCGTTGAGAATGTTCGGTGTTTCAAGATCAACAATCGGCGGGAGTTTTCTGAGATCGTTGTTCGGTCGATTAGCATCCATTCATGTTCATAATTTCATACTTTATTCTCATGAGAAACCCCTCATGTACATATCATGCTCATGATCGATGAACATCTCGATGCCACATAACGCTGAGATCACTTGCTGGCTGCGGCCCGGAGCGAAGCGGAGGGATTGGCGCGGCGATTGCACGCAACCGGCCTGCCCGTCTCGACCTGATCTACGCCATCTTCTGCGATCGCCGTGACAAAGCAACAGTCAAGTGAATTGAACATGTTATGTGGACAACGGTTTGCCCGATTGTGACTGCGAATCGACGACTATTACTCAGAAATGGGGGCTTTGTCGCCAACAACGCCGTCAGCCCCAACAGACTGAGACCGCGCCTGGAACATTTCACGCACCAAATCTGAGTTGATTGGATAGTACGGGAGGTCTTCGACTCGTGGCACAGAACGTTTGCCTGCCCGCGACTCCAAAGAATCAACGACAAAGGTTTGGGGTGCAAAGCGTAACACTTGATCCAACAAAGCCTTATTTTCCAACGGCAAGAGCTTGATATCCCCGACGTATCCTTGCTGATCCTTCTCCCCTCGAAAAAGAAACGCCTGCAAGAATTGGACTTGATGGCCTCGACAAGATTGGAGAATGCTCGCTTTGTCCTCACGGCTCATATGCGTGCCAAACACGACGCTTTCAACCACTTCTAACGGTAGGTCACCGGTGTACACATTGCCGGGTTCACGGTATACCCCGACAACTTTTTTCTTTCGAGGTTTTCCCAAGTCGGCGAGGTGTCGCACCAAACGAAACTCCAATTCAGATTGCCACCGCCGTGTTTTCGAATAGAAAAAACGCTCGTTGAATTCCGAGGTCGTGAACTCGCCACTATCCCTTGCGAGGTCTGACAGATTGATCCGGAACTCATCAACGTAGTTCACTGGTTTCACGGGATACATTTCACCGTCACTCGATCGGAAAGCCGGATGCTCGTTGAAGTCCTTGCGAAGTTCGATGACGAACCCACGATGACCGCTGGCGTATTTGCTCCACATGTCGTAAGAGGTCGGGTTCTTCGTCAACGACAGAACACCGAACTCGTTGATCTGTGATTCGATCAGTTGGGTGCGATACCACATCTCGGTGCTAGGCATCAACACGCCGTCGACGACATACATCTGATGCTGAGCATCGCCCATCCCATCCAAAATCGGATTCAACTCCAAGGGATCGTTTAGGTCCCAGACTTGCGTAAATCGGATCTTGTGTTTGCTGAATATGCCGTCCAACACGACCGGATCTGCAGAAACGTATTTGCAGTATCCGGCTAGTTGATCCCACCCAGGCTGGTCAGTCGGCGCGACAGATTCCATAGTTGCTGCGATTTTAGCATTGGGTGAGTCATTGAATGAATGGGCAAGCACGATCGATATGTCCACATAACGTCAAAGCTGAGTGGCGCGGCGAAGCCGCGTCCGCTCGAGCGTCTTGTTAGCCATCCTCCCCAGCCTGATCCTCGTCTTCGGATATGCATTCCTTGATTGCATCTCTGATGAAGGTTCTTGGCGCCATCCCTCGAAGCATTTCCTCAATAACTTCTGGGGGCAACCCGTCGGCTAGCCTGCGAGCGACTTCACGCCTAACCACAGAGGGCGGCATTCGTCGGGTGCGCTCTCCGCGCATCCTCTCCGGGTCATGCTCAAGGTGACGAATCCGGCGATCCATTGACCGCACTGTTCTTAGCACCTCGACCATGACCTCCTCCTCGGAGCGTTTAGGAGAAGGAGAGGATTCTTCATCGAGAGATACGATATCAGCGAACTTGGCTTCAAACTGTGGCCAGTAAGTCTCAAAAACCTGCTCTAACACTTTCTCTCGCAGGCCACTCTCACCAAGCGCAGTATTCAGTGTGCGAACAAGATGGTAGAGCCCATCCCTCGTCGGGAGTGTGTGATTGAACTGAGCCAGGGGATTGCCGACATCGGTGGAATCCAAGTCTATGAGAAAGGTGCAAACGCGTGCACTAGATAGGCCCTTGGCCAAGGCCCCCGATTCAAAGAGAATCCACGGTTTGTCTATATTTGCCTTGGTAAGACACACGATGCCGATCTTGGTGTCTTTGAGTTGGTCTGAAATCTCAGAGAACCACAAGGCGCCCCGGTCGATGTCTTTGCTCGACATCCACGGCCTTACAGCCTGCAGAACGCACTGAATCCATTCGTCAAGGAGCTCAGCAACATCATGACTCTTCGATCCAGACCAGCTAATGAATACTCGCATGGGTAACTCCTTTGATGGCTAACGTCCGCGTGACCTGCGTGGCGTACATTGGCACGAGCGTTGCCGGCGAAGCCGGTAGCAACGCGAGTGACGATAGCCACGTCTGCTCTACGCGTTTGTTATGTTTCGTGCAGAGAAGACAATTTCTCCGATTCTATGTTCCGGCGAAAGCAGGACTACGGACTTCCGCGCCAAGGCTCTCGCAGAAGCGGTGCGTTCGTGCGTCAGGTAGCGTTGGATCGTGGCGGCGGGGTTTCCGGAATCGTAGTTGCGAACCGACCGAACGATGACGTCAACCTTGCGACCAACGCAACCGGGCACCTCGGGATGGCGCCCGAACTTCGGAGTTTCATAGCACCATGTCATAATGTGTCGGTACGGAAGGTGCTTCGTGTTGAACGCGAAGAAGAACCAAACGTCGAAGTCCTTTACCCCGTTCGAACCGTTCTCATAATGGAGAGCGGCGCCTTGACAGAGCGCAACTGCGAGAGGTCGCCTAATATCGTAGAGTTCCAGCCATTTGCGGCCGCGTCCGCGCAGGTAAAACTCATTCACTTGCGCAACGCTTCCGAGATAGAGATTTGTTAGGTCGGCTTTTGTGATTCGCGCGTAGGATCGCTCCGAGATCAGAGTCCCCTCTTTCCGATCGGCTGCTGAGCGACAATCCGAGGCGCTCGGATCACTTCGCACTGGTGACTGATTCAATGATCTGACGAGCCGCGCTAAGTGAATTCTCGTCTGGTTCGCGAGTATCGATGCGTTTGTTGAGAACGGAATCTGCTCCGTAGGTGGAAGCGAGAATGCGAATAGCCGCTTGTTCAATTTGCTCGACCCGGCGAACTTGCTCTTGGTGCTTTGTCCTTGAGGCGTCCGAAAGAAACTCGTGCATCGGGAACGCAAACATGTCGATCTGTGTGCTGGAAAGAAATACCGCCATGTCTTCGCGTAGTCCTGGCTGGAAGGGTGCCTTTGCCGTCGTGTCGACACCAAGAACTCGCGCAGCGAGTCCGCGGTAGATTTGATTTTGAGTCGATGAACCTTGCTCGTCGAAGTGGGCAGCCAGCCGCCGGAATGCAGGACGTGCAGCCTTGTAGTGACGATCTCCGGTTTGGCCAACGTAGAAATACTCGGCGCCGTCGCTCAAACGCACCCGGACTACGTAGACGAGATATGCTGGTTTGAACTGTTCGCCGTCGATATGAATGCGAAAGAAGTCCATAAGATTCTCCATTGTAATCCAAACTCCTACTGAAGCAAGCACTTTCCCAAGAAACATGCCTCACTTACGAACTGGTGCCTCAATGCGCGAACCAAGTGGTTGTCGGCATACCATCACGACGTGAGCCGCATCTCGTACGAAACATAACGCAGAGCTAACCCGCCGGCTCCGGCCCGGAGCAAAGCGAAGGGATTGGCGCGGCGATTGCAGGCAACCGTCCTACCCTTTCCGATCTAGTCTACGCCGTCTTCATGCAATCGCCGTGACGAAGGAACGGTCGGTGTTCAGCGAAAATGTTATGTGGTTTTGCCTGTGCCGAACTGCGCTTTGTCGCAACGTGTTTGTAGCGTGTTGCCTGCGGGAGAACAATCGAAAAAGAAAAGCGTGGAATTGTTGTTAGACAGAATCTCCGTGATTTGGCGCTTGCGGCGACCGTCCATGGCGAAACCAAAGATCACTCCTCGTAGTTGCTGGGGATCGAAGTGGTACAGGCGGTTGACCGGAGCATCCATTTCTTCTTCGTTGGAGGAGTCGTCCCTGTCGAGCGTGGCCCCATAGGTGACACGTACGCTACTGACGAGTCGAGTCTCCTCCTCCTCGCGAAAAGTCACGTGTTTCGTTAACAGCGTCTTGCCGCGCAACAAGGGGAAGAATTGCGTCGACATGAGTTCAGCGTCGAATCGCCCGTCTTCTGCATGGAACATCAAAGAAGGAGGAACGTCGACTTGGTTACTGTAGGTGACATCGTTGAGTTCAAATTCGTTCCACTCTTCTGAAAAGTGCTTCCTCAACCGGAGTTTCCCGTCTGAAGGAACAAAACAAAGACAAAAACCGCGATGCGAATCTGCGTACAGGCTCCAAAGCATTGGATTGTGCCAGGTGTGACTGAACGAACACGTCGCCATTTCATGTGGATAGAAGTTTTCCGCTACCTTTTGTAGTGCCGCCGCGAGTCGCTCGAAGGAAGAATCCGGCAGTCCATGTTTTTCATACAGGTTTCGAAGACGCGATACGCCAAGATCGCGATAGCACTCGCTCAGTTCGTGGTCGCGTTGGGATAAGGTTTGCGAGAGCTCGTTTTTGAATGACTCGAGAGTCTGTTTGATGTCCGAGCTCCACGGAAATGCAGCTTGAATGGCCCGCCGAATGAAGAACTTGTGAACATGCAACTCTCCTTTTCTAACTGGCAACCTGACCAGTGTATCCAACGGATCATTCAACTCGGAAATTGTTGGAAAGTAGATCTCGTGGTAGAGCAACTCCTTTTCGGTAATCAACGAGTCAGGTCGAAAACGGAAAACCGAACTGGCCAAAACATCGTCAGCCGCTTTGTCGAAATGATCCTTGAAATTCGTAGTTGTCATTGAATCGTCCCGTGACAGTATTCTTGTATCCTAACCCGGATCGTTTCAACCAAAAGGAGAATTCACGTCCAAACCACATAACATATTCCCTCTCCCGAATTCTCGCCATCCGTTGCGCTGAATTTTGCCTTATTGATAATGTATACAATCTCTTTCCCCGAACAATCACTGCTCCTCTTCCGTCCGTCTATGTAGGTAATTCAACAGATTTGAAGGAGACGCCGGATACATGGACTTTGACGACCGCAAGGCCTTTGAGCAATTCCTACGTGTGGAGAATGGGTTTGAGGAGAAAGTGATTCCATGGATGGTGCGGTGGGTCGCGGGCTTTCTCAAAGGGCTCGATTCACTCAGCAAGTGGAATGAGAGATGCAAGGCGTATTACGGCGAGCTCGAAACGCGTGTTCAAGGGTGGCAGTACGCACAGGCGGCGAAATCGGTTCAATTGTATTTAGCATTTCGACGGTACAAAGACGCGAGTATCCCGGTGAAAACTGCTTCAACATGGGCCGAAGTCGAAGCTACGTGCGCATCCGAGATGAGACGTCAGGGCAAGTCGCTTCAGACTGAGAAGACCTACATGTATTGGATCACGAGGTTTCGAAAAAGCCACGACACGCCGGAGCCTCGTCTGTGTGGTACGCAACACGTGAAGTATTTCCTTACCTGGCTTGCGGCAGAAAAGCGCGTTTCTATTGCGACGCAGAATCAGGCGTTTAATGCACTGCTGTTCCTCTACAGATACGTATTCGGACGGGCCATCGGTGATCTCAAGGCGATCCCGCGGTCTCGCCCGACAAAGAGGTTGCCGGTCGTTTTGAGTGTGTCGCAAATATCCGCCGTGCTCGAGAATATGCGATCACCATACAAACTGATGGCCGCGCTAATGTACGGGAGCGGCATTCGATTGAATGAATGCTTGTCGCTTCGTCACAAGGACATCGATCTGGATCATTTCGTACTGACGGTTCGCCAAGGGAAGGGGGATAAAGATCGATACACCGTTATTCCCTCGCTCTGCGTTCCACTTCTAAAAGATCAGCTCAAAGCATCCCGGAAACTCTATGAGACAGATAGATTGGCAAATCGACCTGGTGTTGCGATGCCGAGTGCCCTCGAACGTAAGTATCCGGAGGCCGGTCGGGAACTCGCTTGGTTTTGGGTCTTCCCCGCGCCTCGTGAGTCTGTAGAACCTCGCACCGGCATTGCTCGTCGGCATCATTTGTACTCGAGTTCTCTACAAAAGGCGTTTAAACGCGCCTGCGGCGATGTGGGTGTCGGATCGGACGCACATCTTCACTCGTTGCGCCACAGCTTTGCGACGCACCTGATCGAATCGGGTTACGACATCCGAACAGTACAAGAGCTCATGGGGCATCGCGATGTCTCGACAACGATGATCTACACGCATGTCGCCAGGCGAAACAAACTCGGCGTCAAGAGTCCAGCGGACGCGATGCGACTGGTTTCCAGCGAGTGATATCGACAATTATGATGAAGCGGTTTGATGCCGACTTACGCGGCGTTCGCCTGATTTGGGCGCGGGAAAGCCACATAATCCATCTCGTGTAGCGCCCAAGTGATGGCGTCCCTTCAGTCTTCATGGATTCGAAAGGACTTGCCCTCGAGTCGGCAACCTCCTGTTGCCTCCCTCCGGGCCGCCTCGCTCGCTGCCGCCGCCATCCATGGCGGTTGATCCTCGCTATCGCTCGGCGCTCGCTCGTTTCAAGTCCTTCCTCAGGTCCCCACAACAAAAATGGCGACCCGCCGGCCGCCATTTCCGTTGTGCCCGAGAAAGGACTTGGTCTCCGGTCGCGGACATCGTGTCCGCTCCCTCCGACCCGCCTCGGAGGCTCTCGGCGCATCCTGCGCCGCGGCGCTCCAGGTGTTCGCGCCGCCTCCTCGTTTCAACTCCTCTCTCGGGCACAAAAAAGCAGCTCTCGCGAGCTGCTTTTCCATCTGTGTGCCCGAGAAAGGACTTGCCCTCCAGTCGGCAACCTCCTGTTGCCTCCCTCCGGGCCGCCTCGCTCGCTGTCGCCGCCATCCATGGCGGCTGATCCTCGCTATCGCTCGGCGCTCGCTCGTTTCAAGTCCTTCCTCAGGTCCCCACAACAAAAATGGCGACCCGCTGGCCGCCATTTCCGTTGTGCCCGAGAAAGGACTTGAACCTTCACGGGGTTGCCCCCACTAGACCCTGAACCTAGCGCGTCTACCAATTCCGCCACTCGGGCTTGAGTGAGTCAAAATACTAGCTGCGCGCTAGCAATGTGTCAAGGTTCCCGGAGCGCTCCGCCCGTTAGATCAGCGCTCCAGTGTACTCGGGTATCCACTGGATATCGACCACCACGGACTTAACGCCGGGGATCCGCTCGGCGATGGACTTGCACTCCTCGATCGCCGAATCGGAGCGCGTTGTTCCCGCGATAACGATATGGCCGTCGTCGGATCGCACGGTCATGACGTGGATCGGGACGTTCTCCTCGTACCTGATCCGCCCGAGAACGGTCTGGGCCAGGTAGAGGTCGTCGAGTTTGGGTTGCGGATCAACGGCGTCGGCTTCTTTGCGCTCGAGCGCCTCGCGAATCAAGCGAACAACGGTGCCGGGTGAGAATCCGCCGGTGTTGATCGTCAGGTCGTAGAGCTCAGGAGATTCCCAGTCGGCGTCGAAGAAAAAGCGGTAAAATCCGGTCCGGTCGTGATCGACCCGTGAGATCATTCTTTGGGCGTGAGTGGCGTCCGGGTGGTAGTGCTTGAGCACGTACTGGAGTCGCTTCTCGTGCGAGGCGACGAGCCTGACGTGTACACAGCCAGGCACATTGCCGAGAATGATCTGCGTCCCGCGACCAACAAATACCGCACCTTCGTCCCGGGCGATACCGAGGACGGTTGCCTTGAGGTAGTGCAAATAGCGGTCTTTCTCCGCCGAGAACGAATCCCAGAATCCCGGTTTGCGCTCGTCGTAGCGATCGAGTTTTTCCTCGGGTATCCCTTTGCGCAGGAGATGCCGCTCTATGTGGTCACGATCGATGCACGGAACGCCGAGTTCGGCGGCGAGGGCGTGGGCGATATCGTCGCCGTTGCTGCCGAGTTGTCGTGAAATGGTTACGATTGCCATAGCTTTCCCCCTTCGATCGGAATGGGCGGGCTATATGGCGTACGACACAGGATGCGGGACTCTCTACCCACATATATAAGTTTACTACCGCTTGGGTTCAAAGAAAAGAAAGCGCGCGGCAACGGGGCACCACGCCATGATGCTGCCCGCGCGACAAGACGCGCACCCCGCCACGCCGCGCCCTCGCTACGACACGGCGCCACGCCGCCGCGCGCACCCCGCTTTCGGGTGAACACAATACGCGATTTCGCGGTATTCTAATCATACAATGACGCCCAAAGCCGCGTTGATGACCGACTTGTACGAACTCACGATGATGCAGGGCTACCACCACCTCGACATGCATCATCACGCCGTGTTCGACATGTTCTACCGGCGCCAACCCTTTGGCGGCGGCTTTGCGATCTTTGCGGGTCTCGAGAACCTTCTCGAGGCGTTGGTAGGCCTGCGCTTTGACCAGGACGACCTGGAATACCTTGAGGGCCTCGGCGTCTTTGATACGAGCTTTCTCGATTACCTCGCCGATTTTCGCTTTCAAGGCGATATCTGGGCGGTACCGGAAGGAACGGTGGTGTTTCCCCACGAGCCGCTCGTCCGGGTGCACACTTCGATCATCGAGGCGCAGCTCATCGAAAGCATGCTCCTCAATATTCTCAACTTTCAGACCTTGATCGCAACCAAGACGGCACGGGTCTACGTCGCCTCCGGCGGCGGGCGGATCGCCGAGTTTGGTCTGCGGCGCGCCCAGGGGCAGGACGGGGCGCTCAGCGCCTCGCGCGCGGCCTACATCGGCGGCGCCGAGGTCACGAGTAACACCCTCGCCGGCAAGACCTACGGTATCCCCGTGAGCGGGACGATGGCGCATAGCTGGGTGATGGCCTTTGAAACCGAACTCGAATCGTTTGAGCGTTACGCCGAGCTCTACCCCAACAGCACCACGCTCCTGATCGACACCTACGACACCCTCGGGAGCGGGATCGAAAACGCGATCCGCGTCGGTCGGACGCTCAAGGAGCGCGGGCAGCCGGTGGGTGTGCGGCTCGACAGCGGTGATATTCAGTATTTGAGTAAACAGGTCCGGCGGCGCCTCGACGAGGCGGGACTTGCCGACGCGCGTATCGCCGTCTCCAACGAGCTCGACGAGCAGATCATCCACCAGCTCGTGACCGCGCGTACCCCGGTGGACGTCTGGGGCGTGGGGACGCAGCTCGTGACCGGAGGCGGGGAGGGCGCCCTTACCGGTGTCTACAAGCTCGCCGCCCGCGAGATGCCGGACGGTTCGTTCTTACCGACGATGAAGGTGAGTGATAATCCTGAAAAGTCGACAAATCCGGGGATCAAGCAGGTATATCGCTTCTACGATCACAATAAGCTGGCGATCGCCGATCTTATAACGCCCGCCGATTCGATCCTTTCGCCGGAGACCGCCTACACCTTCTACCATCCGGCGGTCGACTACCGGAAGTTCAAGCTCAAGGGCTACGATCACTTTGAGCCGCTGCTTGCCCCGCGGATGGTAAACGGCGCGATCACGGAAACCTGCCCGCCGCTCCCGGAGATCCGCGAGCGTACCCTCTCAAACCTCATGCAGTTTGACGAGACCTATAAACGGATTATCAATCCGCATATCTACAAGGTGTCGATCTCCCGCGAGATCAAAGAGATCAAGCAGAACTTCCTGCAGCAGTACCTGGTCGAACCCGAATAGCTGCCCTACGCGAGAAGCTCGAGGGACTTGCGGGCAAGCGCCTCGCCGAGCGCCTGGTGCGACTCCGGATCGAGGTGGATTCCGTCAAGCGCACTCGATTGCACCACGCTCGCCGCGTCAAAGAACGCGCACCCTACTTCCGCCGCCGCAGCCCTAAAATAACGGTCAAACTGGGCCGACTTGTTTTCAGCTCCAACAAAAAAATCGGCGTAGCGTTCCGCGGATACCACCGGTGGCGGCGCGACAAGCAGAACCTGCGGCGCGGCACCTACGGGTCCCGTGTCGCTCCTCATCACCTTGTTGGCCAGGAGCGCGGCGCTTTTGGCGATATCAGCGGCGTGGACCGAGAAGCGTTGCTTGAGGTCGTTGGTCCCGAGCATGATGATCACGAGATCGAGCGGTTTGTGGCTGGTGATCGTCGGGATCAGCTGGGCCGCGCCGTTTTTATCCTCTTCAACCGGATCGTCCCAGACGGTCGTCCGGCCGTTGAGACCTTCGGCGATTACCTCAAATTTCTCGCCGAGCTCGCGTGCAAGGACGCCGGTCCAGCGCACATCGCGGGGATAACGGTCACCGCTTGCCGGTGCATAACCCCAGGTGTTGGAGTCGCCGTAGCAGAGGATCGTTTTTATCGGTTGCGCCATATTCTCACTCCAAAAAAAAGACCCCGAGGTAATCGGGGTCTATCGTACGATCAATACGATCGTCTTACTCGACGGCGATCGCCTCTGCCGGGCATTCCTCGGCAGCCTCGCGCACCTGTTCTTCGATCTCGGCCGGGACGTCCGTTGAGGGGCATTCAGCGATGCCGTCGTCGTTCATCACGTACCAATCCGGAACCATATTGGCGCACACGGCGCAGCTGATACAGAGATCAGCATCAACTTTGGTCTTCATTCGGAACTCCTTGTGGGGCGAGTTATTGTGTCATACGACGATTCTATTGTGACAAACGTCGCAAATAAAGTCAAACGATTATATTGGTAAAACAACAAAACGCATTGTATAAATATGCGAATCCATTGTAAGTTGTATTCATGAAATCAACACCTTTCGAACGCCTCGTGCTGCCGCATGATCTCGCGCAGGCGCTCTCTTCGGTAGAAGTCATTCTCCCGGAGAGTCGTGAGCAGCTCCTCCACCTTGCCTATCTTGAATCGACGGAAGTAGATAGCTTTGAGGTCGCCTACGATATTCCCGGCAACGGCTCGTTTGTAGAGGCGACCGTGGCGCGTTGCAAGAACGGTGCCGCGGTTAACTATACCGAACCGTATATGCGGCGCCGTGACCCCGAGGCGATGGTGATTGCCGACGATTTGCCCACCGACAAGACACGCTACGTCGAACGTTTTGGCGAGACCTTTGATAAGACGCGCAGCGAGTCGTTTGAATGGCTTGCGGCGCAGGATCGCTTGATCGTCCTCCCGTTTTTATCCGGCGACAAGGCTCGTGGCTATCCGACCCTCCTTGTGGCACCGGCCAACGCCGGTTTCTTTGTCGCAGGCCTGGCCGACCTTCAGGGCTTTATCGCCGCCGACGATTTGCCGGCGAGTTTTACGCCGCGCGCGGTCATTTATCTGATCCCACCGTTCCGCCACACCCATTTTGGCGGGCGCCAGGTTGTCGTTCACAACCGGTTGCCGGGGATGCACGAGCTGTTCAGCTACAACCTCTACCCGGGTCCGAGCGCCAAAAAGGGCGTTTACGGCATCCTCCTCACGATCGGCGAGGAGGAAGCGTGGCCGACGCTCCACAGCTCCGCGGTTCGTCTGATTACGCCGTACGACAACGAGTTTGTCATTATGCACGAGGGCGCGAGCGGTGGCGGCAAGAGCGAGATGACGCAGCAGCTCCACCGTGAGGAGGACGGGCGTATTCTTCTGGCGCGCTCTCTCGCGACCGGCGACGAGTTTCACCTTGAGCTTATGGACACCTGCGAACTCCACCCGATCGCCGACGATATGGCCCTGACGCATCCCGACATCCAGCAGAGCACGACCGGTCGTCTGATGATTGAGGACGCCGAAGCGGGATGGTTTCTACGCGTGGACCATCTCAACGAGTACGGCAAAGAACCGCAGATCGAGAAGCTCTGTATCAATCCGCCCGAGCCGCTGATCTTTCTCAACATCGACGCGCGTCCCGGCGCGACGATTCTGCCCTGGGAACATATCGAAGACGAGCCCGGGAAACCCTGTCCCAATCCGCGGGTGATCATGCCGCGCCATTTTGTGCGCCACGTGGTCGACGACCCGATCGCGATCGACGTGCGGAGCTTTGGCGTGCGCACGCCGCCGTGTACCCGAGAGAAGCCCAACTACGGGATTCTCGGTATGCTCCACGTCCTCCCGCCGGCCCTGGCGTGGTTGTGGCGCCTCGTCGCCCCGCGCGGTCATTCCAACCCGAGCATCGTCACCGAGGAAGGTCTGTCGAGCGAGGGCGTCGGTTCGTACTGGCCCTTTGCCACCGGTAAAAAGGTGACCCAGGCCAATCTGCTCCTCCGCCAGATCCAGGAGACGCCGGGAACCAAGTTTGTCCTTATCCCCAACCAGCACATCGGGGCCTACGCCGTTGGGTTTCAACCCGAATGGATCGCCCGCGAGTACATCGCCCGGCGCGGCAGTATCCGCTTTCGCCCCGGCCAACTCGAGGAAGCGCGCTTCCCGCTCCTCGGCTACACCGTGCCGCGCCTGCGGGTAAATGGACAGCTGATTCCCAAGGGACTCTTACGGGTTCACGAGCAGCTGGAGGTCGGCGTTGAGGGCTACGACGAGGGCGGCAAGATCCTGCGCGCCTTTTTCCACAAGGAGCTCGAGCAGTTCCGCACTGCCGATCTCGATCCGCTCGGTCGCATCATCATCGACCTGTGTATGGACGACGCGGCGGTCGCCGATTACGTCGGCGTACTTTCGTGACGCTGGGCGTCGAGCACGGCGATCGCGGTCATCTGGAGAATCTCGCGCGCTGAGGCCCCCATCTGGAGTATCTGGACCGGGCGCTTGAGTCCGCTCAAGACCGGCCCAATCAGCTCACCGCCACCGAGTTGTTCGAGGAGCTTGTAGGCGATGTTTCCCGACGAGAGGTTGGGGAAGATGAGCGTGTTGACCCGCCGGCCCGCGAGGGCACTAAACGGGTAGTTTGTCGCGAGAAGCTCGGGATCGAGGGCGACGTTGGCCTGGATCTCACCGTCGATCACCACATCGGGAAAGTGCTCACGCGCTCGGGCGGCAACCTCTGCTATTCGTGACGACAGGGGACCGCGGGCGCTCCCAAAATTGGAATACGACAAAAGCGCGACCACCGGTTCAATATCAAAATCACGAACCCGATCGACGGTGAGCGCGATGATATCGAGAAAGGTCTCGACCGTCGGATCGACGTTGACCGTTGTATCGGCAAAAAAGAACGTCCCCCGCCGCGTGTTTACGACGTACAGTCCGGCTACGTGATCGACGTGATCGCCGGTGCCGATCGCTTGAAGCGCGGGGCGGAGCACCTGCGGATATGGCCGGGTTCGTCCGCTCACAATCGCATCAACCTCTCCCGCCGCGACCAGTTCCGTCGCGTAATAGTCGGGCTCGCCCATAAGCCGGTAGGCCAGATCGATCGTAACTCCGCGTCGCCGACGCCGCTCGTGAAACGCGTCGGCAAAGGCGCGTCGGCGCTCGTCGTGGACACCGGGATCGAGAAGCGGCGCGTCGCCGAGCGACGAAAGACCGTGATGCTCGATCAACGCCTTTACCTCGGCTGCGTTGCCGATCAAGACCGGGTGGGCGATCCCCTGGGCGGCGGCCATCTCCGCGGCCTTGAGTACCTCGTAATCCGCGGCCTCAGGGTACGCAACGCGCTTGGGACGCCGCCGCGCCCGAGCGATGACCGCGGTCACCAGTTTCTGACCCATCCCGACCCGTTCGAGGAGCTGCGCCTCGTACTCGGGGCGGTCGGCGATCGAGGTACGGGCGACGCCGGTGGTGATCGCCGCCTGGGCGACCGCCGGCGCGATGGTGGTCACGAGGCGCGGATCGAGCGGTTTGGGGAGGATGTATTCTCGGCCAAACGTGAGTCCCGTGTCCGAGTACATGCGGTTTACCGCGTCGGGTACCGGCTCGCGGGCGAGCGACGCGATCGCCTCGGCGGCGGCGATCTTCATCTCGTCGTTGATCTCGCGCGCACCGACGTCGAGGGCCCCCCGAAAGATAAACGGAAATCCAAGGACGTTGTTGACCTGATTAGGGGTGTCGCTCCTGCCGGTGGCGATAATCGCGTCGGGGCGGGTGGCCCGCGCCACGGCGGGGTCGATCTCGGGATCGGGATTGGCGAGCGCCAGGATCGCCGGATTTGTCGCCATACCGGCGATGTCCTCGGCCGACAGGATACCGCCGGCCGAGAGCCCGAGCATCACGTCGGCGCCGGCGAGCGCCGCGCCGATCGAGCTTAGCTTGTTCGTTTCGGTCGCAGCGCGGGCAAAGGGTGCGATCTCGGCCGCGAGATCGCGCCGCCCCTCGTGAACAAGCCCGTCTTTGTCAAAAAGAACGAGGTTTTTCCGCTTCACTCCCAATAGTAGAAAAAACCGGCTGCAGGCGATTGCGGCCGCCCCCGCGCCGACGATAACGATCCGGACTTCAACGAGGCGTTTGTCGGCGATCGCAAGCGCATTGATCAGCGCCGCGCCGACGATGATCGCGGTACCGTGCTGGTCGTCGTGCATCACGGGAATCTCGAGGCGTTCCTTGAGCCGCCGTTCGATCTCAAAACACTCCGGTGACTTGATGTCCTCGAGATTGATCCCGCCGAAGCTGGGCTCCATGCTGGCCACCGTCTCGACAAACTGGTCGATGCTGGTACGCGTAATCTCGATATCAATGCTGTCCACGCCCGCAAAGCGTTTAAAAAGGACCGCCTTACCTTCCATTACCGGCTTGGCGGCGGCGGGGCCGATATCACCGAGACCGAGGACGGCGCTCCCGTCGGTGATCACGGCCACGAGATTGGCGCGCGCCGTATAGGCAAAGCTGGCGTCGGGATTGGCAGCGATGACGCGGCAGGGCTCGGCAACGCCGGGAGAGTAGGCGAGTGACAGGTCGTACTGCGTTGAAAGTGGCTTGGTTGCCCGGATCTCGAGCTTTCCGGGTTTTTCACCACCGTGGTAGGAAAGGGCGTCGTCGCTGAGTGCCATCGTTGGTCCTCCGTCCGTGTGAACTATTGCGCGCCTCGCCGCTATGTCGCAAGAGGTGCGCCCGCGAGCCGTGCTACAATCGCGCATGAGCGAGTCTTCGAACCAACGGAGGGCCAATGACCTCATCGAGGAGCTTTCGGTCCTGAAATCAGACACCGAGTTCGGCAAGCTAAAAAAGTTCTTTAAGGGAAACGACGGGCGCACTCAGGCGTTCGGCGTCAAGTTTGGTGACGTGTTTGCCACCGCGAAACGCTACACCGATCTGTCGATCGACGAGATTTCGATCCTCCTCGACAGCGACTACTACGAGATCCGCATGGCGGCGGTGAGCGTTATGGGGTTTAAAACGCGCCTTAAGCGGACGAGCGCGGACGAGAGACGGGCGCTCTACGAGCTCTACCTCAATCGCCACGACCGGATCAACAACTGGGACCTCGTCGATCGCGCCTCCTACGACGTGATCGGCGCGTACTTACTCGATAAGCCCCGCGACGTGCTCTACACACTCGCCCGGTCGGCAAACATCTGGGAACGCCGGACCGCGATCGTCAGCACCTACGCCTTTATCAAGACCGGAGACGTGGACGACACCTTCCGGATCGCCGAGATTCTGATCAACGATCCGGAGGAACTCATCAACAAAGCGGTGGGCAGTTGGATCCGTGAGGCCGGTAAACGCGACGAGGCGCGCCTCCGCGCCTTCCTCGATCGCCACGCGGCCACGATGCCACGGGTTACGCTCCGCTACGCCGTTGAGAAGTTACCGGAGGCCGAACGAAAGCGCTATATGGCCGCGGCGCGCGATTAGCGCGGATTGAAGTAGCTGTACAGCGCGCTAAAATCGCTGTCCGCAAAACCGGCCTGGGCCGCCTCACGAAACATCTGCTCGGCCGTCCCGGTGAGAAATCCGGGAGCGCCGACCTCGTACGCCGTCGTCGCGGCGAGGTGGAGATCCTTGTGCATCCAGCGCAGGGGAAAATGGGTATCGTACTCGCCCGCACTCATCATCTCGCGCTTGCTCGCCAGAAACGGCGCGGTAACCGGACCGCCGATCAGCGCGTTGAGTAAGAGTTCGCGAGGCAGTCCCAACGCGATTCCGAGCGCGGTCGCCTCGGAAAACGCCGCCATCGAGGTTGCCAGAAGCGCGTTGACGACCATCTTGAGCGCCACGCCCCGGGTCGGTTCTCCGAGATAGACAACGCGCGCACCCATCACTTCAAAGAGCGCCGAATATGGCGCCGCTTCGCTCCCGCCGACAAAAAAGACCAGCTCGCCCGCTTGCGCCTGTGGTTTTGTACCCGCGACCGGCGCATCGATGTATGCGTGTCCGCGGTCTTTCGCCGCGTCGACCATCCGTTGGGAAAACGACGGGTTGACCGTACTGCAGTCGATCCACGGTGCTCCCTCCGGCAACGCTTCGAGAACTCCGTCGGCTCCAAAAGCTACGTCTTCGACGGCCTGTGGATGGGCAAGCATCGAGATCGTGATCTCGCAGCCCTCGACCGCCTGCCGCGGATTCTCCGCCCAAGTCGCGCCGGCCTCGGTAAGCGGAGCCGCCTTTTCCTTTGTCCGGTTGTAAACTCGTAGCGTGTGCCCCGCGTCGATCAAGTTTGCCGCCATCGCCGAGCCCATAATGCCCAGGCCGATAAATCCAATAGTCATAACGTAGACCTCCTTGCAAGCGTTTTTATTGTAAATACAATTTGAACTGCTGTCTCGGTGGCGGAGTCAGCGCAGGACTTGAACGCACAATCGGAAACCGCTACCGTTTGATAGATGCAGGCACGAGGGCACCGTCGGCTCACCATGACGTTTGTGATCGTTTTCCTTCTTTTGTCGCCGATCGCTACCTGGGCGGTTGACGACGTGCAGGACCTGGCGATGACCCACGAGATTACTCGCTTACTTCTCGAGCTTGGAGTCGTGATTCTCGCTGCCAAGGGCGGGGGAGTTCTCGCCCGCCGGTTTGGCGTTCCGGAGCTCCTCGGTGAGGTAACGGCCGGTCTTGCCCTTGGACCGTACGCGCTCGGTAGCGTTGCCGTACCCGGGTTCTCCGACGGCCTGGTCCCGCTCGCTTCGGGGGCGTTTCCCGTCTCGCTCCAACTCTACGGATTTGCCGCCGTTGGCGCGGTGGTCCACGTCCTCGTGGTCGGGCTCGAATCCGACACCAGTCCATTTGTCCGCGCCAGGCGACGCGGCGTTCCGATCGCGATCGGAAGTAGCATCCTCAGCCTGATCGTTGGCGCCCTTGTGCCGATCATCTTTCTCGATCTGCCGCTCTTTGACCGCCGGGCGATCTTCTTTGCTGCGCTCTCGGTCTCAACCTCGCTAGGCGTCCAGGCGCGGATTCTTCATCACCATAAAAAAATGGCGACGCCGGAAGGTGTGGCGATCGTGAGCTCGAGTCTGATGCAGGACGGTTTTGCCATCGTCTTTCTGGCGATCGCCCTCGCCGTCGGTGGGATCGAGCTCGGCCGCGACATCGACGCCTCCTTTGCCCGTACGGTTCTGCCCGTGGCGCTTATCGCGGTAGGAATGCTCGCCGGAGGGGGCGCTCTCGCCGTTATCGGCGCGCCGCGACTCGCAACCTTTTTTCGCACACGGCTGTCGCCCAACATGTACGCGGTTGTCGTCGTCGGGATCACCTTGCTCGTCTCCGGCTTGTTTGAGGCGTTTGGCGTTGCCTCGATCATCGGCGCCTACATCATCGGTATCGCTTTCTCTCGGACCGATATCGGCGACGTCCTCGCCGAGAAGGCCAAGCCGATCTCTGAGTTTTTTGTACCCGTGCTCTACGTCGTCATGGGGATGCTCGTCGATTGGCGTGTCCTCTTTGATCTTTCGGTACTGCTGCCGGGGATCGGATTTGCGCTCCTCTCCGCGGCGGCCAAGGTCATCGGATCGGGGATTCCCGCCCTATCGACCGGGTTTAACAAGCTTGGGGCGCTTCGCGTGGGGCTGGGAACGGTGTGTCGTGGTGAGGTTGCCCTGATTATCGCGAGCGTCGGACTGGCGCTCGGCGATTTTTCCGTACAGGTGTTTCAAATCATGGTCGTCATGATCGTTACCTCGGTCGCCCTCGGCGCGCCGTTGCTCTCAGTCTCAATGCGCGGCACAAAATCGGGCACCAAAGGCAGTTGGGGTGAGCGTCGTACCGAGGAGACAACGATCGAGCTGCCCAACGAGGAGCTATCCGACCTCATCACCGACGGCCTCCTTAGGGTTGCCGACGAGGACGGATTTTTTGTTCATCGCCTCGAACTCGAGGGCACCGTCTATCGGATGCGGCGCGACGACGTGTTTCTCACCGCCAACCGGACCCCAACTTCGCTGCGCATTGTATGTAGTCCCAAGGACATGGGTATCGCCAAGACGATGCTCTACGAAGTTATCGTCCATGTGCGCGACCGGGTTACGCGGATCGCCGACGTCTCCGTTCCCAAGGAGCTCCGGCGCGATGTCGCCGGCGGTGGTTCGACGGGAGTTGATCTGGGCGAATATATCGCCGCAGGTGCCGCCGTGGTTCCGCTGGAATCTACGCAAAAGACCGACGCGATCCGCGAGCTCGTCGACGCGCTCGCCCGTGCCGGACGAATCACCGACCCTGAGGCCGTTGTGGCCGATGTCCTGGAGCGCGAGGGAACGGTGAGTACCGGGATGGAACGCGGGATCGCGATACCGCACGCCCGAACCGCAGGGGTCAAGGGGATCGCCGTCGCCGTCGGGCTCAGCAAGGGCGGCATCGCCTTTGACGCCCTTGACGGAAAACCGTCCCACCTTATATTCCTCATCGCCTCCTCCCCCGATGAACGCGGCCCTCATTTGCAGATACTCGCGGCGATCGCCAAGCAGATGCGCGACCAGGAACGACTCGACGCGGCGCGGGCCGCCGATGATGCGGCGACCCTCGTCGACGCGATCGTCGGGCCGCGATAGCTACCGTGTACGGTGCGCTGTTTGTGGCCTTCCCGATAACCTTTGCCGCGTTCTTTTTCGCCATATGAAAGATCACAACGGCGCTCCATCCGTGCGTATGATCCGGCTCGTCCTGGCGTTAGGCATCGCCGCCGTGCTCCCGTTTACAAGCTCCGCCGAAAGCGTGCAGCAGGTAAGGGCTCGCGAGATGGCGATCGGCATCAACCTCAACTACTACGCCCGCGGATTTGAGGAGGCGTTTGTACCGGACTACGCGCGTTACGCCGAAACTGACTACCGGCGCGCTTTTCGCGAGGACTTTCTCACCGATATCGCGCCCTTTGACACGATTCGCTTTCACCAGTGGGGACGTCAGGAGTTCAACACCGAAGAGGAATGGGCCGACCGGCAGCCGGAGAATTACGCGTTTCGGGTGGGCCCGGAGCGGAGCTGGCGCGAGGAGAAAATTCCCCTCATCTGGCATATCCGCCTCTGTAACGTTGCCAACAAAAACCTCTGGGTAAACATCCCGACCCGGGCGTCGGCGGATTACGTGTATAATCTCGCCCTGCTCATCGATGAGCACCTCGATCCACGATTGCGAATCTACGTCGAATACTCCAACGAAGTGTGGAACTACGACTACGGCGACGACGGGATGTTCGGACCGGAGAATCCGCCCGGGACCGGGCAGTACACGGTGGCCCTTGCGCGCGGTACCGAACTCGGATATGGGCTTTCGGCCGCCGAACGGGCGGGCGTCGCCTCAGCGTTAACCGACCAATACGAGGCCGAGCGCTACTACAACACCCAGGTGATCGCCGACTACGTCGTTTACGCATCGGCGCGGGCGTGGCGTCAGTTTGAGCGTGTCTTTGGTCCCGACGCGATGGGATCTCGCGTCGTACGGGTGCTTCCCGGTCAGATGCCGGATCCCGAGGGCGATTATCCCCGCGACGCCGAGGACTATCCCGACGAGCGCGATTTCTACCTGGGATCAATAGACCGCCATTTACGGGCCTTGGAAAACGAGACAATAAATCCCTGGAATCAACGGGCGGACGCCTACGCGGTTGCCTCGTATTTCGGAATCGGATTGGCCGGGGATGACCCGACCGTTATGGACGCGTTGCTCCGCGATATCAAGGATACGATCGTCGGTTCGCGGGTCGTTCGCGCACGACTCGACCGCTATCGCGCCGAAACGGGCGTGCACCTCGATCTAGTGGCTTACGAGGGCGGTATCCACATCTGGCCCCACGACAGCCCGTTGCCTGCAAACCGCGATCCACGGATCTACGATCTCTACACCACCTGGCTCGACGGGATCGCCCCGTACTACGACCTCATCAATCACTACAGCCTCGTTTCTCCACACGGGCGCTTCGGTGATGACAACGCCTTTGGTCTCAAGGAGTACCAGGGACAACCGGAAGCCGAGGCCCACAAGTTTCGCGCCGTCGCCGATTGGATCCGCGGATAGCGCCGACAAAAGGCGCAATCGGTGCCATGATTGGCGCGATCTGCTACTATGTTGGCGCGATCGGCCGCGACCGCGACCGCCACGTTGAGTACTCTTTGGCTGAAGATTTGTTTCAGAAGGAGTTTTTATGAAATCAATCGTGATAACCGGAGCGAGTTCCGGAATCGGCAAAGCGACGGCGGAGCACTTTGCGCGTAACGGCTGGCGAGTCGCAGCGACGATGCGCACACCGGAAAAGGAAACTGAGCTGACGCAGCTGAAAAATGTCTCCGTCTACAAGCTCGACGTGAGCGATTCGGCCTCGATCAGCGCGGCCGCCGAACAGATCGTCGCCGACTTTGGGAGCGTCGACGTTTTGGTCAACAACGCGGGTTACGGTTCGTACGGCATTCTCGAGGTGACCTCCGAGGAAAAGATCCGGCGCCAGTTCGACGTCAACGTTATCGGGCTTCTCATGACCACCAAGGCGTTTCTTCCCACGATGCGCGAGAACGGATCGGGGACGATCATCAACATCTCATCCGTCGGTGGAAAGGTTGCCTTCCCGCTTGGTACGCTGTACCACGGAACCAAATGGGCGGTTGAGGCGATGTCCGAGGCGATGTCGTTTGAGCTGGCGACGGTCGGGATTAACGTCAAAATCGTGGAACCGGGTGGCGTCAAGACAAATTTTGCGACGACTTCGTTCGATCTCAACGTCGAAGGCAGTCCCGCCGGCTACATGCCGTTTGTAGAAAAGTTTATGGCTGGAATCCAGGCAGTCGCGGAGTCACTTCCGTCGGTCGCGAGCGATATCGCCGAGGTAATCTACGCCGCAGCTACCGATGGAACGGATCAGATGCGCTATATCGCGGGATCGGACGCCGAGCAGCTGATCGGCGCGCGCAAACAGATGGAGGACGCCGAGTTCTTCGCGCTTATGAAACAACAGCTTGGGCTATAGAGCGTAGCCGGAAGGAACAGATATGGACGGTCCCCGATACCCGGTCGAGCTCGGGTGGCACATGTTGTTCAGAGACCTTGGAATCTCGGAGCAGGACGTATTGCGCCACGCGGATTTACCGCTCGACCTCTTTGTACGCGAGTCGGCGACGGTATCGGGGCCGGAGTACTTCCGCATCTGGGACGGGCTCGCGACGGTGCAGCAGGACCTGCCGACATTTCCATTGGAGCTTGCTCTACGGGTGACGCCCGACACCTTTAACCCGATTTTGTTTGCCTGTTACTGCAGTCGGAATCTTCGTGTTGCCGCGGTGCGAATCGGTCGTTACAAACCGCTTTTGTGCCCAATGCGAATTGGACTCGTCGAAAGCGAGGACCGGGCGACGATTACAATCGACGCGTTGCCGGGCGACCGGGAGCTGCCGGCGAGCATGGTGGCGGCGGAGTTGGCCTGGTGGGTACATATGCCGCGGCTGGCGACGCGCGAACAACTCGTTCCGGTGGCGGTGAACAGCCGCGTCGATCTAACGCCCCGGGAAGCCTATGAGGAGTTCTTTGGGACCGCCGTAACGCGGAGCGATTTTAACGGCGTGACGTTCTCGACCGAGGATATCGACCGACCGTTTCTCACGGCCGGCGATTCGATCTGGGAGTTCTTTGAACCCCATCTCAACCAGCGCATGAAAGATCTGTCCCAATCGGCGAGCTACGCGGAGAAAGTCCGGGCGTGTCTGATGGAGATCCTCGCCAGCGGCCAACACGCCGTCGACGATGTTGCCTCGCGCCTGGCCGTGAGCAGTCGGACCTTACAGCGCCGTTTGCGCGATGAGGGCACAAGTTTTCAAAGCGTTCTCGACGGTTTACGCGAGCGCTTGGCGCAACATTACCTGTCCGACTCCGAATACACCGCGAGCGAGATCTCGTTTCTCCTCGGCTACGACGATCCAGGCTCATTTATGCGGGCGTTTCGGGGGTGGACGGGATCCTCGCCCGCGACGGTGAGGGCGGGCGGGTGATTCGCACGGAGCCGGCGTAATCAACCACATGTGGGCGCAATCGGAGTCCGGCGCGATCTATCGTCTCGAGATGCAGCGTCCGGCGTGCTTTGGTGCGGTCCCACATCCGCGCCTGTCCCACCCCGCGAGATCACGATCGCACGGACTTAGTTTACGCCCCTTCTTCCGATAACGCTTCCAGAACCAACTGTGAGAAGAGATGGCTACTGTGCTGCTGCTGACCGGTAATCAACCGGCCGTCGCGGATCGCAAACGGCTTGAGGGGGCCGGCCGACTTGTACGTGGTCGCAGAGTTCTTTCGGGCTTCGCTTTCAATCGTCTCTTCGAAGAGCGTCACTCCCGCCGCCTGGTTGTTCATCTCTTCCTCGGCGTCTGAATACCCGGTCCAGGTCTTGCCGTTGGCCAGGAGCGAACCGTCGCGTAGCTTTGTCCACAGGAGCAGCGAGGTACCGTGACACAACAGGCCGACAACCTTACCCTTCTCGTAGAAGTCGGCGATAAACTGGTGGAGCGCCGTATCGTCCTTAAAGGTCACCATCGGGCCGCCACCTCCGGCGACGCAGACGGCGTCGAAATCGTCGATATCGACCTCGTCGATCGATTTGGTGTTCTCCATGAGTTTCCCAAACACCTTGTGGTTTTTGAATCCGATCGTCGTCAGATCGTTTGGATACATACTGCCGTCGTTCTCCGGATCGGAGAATCCGTCAAACTCCGCCTTTCCGCCTTGGGGCGATAAAAGCTCCACCTCATATCCGGCCTGGACGAAAGCTGAGAACGGTCCAGTCATCTCCTCGGCGAAAAAGCCTACCGGCATTCCCATAAGAGTGCCCGGATTCGAGACTACATACGCGATTCTCTTCTTGGGTCTGGCGTAGCGCCCCTCGAGTATCTTCAGATCGCTCATCGTTGACTCCTTTAAGTGACATTGTGTCTTTAATTTATTCGCAATGCTCTTTGGTCGTCAAGAGACACGCTGTCTTTTTTAGGGCGAATTGAGCGAAACTACGTCATACTAAAGAACCGACGCGGATATTGATGTGATGAGAAAGGTGATCTTCGGCTTTTACGTAATGAACTGCGTCGTTGCCGGGCGGGCTCTAACGCTTCCCAACCAGCTTAATGATATGAAATCCAAACTGCATTTTGACGACGGGCAACCTACGAAAGTCGTTAGCTCGATAGGAGACGCTGATCGAGGAGGATCGATGCATAGATCGAAGCTATTAGAAGAACAGATTGCCCTGCGAGAGCGTTAGCCTTAGAAGTTGCTCACGGCGTGAACCCCTGATCGGCGAAGAAACACATACTGTCACGAGAATCGATCAGGTGGACTCCCGTCTTCTTTATAGTGTGTCGTTGATCAAACCCAACAGGAGATGGTCCACCCTCTGAGAACCGTCGATAAACTTCTCGCGACATACGCCTTCTAGAAGAAATCCGTTGCGTTCCAGTGCTTTTCGGCTTCCGACGTTGGTTGAATAGACACCGGCCTGGACGCGATGAAGCCCTAATCGATCAAATCCGAACTGTACGACCAGCGAGATCGCCTCCGTTGCGATCCCCCGTCCCCAGTACTCTTTGGCGCCGATAAAATAGCTCACATCCGCGAATGAGTGATTTCTATTTACGGGCCCAAGTTTGATATTTCCGACGTGGGTGTCTGTGTCGACCGTGCAGATAGCAAAAAGAAAGTTGTCGGGAGACCGAGTCATCTGTTCCACAAAATCCCGGATACCCTCCATGCTGGTTTTCTGCCACCGGGTTTCGAGAAAGCGGTTGATATCCGGGTCGGTCAACCATGCGACGTATCGATCCGTACAGTCCTCGAGGGTGATTGGTCTTAGATATACCTGCTTGCCAATAGCACGTCTTTCCACCGTTACACCTTCTTAAACTTCAATCCGGCGTTCGTTAAAGCCGCTTTTGCTCTGATCGGATTGTTGTCCCCAAAATTGAAGATACTGCCGCACGCGAGAGCGCTGCAGTCGGTATCCAGAAACGCATCGCGAAGATCGTCGTAGTTGCTGCTTCCACCTGCTCCGATGACGGGAATCGAGACTGCGTTACACACCAGACTGATGAGCGTATGATCGTAGCCGGTCATCGTACCGTCCCGATCGATGCTGGTGATGATGATTTCGCCGGCACCAGCGTCTTCCAACTGTTGCACGTAATCCAGAAGATCGACGTCTTCACGTTTTCTGCCACAGTCGCTGTAACATCGATAGATGCCATCTTCCAGACGACAATCGATGCCAACGACGACGGCCTGGTTACCGAAGAGCCTCCCGATTTCACCCACCAGCGAGGCACTACGATAGCAGATCGAATTAACGATGATTTTGTCGGCGCCGTTAGTGATCAAGTATTCAGCGTCGGATAGCGTCCGGATTCCCCCTCCAACCGCGAGAGGCATAAACGAAACGTCGGCGACAGCGTCGATCACACGTTTCAGATCCTCAATATCACGCCTGGATCGGTTGATGTTCAAAAATACCAGTTCGTCCGCGTTCTGGTCGTTGTAGACTTTGGCACTCTTTACCGGATCCCCGACGTCACGATAGGAACCAAACTGAACGGTCTTGACGAGCCTTCCGTCGATCAGCAGCTGAATCGGGATAAGTCGTTTCTTCAGCATCTTCCATCCCAGTTACAGAAGTTGCCCACCATCGTTAATCCGTTCTTCTGGCTCTTTTCGGGATGAAACTGCGTTCCGATGACGTTATTCGCACCAACAGCGCAGGTGAACTCTCCTGCGTATGGGCAAACCGCCAGAATGCTATTCTGGTCTTCGACCACAAAGTGATAACTGTGGACGAAATAGAAGTCGATTCCCTGCTTGATATCCTGAAAGATAGGATGATCTTTCCTCTTATGGACTTCATTCCAACCCATATGCGGTAACCGTTCTTTGTCGCCTGGTCTAAGCCTGGCTACGTTACCGGGTATCAGATCCAAACCGGCGTGTTGCCCCCCCTCCTGTCCGTTTGTCGATAATATCTGCATCCCGAGGCACGTACCCATTACGGGTCGGCCGGAATCGACAAACGCCCTGATCGGTCCAATCAGTCCGCTATTCTGCAATCGCAGGCTTGCCGTTGAGTACATTCCGACACCAGGGATCCATAGATGGGTACAATCGTCCAGTTGGGACGCTTGCGTTACCAATAGCGGATCGTATCCCAGTATGTAGACGGAACTGGAAACGGACTTGAGGTTGCCCATTCCTATGTCGAGGATTCCGATCATCTAGGGGTTTATTCCTCGCGGTACCACGAGTCGAAATCGTGCGGTTTCTCCCCAAATGGAATAGCGTCAAAGTCAGGTTGGTGTGGGGCGACGACGGTTTTGAGGATGATCTTGTTAAACTCATCCTCTGTCATATCCAAATACTCCAAGAAGAGTTTTAGAGCGTGAGGTTTGCGTCCCTCATACCGGTTTACCAGATCTACCGCATCGGAATACTGCATGCGGTCGTTCCTCAAATCGAGTGCGGTCATCTGTGTGACGCGACTGTACCCGCGTTTGAGGTACTTGATGTAATCCCGGACTCCCTGCATAGAGCATTCGATCTTCTCGTATGTGTACAAGCCGTCGGGCATCCCCTCGACTTGGTCGCCCTTCCAGCCGAGTTCGTCCATAATCAGCTGGGATTGGGTCTTCGTGTCCCAGGGGATGTAAGACCCAAGGCATACGCTGCGGTACCGAAGCCGATTGAGGTCTCTGGTGTTTGGATACGTATAGGGTTTGAGATCTCTTGGATCCAGATCGAAATCATGCCGAATCATCCCGGACATATCTTCGGCCGTGATCCCCAGGTTTACGAACCGGTTGAATCGGACCTCGTCAACCTGTTCAATTTCGTCATCCCGATAGTCATAGTAGGCGGTGTACTCACTGGAGGCTTCTCCCCAGATGATGAGCGGCACCTGGTGTTGGATGGCAACGTGCATAGGATATGAGAAGATACCCGTATGGCAGTGCCAGCAAAAGTCGCCTTTGCGGACAAGCGCCTCGAGCATCAGGCGCTTGACCACTTTCCAATTAGGCGTGAAACGCAACACGTCGACACCCAGCTTCCTAAACGTTCGCCGATTGTTCTCCTCCAGATTCGGTCTCATAAATCCGTGGTCAAACTGAATCACAAGCGGTTTGATACCGTATTCTTTGACGAGATAGTACAGGGTAAAAGTCGAATCCTTCCCGCCTGAAAAAGGGACGATACAATCGTAGTCCGCCTTGCCGCGGTGTTGCTCGATTAGCTCATCAAACTGGGACTTCCGTTCGTTCCAGATGATTTTGGTATCCCGGTGTTCCTTTTGGCGGCATATGTTACATACGCCGTGCTCATCAAACTCTATCGTTTCGTAGGTCTCCGGTAATCCACAATTGATACATCGTTTGAGATGGACTTTGCATCCGGTCGGGCATGCTGTACAAACGATATTTTCGTGACTACTCATAGAATTTCTCCTATCATCCTTTGCCGCGACCTATCATATTCGTTTGCTTCTTTGCGAGCAAGGTTGCGAACGGTAGACTCTTCCGAACAGGTTTCTGTTCGAGACGTTGAAACGGGAGCAGTTTTCCGTGCGTGGTATGCAGTTGGTCGGCAATTGTTCGCGCCGATGACGTTAGAAAGTACTGGCTACCGCCGTGAAGTCCCTCATTCCAGAAGTCCACCGCAGGTGCGGCCCGAAACGGCTGCGACTAGGTGTGTCCAACTGGATGCTTTGTCGGTGTCTCTGACTTTAGCAACTCCGCCTGGAGTCGATTAGTGTCGATGACAGCGGCTCCGTTAATCCTTGGCGGATGAAGGTATTTGCCGCCATATCGGTCCCCTAGAATGCGACGGTGCCGCGATACGCGGCCAATCCGGCGCGCCTTGAGACATAACCGACCACCGCCCTGACGACGGGCGATCTCCGTTCCAACAGTCATCACCGCCTATCCCACCGATACACCGTCGATTCAGTATTGTCCGATTCCATTGCTCCGATACGGCCCTTTGGTATTTGCCTGAGAAGCAGATATCACGTCAGTATCGCCACAAGTATGTGAGAATCCCTCAACGAGAAGACTCCTTCGTAACCTGGATACGTACGGTCTTTCCTCAGCGTTCGCCGGTCTTCTTAATGATATGAAATCCAAACTGCGTTTTGACGACGCCGGAGAGCTTGCCGGGGCGGAGCTTCTCGCAGGCGGCTTCAAAGGGCTTTACCATCTGTCCCGGTCCAAACCAGCCGAGATCGCCGCCTTTTGACTTACTTGGGCAGGTAGAGTACTCCTTGGCCAACGCCTCAAATCGGGCGCCATGCTTAAGTCGCTTGAGAAGCTGTTCGGCGAGTGATTTATCTTTGACGAGTATGTGTCGTGCGCGAAATTCCATCGTTCAGAATCTAAAGAAATCACCGACAGTTGTCACCCGGCGGAGCACGATCAACCGGTGGTGTGCTAACACTCGGCGGAGCACGATCAACCGGCGGGGTGTTTTTGCTCGGCCGCGCGTTGATCGTTGTAGGCACTGAGACGCTCGAGAACGGTGGCAAAGAGCGGGTCCTCGATTTCGCCGTTCTCCGACTCGAGCCGCGCGATTACCTCGGCCGGAACCGGACCGGCGTCGCCGTGGAGAATGGCGGTGGCGATCCACGGACGACCCCGTTCGTCTGCGCCCGACGAGACAAAATGGCTACTCTGCTTGCCGCGCTCCCAGGTAAACGCCCGCTCGTCGTGGTGACGATCGTAGCAGAGCTGAAACCCGGTCATCTGGCCGCCTCTTGATTCGTACCAGACGATGAGATCGAAGTACTCGTTGAGAAACCAGCGACGAAATCCCTCCTCGGGACGCTGGCGGACGGTCTTGTTCTCCGTTAGCTTACCCATGATTCTCAAGCATAGCGTATCAAGGCCGACTCGACCACGGAACGCGTTTACGCGCGTCGATGATAGATCTGGTCGAGATAGGCGGTGACGAGGCGACCCGTCTCCCCGTCGACCGCCGGGCGCTCGCCGAGGGCGACAGCGCGTTCAAAATCCTCGATCAGCGGAAAGTGGAGATTGGGGTGAGGAGGGTGCTCTTCGACTGTCGATCGCGAGCTTCCGTTTGAGGTAATCGTAATCTCGAGGCGCCCGCTGTTGAGCTCCGGACAGTGCAGGACGCCGCCGCTTGCCCAAATCGTCATCGTATCTCGTGCTACGCCGATCGAATGACTCACCGCTACCGTACCGATAACGCCACCGACGAGACGAAAAATCGCCACGGCGTTGTCCTCGACCTCCCGCGAATGGACGCTTGTCTCAAGGAACGCGTTGACGTTGTCCGTACCGGGCTCCTCCGTGGGGGGAAAGAGAGAGGTCAGCACTTCGATCCGGTGACAGCCAAAGTCGATCATCGGACCGCCACCGCTCTTCGCCGGGTTAAGCAGCCAGGCTCGCGGATGGTTGGGCGGCGGATCAAAAGTCTCAAATGCGTCGATGCGGGCCTGGACGGGCGTTCCGACGAGGCCCGACGAGAGGATCTCGCGAATTCTCGCGATGACCGGATAAAAATGTCGGTAGTAGGCGACGCCGAGCGTCACACCTGCTTCCGCGCAGGTGCGGATCATTCGATCTGCCGAAGCTGCGTCGATCGCGATCGGCTTCTCGCAGAGGACCTGTTTGCCTGCCGCCGCGGCGGCGACGGTAAGCGTTTTGTGGGTGTGCACGGGCGTTGCGATGTAGACAGCGTCTATCTCGCTGTCGGCATAAAGTGCTTCAGCGTCAGGGTAGACGGTCGGAATCCCGAGTTCTCGCGCCACGTCGGCGAGACGCGAGGAATCGCGTCGCGTGATGCCCTTGAGTTGTGCGCCCGGCGTCGCCTGGATCGCCGATGCGACCCGTTTGCGCACGATATCACCTGCGCCGATGATGCCCCAGATCACGCCGATCTACTCGTTTACCGGCTTGTCGTGTCCCGCCTCGATCGGGTTCTGCGCCTCGTGAGGCGAGAGATAGACGCGGGGGCGCGGTCGCGAGACGATCCGCTCGCAGACACGCGCAAGGCGGAGAAGTAGCGCCTCGTCCCAATGACGGCCGATCAGCTGGAGTCCAACGGGCACCTGCGAGTAGATGTTACCGTCGACGTCACGCTCTTCAACGGTATGCCAGAAATGGCGGCTATGCGCGGTCACAAATCCCGCGGGAATCGAAACGGCCGGAAATCCGAGCAAGTTGGCCGGGACGATGTAGCGCATCGTTTCGGTCAGCGCCGAGAGGTCGGACACGCCGGAGAGCAGGCGGTCACGGTGCAGCTGTGGCGGTAGGTTGGCGGTGGTCGGCGTCGCGATGACGTCGACCTGGTCAAAGACTTTCTGAAAGTTCTCAAACGCCGCCGCCCGTGTCTCCTGCGCCTTGAGGTAGTCGGTTGTCGTCAGAAATCGCGCCATTGCAAAGTTGGCGCGCGTCTCGTTCCCAAAATCGGACTTCCGCTTTTCGTAGGTCTCGGCGAGCGCCCACTTCATCTCGGTACTTACCGTGACCAGATGGGCGATCCGCATCGCATTAAGGCGCGGAATCGCTATCTCGACGATCTGGGCGCCGCGTTCGCGCAAGCTCTCAACCAGTTTGTAGGCGGCCTCCCGAACCTCGTTCGCTGAATGATCAAACCATTCGCGATACACCCCAACACGCACGCCTTCGGGACCGTCGAGAAATCCGTCGATCGTCGGCGTCGGCTGGAGCAGGCTGTGCGGATCGGCGCGGTCGGGACCGGCGATCGTCAGATACGAGAGGGCGAGATCGCGCGCGTTTCCGGCGATCGTCCCGATATTGGCGAGGGTTGGTGAGAGTATTCCCTCGCCGCTGCCACTCACGCGACCATAGGTCAGCTTGAGGCCAAAGACGCCACAGTAGGCTGAGGGTACGCGAATCGACCCGCCGGCATCCGCGCCAAGGGCGACGGGGGCGATCCCGGAGGCGACGACCGACGCGCTACCGGAGCTTGAACCGCCGGGATAGCGCCACGGGGCGTAGGGATTAACCGGCGTCCCGTGAAAGGGATTGAGTCCGGTGACGCCGAGGCCGATCTCCTGCATGTTTGTCTTGCCGATGATGACCGCGCCGGCCTCGCGAAGGCGGCGCACGACAAACGCATCATTGGTCGCGACCTCAGTCGAGCGGTAACTGGTACCGAGCGTCGTCGGCAGACCGGCAACGTCAAACTCGTCCTTGATCGCAACCGGCACGCCCTCAAAGATCGAGCGTTCCGAGCCTTCCTCAAGGCGCTGTTTTGACTCCTCGGCCTGGCGGACGATCTCCTTGACGTCGTAGCTGATAAAGCCATAGAGCGGTGGGTTGCCGCGGTCCTGATGGGCGATAACCTGAATAAGGCGACGGCTGACTGCGTCAGGCGAGAGCGTTCCCTCGCGGTAAGCCTTGGCGTAGTCAACGACGGAGGGAAATACCCAGCTGTTTTCCGGGCGCTGTGTCGTACCGATCGTATCGATGATCCGCATCGTCGGTAGAGGGGCCGTCTCGCCCTGCTCGGGACGGACGCCCGTGGCATGGTCGAGTCGCGGCCAAAACTCTGGAATCCGCGAGCTCGGCGTATTGCGTAAGAGCGGGATACCGAGGCGCTTAAAAAAACCGGGTGCGATGAGGCGACCGATCAAGGGGCGCTCAAGCAACCAGGCCAAAATAAGGAGCTTTGCGCCGGAGATTCTTGGTGCGTGGACAGATTTCAGGTCGTAAGCCATAAGAATCCTCCCTGTTGGTATTGTACGATAGAAAGTGAAAAATCTCAGCTTTTTGAGTAAATCCGCGGCCGTCTTATCTGCCGCGACGCGCTTGCTTATTGGCTATCCCGGGATTACCGTATCAATATGACAACCCAACTGACAATTCGTGATCTGATGGTGCGCTCCTTTCGTTCGTACAAGGAATCGATCGCTTACGAGATAACCGATGGCAGGTCGTACCGGTATCGCGATATCGCCCACGCGGTAGCCGGTTTTCATCGCTTGTTTAGCCAGTCCGGCGTTAAACCGGGCGATCGTATCGCGCTGATTGGCGAGAACCATCCGGCGTGGCCGGCGGCATACCTGGCGATCGTCTCGTATCCGGCGGTCGTCGTTCCGATCCTCCAGGAGTTCCCGGCCGAGGACGTCGGCAGTGTCATCGATCACGCCGAGGTACATATCGTACTGGCCTCGCAGAAGCAGGCCGCGCGGATCGCTCCCGCCCTTAAAGGTCACGCGAGTCTTACCGTTATCGAGCTTGAGCCAAGTTTTGAAGAGTACGTCGCCGCCGCCGACGAGCGCGACGGCGACACCGTCGATACATCTCACGACGGTCCCCACCCAGACGACGTCGCGGCGATAATCTACACCTCCGGCACGACCGGTCATTCCAAGGGCGTTGTGCTGACGCACGCGAACATCACCAGCAACATCGAGGCAGCCGATACCTGCGCCTACATTCAAAAGGACGAACACCTCCTGTCCCTCCTCCCGCTCGCGCACACCTACGAGTGTACGCTCGGAATGCTCCTGCCGTTCTCGCGGGGGGCGACGGTCCACTACCTCGATCGTCCGGCGGCACCGACGGTCCTGATGGAGGCACTCGCTTCGGTGCGACCGCAGCTCATGTTAGCGGTCCCGCTCCTCATCGAAAAAATCGTTCGCAATCGTGTTGTTCCGGGATTGTCGCACGGGCTCGTCGGCGTGTTGCGCCGGATACCGATCCTTTCGCGGGTGATCTACAAGGCGGCCGGTAAAAAGCTCCGCGCGGCGTTTGGTGGGCGAATCCGATTTTTCGGGGTCGGCGGCGCACCCCTCGCGGCGGACGTCGAGAAGATTCTCTCGCGGATCGGGTTCCCGTACGCGATCGGTTACGGTCTCACCGAGACCGCGCCCCTTCTTGCCGGAAGCAGCCCACAGATCCAGCGGCGCGGAGTGATCGGGCCGCCGATTCCGGGCGTCGAGATAGAGATCCGCGACGGCGAGATCGTGGCGCGCGGACCCAACGTGATGAAAGGGTACTACCGCGATCCGGAACAAACCCGCGAGGTGCTCAACGAGGAAGGCTGGTTTTCGACCGGCGACCTCGGTTCTTTTGACAGTCGCGGTTATTTGAGGGTGGACGGACGCAAGAAAACGGTGATCATCGGGGCAAACGGAGAGAACATCTATCCCGAGGCGATCGAGTCGGTGATCGCGCAGGACCCCAACGTTGAGGAAGCGCTTGTCCTCAAGCGCGGGACCAAGCTCATCGCGATGGTTCGCCTCAACTACGAGAAGCTCGCCGCGGTTTCCGAGAACGCAGCGGATACGGTAAAAGACCTGGCGCGCGATACGGGCGCCGCGATCGGTGATGCGACCGAGTCGGCGCAACGCTACCTGGAGAAATTGCGTCGCGAGGTCAACGACCGCCTGAGCGTTTTCTCGCGGATCGGCGAAATGGTTGAACAGATCGATCCGTTTGAGAAGACGCCGACGTTCAAGATCAAGCGGTACTTGTACCAGTAGCGCGGTGCCATGCAAAACTGGGATTCTCAGTCTCCGAACGACGGCGATCACGCCGCGTTTCTTGAGCGCGGTCTAAAACACCTCGCCCAGGACCGCGTCATGGCGGAGCTTATTGAGAGCTATCCGCCTCCGGAGCCGCGCACCCAAAACGATCTCTTTATCGAACTCATCGACGCGATCGTATCCCAACAGCTTTCGGTAAAGGCGGCCGCGGCTATCTACGGACGTCTCGAGCGTCATTTTGACGGCTCCGGTATTACGCCGCGCGGTCTTGTCGACGCGAGTCAGGACGACCTGCGAGCGTTGGGCCTGAGCTGGAGCAAAATACGCTATATGCAGGGGATCGGCCGCGCGATCCTGGACGGGGAGTTTGATCCGGCGGCTTTAGAGTCGATGTCCGACGAGGATGCGGCGGCAGAGCTGGTAAAGCTCAAAGGAGTCGGTCCGTGGACCGCCGAGATCATTCTTATGTTTGCCCTCGGACGACCGGACATTTTTTCGGTTGGTGACCTGGGGTTACGGGCGGCGGTGGCTCTGCACTACGGCGTCGAACGCGACAACTACGACGAGGTCCTCGCTGTGGCCGCCGGGTGGTCGCCCTATCGCTCGCTCGCCTGTCACTACCTTTGGAAGAGCCTCGATAACAAACCGCTCGAGTAGGACCTGCGTCGACGCTCGTCATTGCTTGGGCGTATCGCCAAGTGTCGTCGGGGAAAAAAAACGGCCGCGCTGGCGCGCGACCGTCGTAGCCAATCTTAGGCGAGACCCGCTTTTCGACGGGTGTAGATGTCGTAGAAAACGGCAAAGAGCAGGACGAGCGCCTTAACGACGTATTGCCAGTCGATACCGATGTTCATCAGGGACATCCCGTTGTTGATAACGCCCATGACCAGTCCACCGATAATAGCTCCGATTATCGTCCCGATCCCACCGGAGGCGGAGGCACCACCGATAAAGCAGGCGGCGATGGCGTCAAGCTCAAAGAGCTGGCCCGCGTTGGGAATCGCGGAGTTCATATAGGCGGCAAAGACCAATCCGGCGAGGCCGGCGAGGCTGCCCATGATCACGTGGACGACAAAGACGACCATCTCGGAGTTGATGCCCGATAACTTGGCCGAGCGCGAGTTGCCCCCGACCGCGTAGATGTAGCGTCCGATAACCGTTCGTTTGGTGATAAAGGTCAGAATCCCGACGACGACGGCAAGTACAATAACGACGATCGGGACACCACGGAAATCGGCAAACTTCCAGGAGAGCAGCATGATCATCGTGATGATGATCAGGTTTTTGAGCCAGAACGCCGAGAGCGGAATAATCTCGAAACCGCGGTTGATCTTGGTGCGCCGGGCTTGGAAGGACCAAAGCAGATAGAGCAGGGCGAGAATTGCGCCAAAGACCCAGGCAAAGTAGTGGGTGTCGTTGATCGTCAACGACTCGATCGAGACAAAACCCGAGGTCACCTGACGAAATCCGTTGTCTACAAGTGAGATCGGCGTTACGTCGGTGAGGATGTAAGTAAAACCGCGCCAGAGGAGCATACCTGACAGCGTGACGATAAACGCCGGTATCTTCATAAACGCGATCCAGAATCCCTGAAACATACCGATCCCGACGCCAACCAACATCGTAAGAACGAGCGTTATCGGTAAGGCAACTCCGCTGTTATAGAGCATAACCGCGATCGCGCCGGTAAACGCGGCGACTGACCCTACTGACAGGTCGATATTACCGACGATAATCACGAGCACCATACCTGCCGCGAGCGTCAGGATGTAGCTGTTCTGCATAAAGATGTTGGAGACGTTACGAGAGGAGAGGTTGATCCCGCTCGTAAGCAGTGCAAAGACCGTCAGGATCAGCACCAACATGATAAACATCGAATAGTTTCTGATGTTGTCTTTGATGAGCTGACCAAAGGTCATCGTGTGTGAAACTTGTACTTGTTCCGCCATATAAACTCCTCCCTTTTAGTTCAGGGCTATGTGCATGATCGCCTCTTGAGTCGCCTCATCGCGTTCGAGGGATCCTTTGATTCGACCTTCGTTCATTACGTAAATTCTGTCGGCCATGCCGATCGCTTCCGGTAGTTCCGACGTAACCATCACGACGCTCTTACCACGCGCGGCGAGGTCGTTAAGGATGGTGTAGATCTCGTACTTGGCACCGACGTCGATACCGCGCGTCGGTTCGTCGACGATAAAGATCTCGGGCTCGGCGAGCAGGCAGCGGCTCAAGACCACTTTTTGCTGGTTGCCACCGCTGAGGTTACGGACGATCTGGGCGATCGACGGCGTTTTGATGTTGAGCGATTTCCGGTACTGTTCGGCGGCGTCGATCTCGGCGTGTCCGTCGACCACGCCCATTTTGGACAGCTTGTCGAGACTCGAGTTGGAAATGTTTGTCTTAACGTCCTGAATAAGGATCAGGCCGAGCGTCTTGCGGTCCTCGGAAACGTAGCCGAGGCCATTGCGGATCGCCTCCTGCGGCGTGCCAAATTCGACCTTCTCGCCCTTGATAAATATCTCGCCCTCGGATCGTGAGCCGTAGGATTTACCAAACAGACTCATCATCAGCTCAGTTCGTCCCGCGCCCATCGGTCCGCAGAAGGCGAGGATCTCGCCGCGTTTAACCTTAAAGCTGGCGTCGTCCACGACTTTCATCCCATGGTACTCGGGATGATAGACGTTCCAGTTTTTCACCTCAAAAACGACGTCACCGATATTGGGGGTCTTCTCGGGGTAGAGATTGGTCATCTCGCGACCGACCATCCCAGTGATTAGCTGTGCCTGGGTAACTTCTTCTTTTTTGGCGTCGTAGGTCTGGATCGACTTGCCGTCCCGCATGACCGTTATCGAATCCGCGACACGAAGTACTTCCTTGAGCTTGTGAGAGATGATGATACAGGTCATTCCCTCTCGCTTGAGATCGAGAATGAGGTCAAGTAACTTTTCGCTTTCATCATCGTTGAGCGACGCGGTGGGCTCGTCGAGGATCAGGACCTCGGTATTCTTAGAAAGCGCGCGGGCGATTTCAACGAGCTGTTGCTTACCGACGCCCATCTTGCTGACGATCGTTTCGGGCCGCTCTTTGAGCCCGACACGCTTGAGAAACGGAAGCGACTGCTCGCGCAGATCGTCCCACTGAATGATGCCCATTTTGGTGTGCATGTGTCCGAGAAACATGTTCTCGTAAATCGAAAGGTATGGGCTGAGTGCAAGCTCCTGATGCATGATCGTGAGGCCGAGTCGCTCGCTGTCTCGGACGCTGCGAAAGTGCGCCTCTTTGCCATGGATCAGGACCGTGCCCTCAAACGACCCGATCGGGTGGACACCACTCACTACCTTCATCAGGGTCGACTTACCGGCCCCGTTTTCGCCGCATATTCCATGAATTTCGCCGCGTTTGACGCGAAAACTCACGTCGTCGAGGGCGCGTACACCCGGGAAGTCCTTAGTTACGTTGAGAACTTCGAGGATATACTCTGATTGTTTGTCCATTCTCGTCTCCCCGATAAAAAGCTCCGGCTCCGAGGAGATCCCCGGAGCCGGCCTTTGATTATAATCGCTTTTTGGCGATCAAACCACTATTGAATCTCTTCAGCGGTGTAGTAGCCGCTTCCGATCATCACCTCTTCCCAGTTGTCCTGAGTGACGTTAATCGGCTCAAGAAGGTAGGAGCTCACGACCTTGAGACCAGTGTCGTAGGTCTCGGTGTCGAGGCGCGCACCGGAAATGTTCGGGGTTACCTCGGAGAGAAGCGCGTCGGCAAGCGCGATGGCGCCGGCGGCGAGATCACGGGTGTCTTTGAAGACCGTCATGTACTGGCGGCCGTCGCGGATCGCCTGGATCGACGCAACCTCACCGTCCTGACCGGTAACAACCGGAAGGGTCGCGGTGGTGCTGTACTTGGCATCAGCCGAGAGAGCTTCGATGATCGCGCGAGCAAGCGTGTCGTTCGGCGCGAGAACTGCGTCGAGGGTCACGTCACGAGCGTCGTTGGTGAGGAGGTTTTCCATACGCGCTTTGGCGTTGGCGGGCAACCATCCTTCGGTCGCGATTCGGGTAAAGTCCGCGTCGGAAGATACCAACGGAGCGGGACCGACAACCTCGAGTACACCGGACTGAACGTACGGTCGGAGTACCGACATCGCGCCATCAAAGAAGAAGTTGGCGTTGTTGTCAGTGGGTGAACCGGCGAACAGGGTGATGTAGAGCGGATCGGAGGCGCTGGCGTTGTCGAGATCAAGCGCTTCACGGATCGCATTGCCCTGGTACTGGCCAACCTGGAAGTTGTCGAACGTGATGTAGTAGTCGTACGCATCCGTTCCGAGGATAAGGCGGTCGTAGGCGATCACGATGATGCCTTCGGCAGCAGCTTCCTCGACAACTGAGTTGACACCCTCGTTGAGGTTACCGACGATCAGGACCTGTGCACCCTTGGTGATAAAGTCCTGGATCTGCTGGTTCTGGAGACTCTGGTCGCCGTCGCCAAACGCGACTTCGGCGCGGTATCCGGCGTCGATCGCGCCCTGGAGAAGCGCATCGCCGTCCAGACGCCATCGCTCGACGGTCGTCTCAGGCATCGCGATACCGATATCAATACCGGCACCTTCGCCCGATCCACCAGCAAACACCGTGCCCGTCGCCATCAGGACAACGAGAACCGCAAGTAGAATTCGTTTCATACACACTCCTTTGTGTTTGATTTTACGTATTGTCCCCCGACCTCAACGGACGTGCCACCGCAAAGATTTGTTGAAGCGTGCACGAATATCACCAATCGCTTGGGCGTGGGGCGGAGTGTGTACTAATCAAACATCAGTTTTCTACATCTGTTGAATCGCGGTCGATCATGCGGTACACGTCCTCAGCGCTGTGAAAACCGTCCCGGATGATCGTCTCGTCCATATTGCTCGCGTAGACGGCGACCGGATCTTCGACATAGTAGGGAATCGGAACGCCGCTTCCGTTGTCGGTAATGCGGTCAGGCTCGGGCGGATTCCCTTCGGCGATAGCGACGGCGACCTCGGCGGCCCGCGTGGCCAAGCGATGGATCGGCTTGTACACGGTCATCAACTGCAGGCCCTCGACGACGCGCTGGGTCGACAGAAGATCGGCATCCTGACCGACGACGGCGACCTGCCCGGCGAGCCGGCGCTCGGCGAGTACCTGTATCGCGGCGTTGGCGATCTGGTCGTTGGCCGCGGAGATCGCATCGATGTTGGTCGTGCGGTCGAGGACTTCGCTCACCCGCTCACGCGCCTCGTCGAAACTCCAGAGCTCGAGCCAGATCTCATCGATTATTTCGATGTTTCCGCTCTGGACGAGGGGATCCAACACCTCGAGGAGACCTGCGTTGACGCGATAGCTGTTGTTGTCACGCACTGAACCGTTGACGATGAGGTATCGTCCGCGGGGTACTGCCCCCGTGAGCGCCTCGCCAAAGAGGCGACCGACTTGTTCGTTATCAAAGGAGACGTATGCACTGACCGGAACGCCCTGGATAAGTCGGTCGTAGGAAACGACCGGAACTTGGCGATCGTTTGCCGACAGAACAACACCGGCGAGCATATCGGTATCTTGCGGAAGGATCACAAGTACGTCGATCGTCTGGTCGAGAAGATAGCGGACCTGCTCAATCTGGGACTGCGCGCCACCGGCGGACATTTGCATAATAACGTCGGCACCGAGCTCACGCGCCGAACTGTTAAAAACGCGGATGTCCTTGTTCCAGCGCTCGATGATAAAGGTGTCGGTGGCCATCGAAAATCCGATTACCACGTTTGTCGACGGCTCCTCGTCGTTGGAGACCGGGTCGCCGCTCCGTTCGAGCCCGCAGGAGGTCAACGCGAGGGCGATCGCCAGGAGTGGCGCCGCGACGCTACGTCGCATGATCGTGCTCGACCGATGGAAACTCGGTCGGCGAGATACCCCGCCGTTTTCGAAAGATCCGACTAAAGTAGTTTGGCGACTGATACCCGACCGCATAAGCTATCTCCTTAATCGATCTGTGGGTGGTCCGCAGCATCTCTTCTGCGGCATCAAGGCGCACGCCGTTTAAGTAGTCGTTAAACGAAAGTTGTAAATGCTCCGAAAACAGTCTGCTCAGGTGACCAACCGAGACGTTGCAGTGGTCCGCGACGTTAGAGAGTTGGATCGCCTGGGTATACGAGGCGTCGATATAGCGCACGGCGCGCGTGAGCGCATCCGGCAAGTTTTTACCACGGTGTTTTTGGTGGATCTCGATCACGCGCCATAAGAGACGCCGAATCCACGCGTCCATCTCCGACAGATCGCGAAGGCGGGGCAACTCGCTTGCGGGATCGGCGAGATCTCCGGTGATCGCCGGGTCGGCGATAAGACGATCGAGCTCCTCGATGACGCGCTCGATCAAGGCGACGAGACGAAAGATCGCCACGGTATTGTCCCAGGTACGAAACGCACCGTTAAAGAGCTCGTGATACTGCGCCTCGATCTCGGCGAAACTCTCCGCGCGCCGAATAAGGTCGATAAACTCGCGTGAGCGATCGCGGAAGACGCGGAGTTCGCCGCGATCGGATCCGCGGTCTGGGAGCTCGTCGAGCGCCTCGTTGTACGACTCGAGCAGCGCGTCGTGTCCCCGGCGAGAGCCGACCCCGATCGCGAACGATTCCCCAGGGCCAAGGACGCGACTCACGGCATCGCTGACCGTTTGACGAACGGTCTCCTGATTGGCCTGCTCAGCGATGAGCAGGAGCATTCGCCCGTCAAACTCTCCCCAGATCGACCGGAAACGCAGCTCGACGCGTTCGGCTATCGAGGGATAGAGAGTTCTGTCGGAGTACTCGATCGCCACGACAAATCCGCCGTCGCCGGAGAATTTGAAGATGCGCCGGTAGTACGCCCAGGTCGAATGGTCGAACGATCGCCAGGGTAGTTGCATGATAAACTCGGCGGTCTCGTGGGCGATCTCTTCACTCCGATCCTGAAGATCGTGGAGACGAAGTTCCCGCTGTTCACGGTCCTCGTCGAGAAGATCTTTGGCCCGAAACATCGTCTCGAGGAAACGCTTGCGAGACACCGGTTTGACGAGATAGGCAAAGACCCGCAAGGGTATCGCGCGTTGGGCGAGGTCAAAGCGTTCGTAAGCGGTCGAGAGAATGTAGAGGCTCTCGGGGAACTCCCGCTGAAGTTTTTCGATCGTCTCGAGGCCATCGATTCCGGGCATCGCGATGTCCATCAGAACCACGTCGGGACGATGCTCGTGGGCGATGCCGATCGCCTCGCTGCCGGTCCGTGCTCGGCCGCACACGCTAAAATCCTCCAAGCCCGATTCGATCAGATAACTGTAGCTCTCGAGGACCGGTTCCTCGTCGTCAACGATCAGGACGGTATACACGGTTCAGTCTCCGTATCGATTTGAATGACGATCCTGGTTCCCGCGTCGGGTTCCGACTCGATCGTCACCACGTCTTCGTTCTCGGGAAAGAAAAAGTAGAGACGGTGGATGACGTTTTGAAGACCCATCACTTTGGAATCGTGCTCGACCTCACGGTTGCGGTGCCGCAGGAGCCGCTCGGCCGTAGTGGGATCGATGCCGATGCCGTTGTCGCGCACCTCGAGGTTGAGCAGCGAGTTGGTCTTTGAGACGGTAATCGCGATCTCGCCGTCGCGATCGGTCCCTTTAAAGGCGTGGATCACCGAGTTTTCAACCAGCGGTTGCAGAATAAGGGCCGGTACGCGATAGGAGTCGAGGAGATTCTCCGCTACGTCAAGCGAGAGCCCGAGCGACTTGGGAAAGCGAATCCGCAGGATATAGAGATACGAGTTGAGCGCGTCTATCTCGCGGCGCAGCGGAACGATAAGGTTGCGTTCGCGCATGTTTTGACGAAAGAAGTCGGCCAGGTGTTCCATAAAGTCGGCCGTACGGTCGGCGTCTTCGGTAATCGCCAACTGGACACCGGTGTTAAGCGTATTAAAGAGGAAATGGGGGTTCATCTGCGCCTGCATCGTGTAGAGCTCCATGCGCTTGAGTACTTGCTCCATCCTCAGATTGCGCAATCGCTCCTCCATGTATCCTTGCTCGATCTCGCGGCGCTGGTTGAGCTCGGCGATGTACCGCCGAATGTCGTGCTTCATCTTGTTGAACGCCGCGACAACCGTGCCGACCTCGCGCACGGCGTCGGCCTCGATGTCTTCGACATCAAAGTTCCCCGATGAAATCTCGCCCGCCATACCCGCGAGTCGGTTCATCGGATCGAGAACGCGGTTTATCGACAGCGAAATCCACAACGCCGCTCCGGCAAACGCAAACAGGATGACGAGCATGTTCCAGAACAATAGCTCGCGCGACGTCTCGATGATCTCTTCAAAACGGAACAGCTCCCCGCGAAGCCCCGAAAGACTGAGTTGGTCTATCCGCTCCACGATGTGGACGTTGAGGCTTGCCATCGTCTCATACAGCGCCGTGTACTCGTCGATTGCTCGCGCCCGCTTGAGGTCTATCGCCCGTTGCAATAGATCGAGGTAGGAGGAGAGCAGCGCGTGAATCTCGCGCTGGGCAAGTATCGACGGGTCGGTCGAGATCGGGAGCTCCTCCGCGAGCATTTCGCGGAGAACCTGCTCGTCGACGAGAACCTCGGCGATCGCCCGCGAGGAGCGACTCGACAGGTAGTTCAAAAGCGGCGTACGAATCGCGACGACCTCTTCCTGAAGCGCCTGAAACTCGCGCTCGGTCCGAAACTGGGCGTTTACGATCTGCTGCAGGCGGAGCGTCGCAAAAAGAATATAGATGATCGATACGATGACGACCGCCAATCCCACAACGGCCGAGTAGAACAACTGCCAGCGGAGCGAGCGATGCGGCGTCACAGGTCGTCTCCTCCGATCACCTCAACGCCGGTATCGACGTAACCGGGCGCGATTCCCGTTGCGATCAACTCCGAAAGAACCCGTACTGCGTCAACACCGATTCGTTGCGGATTGACCGCGATCGTCGCGTCGAGTACCCCGCGTTCGAGGTAGTCGAGGATCGCGTCGGTCACACCAAAGCCGATCACCTCGACCTGGCCGACGAGATTGCGGTCGATGATGACCTGGAGTGCGGCGAGCGTATCGTCGTTGTCGGTAAATACGATAGAGGTCACCGGAGTATCTCCACGCAAGAGCTGGTTGGTAAGCGCCTCAGCGTCGAGCGGGTTGAGTCCCGTTCGTCGGCGAGCGATCGGCGCTTCCAACTGATCGCCGATCACCGAGGTGATCCCGAGCTCGAGGAGCTCGCTCTCCGAGTCCACCGCCGGCGATTTATCGCTGTATACAACGACAACGTGTTGATTTGCGGCATCCTCTGCGAGATATCCGCCGATTCGGCGACCCATTTCAAAGTTGTTTGTCCCGACAAAGGTCCACGGCCAGTCGTCGGCGACGTCGTGCTCGATCAGCACAACGGGGATTCCGCGATCATCGAGCTCCTCGAGGCGTTGCAGCATCGGTCCGTCGTCAAGAAACGGGTAGATGATCGCCCCGTCGATACCCAGATACTGGGCAAAGCGAAACTCAGGGACCTCGGGTCCGATGGGGTGATAGCTCACTGCCAGGTCGTAGCGCATCGCCGCCGTGGAAATCCCCCGCCGGATCTCGTCAAAAAACAGCGTTGTTGGTTCGGGAAGGAACACGGCGACGTGGCCACTGCGGGTCACGCCGCTCTCACCCGTCGCCGCGACGGCCCGCGATAAACTGACGACCGTGGTGATCGACTGCGCGAGCGAGAAGGCAAAGAGAACAAAAACGATCGCCAGAAGTAAACGTAGAGCGCGGCGCATAACCGTCGAATATCGTAGGGTCAGCGCCGCGCTGTGACAAGGGTCCGTATCCGGCGGGCCGCACGCCCGCCGCCACGTTCCTTAAGTCCACTCCTCGCGGATGATTTCGCCCTCAACGCTAACGATGATTTGTTTGATCGGAACCGCGCGTTGGGCGATCGACAGCGCCTGGCGGGCGATCTGTAACAAGCCCCCGCAACAGGGAACTTCCATCATGATCACCGATATCGTGTTGATGAGCGCGGTGTCGATTATCTCGGCGAGCCGCTCCACGTAAAGAGCGACGTCGTGGTCGAGTTTGGGGCAGGCGATCGCGAGGCTTTTCCCGCTCAAAATCTCGGAATGGAAACCGCCGAGGGCAAACGCCGTACAGTCGGCGGCCAGGATAAGGTCGCTTTTCTGGAGGAACGCCGCGTTTGGATTGAGCAAGCGGAGCTGAATAGGCCATTGGCCGAGAGCGCTTGGCGTCGGACTCGGCGCGGTGTCGACGTCACCGTGACCGCCCATCTGAGTTTCGTGCGGACGCCGACTCAGGGTGCGTGCCGCCGTTCCCGGACAAGTCACGGGAGCCGCCGGTGGCCGGGACGCGGATCTTTGGGCGATGACCTCTGCCTTTCCGGCAAATTCATGTGAACGGATCCAGTGGAGCGCGCTCGCCAGATACTCTGCGGCTCCGTTGCGCTCGAGGTGGTCGAGATGGGCCAGGATTGTATTGACGCCCTGCGGGACGATGTTCCGCATTACACGATCCTCGTCGTATTCTTCGGCTTCGCGTCGTTCCACCGACAAGGCACCGACCGGGCACTTCCCTATACAGGCGCCGAGCCCGTCACACAGAATCTCACCGACGAGCCGCGCCTTGCCGTCGATGATCTGCAGTGCCCCTTCCGGACACCCCGGTACACAGGCACCGCATCCGGTACAGGTCTCCTCGTCGATCACTATCATGTCTCGAACCATCGTTTCCTCTCCTCCGTCGATGCGTCGTTTGGCGCCATCCCTATCGGACGATCGCCGCGAGATCCTCTTTCACCGTCGTCGTCGCTTTAAGATCAAACGCGTTGACGATCGTCTGAGCTACCGCCGGTGAGACAAACGCCGGCAAGGTCGGACCGATCCGCACTCCCTTAAATCCAAGCGCAAGCAGGGCGAGCAGGACGCAAACCGCTTTTTGCTCGTACCACCCGACCGCAAAGTCGATGGGCAGGTCGTTTATGTCGTCGAGATCAAACAGTTCTTTGAGCTTGAGAGCGATCACGGCCAACGAGTACGAATCGTTGCATTGGCCGGCGTCGAGAACCCTCGGGATACCCCCGATATCGCCGAGGTCAAGCTTGTTGTAACGGTACTTGGCGCAGCCGGCGGTTAATATTACCGCGTCCTCCGGGAGCTTCTTAGCGAGGTCGGTAAAGTACTCACGGGATTTTGATCGGCCGTCACAGCCGGCCATAACGACAAACCTGCGGATTGCGCCCGACTTAACTGCGGCGACAACCGAGTCGGCAAGTGCTTCGACCTGGTTGTGGGCAAATCCGCCGACGATCGTTCCGGTTTCGATCTGTTGCGGTGGCGGAGAGTCCTTGGCGATCTCAATCAAACGCGAAAAGTCCTTTTGGCCGCCGTCCGTTCGATCGGCGATATGGGGCACGCCGGGGTAGCCGGCCATCCCGGTCGTAAAAATACGCTTGGCGTAGCTCGGGCGGACCGGCGTGATGCAGTTGGTCGTCATAAGAATCGGCCCGTTAAAGGATTCAAACTCGGGCGCCTGTTGCCACCACGATCCGCCGTAGTTCCCGATAAGGTGATCGTACGCCTTGAGGGCCGGATAGTAGTGCGCGGGAAGCATCTCCGAGTGGGTGTACACATCGACCCCCGTCCCTTTTGTCTGTTCGAGTAGTTCGGCAAGATCCTGAAGGTCGTGCCCGGAAACAAGAATGCCGGGTCGATCTCGCGTTCCAATGTTGACGGTGGTGATCTCAGGATTGCCGAAACTCGACGTATTCGCAGTATCGAGCAACGCCATCGTCTTGACCGCGGTATTGCCGACGCCGACGAGGACTTCGGTCAGCGCTTCGAGATCGACCTCCGTCACGGTTGCGACGAGGGCGTCGACGACTTCGCGGTAGATCGCCTCGTCCTCGTGCCCCAGAACGGCGGCGTGATCGGCGTAAGCCGCGAGGCCTTTAAGCCCGTAGACGATAAACTCCCGGAGCGATCTGACATCCTCGTCTTCGGTAGAAAGGATCGAGGCCTCGTAAAAAAATTCTTCAAGCTCTTCGATCGACTCCGAATCAGCGGCAACCTCGACCGGAACCGACTCGAGCGCGCTTCCGTAGCGGCCGAGCGATCGTTTACGGCGAATCGCTTGTTTGGTAAGGCCGACAATTCGGTCTACGTCAAAGTTTGCGTTTGTGATCGTCGCAAAGAGCGCTTGTACGATAAACCGCCCTTCCTCCGTTATCGTTTGCCCGGAGCGCGCCTTTTGCTGGGCGAGTACGGCGAGCCCTTTTAGATTAAACACAAGGACGTCTTGATGGTTGGAGGTCCGCTCGTCTTTGCCGCAAATACCCTTGATCGTACAGCCCGAATTACCGGCGGCTTCCTGACATTGGTAGCAGAACATGCTCATATCTTTTGTTGTCTCCTTTTATCTGGATTGATACCCTGAGTCGAGCTTACCGGGAGGTGGATCGCAGTTCCTTGATCCACGTCAAGTCTGGAGGGGTTGTGTCGTTAGATTTTGAGCAGATCGCGGGACAAACAGAGCTTCTCGGCGGTCTCAGCGGTCGATCGATCAAAATGCTTGCCGAAGGGCACCGCCTATACAATGTCGGATCGTCCGAGATGATCTTTCTCGAGGGCGAAGTAGGCGAGGCGCTCTTTGTTCTCGTTTCCGGTGCTGTGCGCCTCTTCCGTTCCGACGAGAACGGCCGTGAGATCGTGGTGCACTACGTACGCCCGGGTGAAGTGTTTGCCGAGGCCGTGTTGTTCGACGATCAAAGCTATCCGGTTTCCGCTCAGGCGCAGGACGCCAGCACGCTGATTTGTATCGATCGGACGCACGTAATTCGCTTGCTCGAGGATCCCGAGTTTCGCTCAAACTTCCTCGCCAACATGCTGCGCAAGCTCCGATTTCTCGCCCGGCAGGTGTCCGTACTCGCAAGCTGCGAGGTCCACGAGCGATTGGTGAGCTTTCTCGTCTCCCGGTACGGCCAACGCCGCCAGTATGAGATCGAGCTCTCCAAGAAAGACGTAGCGGCGGCGATCTTTACAACCCCGGAAACCCTTTCGCGAACCGTTGCCAGAATGGAGACAGACGGCTTGATCGTGTGGCGCAATCGAAAGATCGAGATAAAAGAGCGGCTGTGGTGGAAGATGACCGACGAGCGCGGTTTTTGATATCATCCACGTAGAACGCGGCCGGCCGCGCGACAGGCTTTACGCCGCCGCTTGACGACGGCGTCGACTCCGCGCATTGAATCCGACCGATACGTCCTTTTTATTAAAAAACAATCAAATGCCGAAATACTGTGGTCATCGAAAATCAAAACGACGACAATAGTCCCCAAGGAGCAGCATTGTGAAGCAAAAAAGAATAATGACCGTACGCGCGCGGCTTATGTTTATCGTGATCCTGAGTGTTCTCCTACTGCTTGGAATTTTCGTCGCCGAGCTACAGTCCGAGAACCGAATCGCCCAAAAGTGGGGCGAGCTTCGCGAGATCGAGACCAAGGCTACATCTCTGTCGAGAATGCAGGCCGCATTTGGGTACAACGGGATTATTCATCATTTTAAGAACTACGTTCTTCGGCAGGAGCCACAGTACATCGAGCGGATACAGGCCGCCTACGAACGATTTGTCGAGGCCCATACGCTCTACGCGTCGCTGCCCAATCTCAGCGCCGCGGAGCAGTCCGAGTTGGCCACCGTCCTCGGCACGGTAAACGAGTATCGCGACGCGATGGATACGGCGCAATCTTTGTTTGATAGCGGCGTCGGTATCGAAGAAGTTGACGACACAGTACGGATCGACGACGGACCCGCGATTCAGGCACTCGCAACCCTCGGTCAAGAGATACAGGTCGCGGTCACTCGGACAGAGGATGAGTTCGACCGCGTCCTACGAACGGGGTTGGTTACGCTCATTTCCATTGCTGTTGCCGGAATCCTTATTCAGGTCTCTGTGTCGTTTTTTATGGCTCGAACGATCGGCACTCGATTACGCGCAATTACCGAAGCAACCTCGATCGTCGCCTCCGGGGACCTGTCGCGCGGAATTGAACTTGAGGGGCGGGATGAGCTCGGCAGAATCGCCGCGGATTACGATGCCTCGATCGGCGCCCTGCGAACGGTTCTCTCGACCGTTCAACAGACTTCGCGCGAGTCTGCCGGTCTCTCCGAAGCGCTCGAGAAACACGCCACGACGCTAGCCGAAGCCGGCGGTGCTATCGACACAAGCATTCAAGACCTCGGCCGCGGAGTTTCGGGGCTTCAGGCCTCCGTTGATAACTCCTCAAGCTCGGTAGAGGAGATCCTCGCATCGATCGGATCGCTTAGTAATCGAATCGGCAACCAATCCGACGCCGTGCAGACGACATCCGCCGCCGTCGAGCAGATGAACAGTTCAATTCAAAGTGTCTCCCGCATTGCGCAGACTCGTGAGCAAGCATCAAAACTCTTATCGGAAACGATCGAAAGCGGCGGCGTAAAACTATCCGGGGCAAATGAGTTTATCGAATCGGCGAGCGCCTCCGTCGACGCAATTCTCTCGTTGATCGAGATCATCAACAGCGTTGCCGAACAAACTAATCTCTTGTCGATGAACGCGGCGATCGAGGCTGCTCACGCCGGAGAAAGCGGGCGTGGTTTTGCGGTCGTCGCCGAAGAGATCCGCAAACTTGCGGACACCACCGCGGAGAACGCAATGTCGATCGCGACGACGCTTAAAAAAGTGGTGACCGATATCGAGTCCGCTCGGGAAGCGAGCCGGGCGGCTCAGGAGTCTTTCGTCGCAATCGATTCCTCGGCGAAAGAGGCGATCGACGCCTTTCATGAAATTTCGGCGAGTACGGCGGAACTCGGCGCGGGAAGCACTGAGATACTCAAAGCGACCGCTGACCTCGTCGAAATCACGACGCAGATCTCGTCGGGAGCCGAGGAAATTGAGGCGGGCGCCCGCGAAATCGTGGGGAGCGTGTCCAAGGTCAAACAGATCGTTCACGAGACGCGATCCGAACTCGATCAGATTTCGTCCAACTCGGGACAGATCGCCGTATCGTCGGCCGAGATGGAGAAGATAACGAGTCAAACCGCTTCCGGGGCGCTTAAGCTTTCCGAGGAGCTGTCCAAGTTTTCCACCTAAGAGGTGGCGCCGAATTTAGCCGAACCGGGCTGATTCGCGCAGAAACGTGCCTTTGTGGAGCTCGTCGAACGCCGAGGCGAGCTCCTCCTCGCTGTTCATCACGATTGGTCCGTGCCAGGCGACCGGCTCACGCAACGGTTGGCCCGAGATCAGAAGAAATCTGACGCCCTCGGGACCCGAGGTAACCCGTACCTCGTCACCCGTGTCAAAGAGAACCAAGGTGCGGTTCTCGGCGGGGTGCGACAAAATCGGATCTGTCGCACCGCCCGCATCGACGTACTCGGTCGGCGTCCCTCGAGGCGTGGACGCGTCGCGAAACTGAGCGGATCCGGCAAAAACGTAGGCGAACGCGTGGTGGGTGAGGTCGACGGCAAAGCCGCGCGTTCGATTGGGTGGAACAGAAATATCGAGATAGCGGGGATCGGCCGCGATACCCTCAACCGGTCCGCGTTTGCCCCAGAAATCCCCCGTGATCACGCGAACCCGGGTCCCGTCGTCCTCGACCGCCTCGGGTATCTCCTTCGCCGGTACGTCTTGATACCGAGGCGAGGTCATTTTGTGCCTCGCCGGGAGGTTCGCCCAGAGTTGAAATCCGTGCATCTGCCCGTCGGCGTTTCCCCGCGGCATTTCCTGATGCAGGATTCCGCTGCCGGCGGTCATCCACTGGACATCGCCGGCGCCAAGCGTCCCTGAGTTCCCAAGACTGTCGCCGTGTTCGACCGTACCCGACAACACGTAGGTAATCGTTTCGATTCCCCGATGGGGGTGCCAGGGGAATCCACGCTCGTAGAGCACCGGGTCGTCGTTCCTGAAATCGTCAAACAGCAGAAACGGGTCCGTGACGGCGGTATCGCCAAAGCCAAACGCCCGACGCAGATGGACGCCGGCCCCCTCGATCGTCGCCTGGGATATGGACTGAGTCTTTACGGGACGTAGTGACACGTTTACCTCCTCGCGGCCGTTTACCTTGCGTGATAACTCGGCGGCTTCCGTTGTATAACTACTGCGATGGACTCTACGGGTCAAGCGACGGATGTCGCCGTATTTCGCGTTAGCCTCGCCGGATCGCTCCTCTTTGCGATCGGCGGGATCGCCGTCGGTTTAATCGCCGGTAGTCAGGCGGTGGTAATCGACGGCCTGTACACCGCCGCCGGTGCACCGGTTGCGCTGGTTTCGATCGCGATCGTTCGGCTCGCCGCCCGGCGCCCGACCGAGGAGTTTCCGCTCGGATTTGTCCAGGCGCGCCCGCTACTGGAGCTCGGGAAATCGCTTGTCCTCACCGGGGTACTTATCGCGGGCGCGCTCGAGGCGGTACAGATCACAGCCGACGGTGGAAGAGCACTTCCCGGTATCGAGGCCTTGGTGTACGCCGGACTGTCGACGATCGCTTGCTTTGTGATTTCGTTGTGGATATCGGCGATCACCGGACGGTCCCGCAGTACACTCGCCGCACTCGAGCGTAAAACCTGGTTTAAGGACGGCTTAAGCAGCGCCGGAATTGGTGTGGCGTTTGCGGCGGCGACCGTAATCGACACGCCCTGGATGACGCGCTATGCCGTCTACATCGACCAGGTTCTGGTACTTATGATTGCGGTGGCGTTTTTACCCGGGCTTATCGCGACGATCGTACGGAATACCCGCGAACTGATGCTCGCAGCGCCCGATCGGCCGACACGACGACGGTTGCGCAAAATGATCACCGCCCGTCTTAAGGCGAACTCGGCGAGACTCCGCAGCCTGACGACCGTTTTTCTCGGCGGTCGACTACTTGTCGAGATCGAGGTGGTCCTGCGCCGTCGGGATGCAACGTTGGACGATGCCGACCGAGTGCGCGCCGACCTGATCGATCGGATCGCGCAGGATTTTCCGGGCGCTTCGTGCCACGTTTCGTTCTACAAAAGTCCCGAATCTAACTAAATGGAGCACACATGTCCGTACGCGTACCGGATCCGCGGCTTGGCTACTTTCTAAGGTTTGTTTTCGCCGTTTCAATTACAGCGGTCGTCGATGCCGTTCTGATCGTACCGATGGTCGAGGTCGACCCCGCCCTAAGCATAGTGATACGTCGTTCGGCAACGCTCGAGAGTATCCGGGCGATCGGACCATCGGTCCTGGCGGTTGTGCTGATAATCGGGAGTTCGTTTGCCTACACCGCGCGCCTGCGGCGCGATCTCGTCGATCCCGAGCGGATCGATCGGGCCCGTTCGTCGGTCCTCCGCGGACCGCGAATCCTCGGGATGATCGTGGCCGCGGGGTGGACGACCTCGTTGCTCTTTGGCCTGATCATGGACTTTTTCACCATTTCGTTTCCCCAAGCGGGTGAGGCGGCGGTCTACTACACGAGCACGATTGTAGCGATTATCTCGACCGGTCTCTTTGGATTTCTCGTCACCTATGCCGTCGCCGATCAGTTTAATCGCAAGCGGCTTGTTCCCGCGGTCTTCCCCGAGGGAAACGTCTCGCGCTCGACACGTGTCCGACCGATCACGTTCCCGCAAAAGCTCAGGTTGCTCTGGTTTGGGGTGAGTTTCTTTCCTCTCGTGGTCCTTGGCCTCGGTATCTACACGCGCCGCTACGTGCCCGAAAACGAGTTTCGGGCGTACCTGTTTGTTCTCCTCTTTCTCCCGACCAGTTTTTTCCTCGTGTATCGTGTCGGTCGCGGGATTCAGCAGCCCCTCTTTGACCTCGTCGAGGCGACAAAGCAGATAACGGACGGCTCCTACGGAGTTTCGATCCGGAGTTATGAACACGACGAACTTGGATTTCTCGTCGACAGTACCCGCGACATGGCTATCGCGCTTGAGGAAAAGGAGATTCTTTCGGAATCATTTGGTCGCAGTGTTGACCCGCGCGTTCGCGACCATTTACTCGACGGCAATATCGACCTCGGCGGTGAGCGGCGCTTCGCGGCGATTATGTTTTGCGATATCCGCGGCTTCACAACGTTTTCGGAAAACCGCTCGGAGGAACTCGTCGTCAGTATCCTCAACGAGCACTTTGAAGCGATGAACGCGGCGATCGACAGCCACAACGGGATGATCAACAAGTTTCTCGGCGACGGTTTTTTGGCGCTCTTTGGTGTGCCGGTCGCCGCGGAATCGCCGTGCGCTGATGCGGTGAACGCCGCAATCGCCTGCGTCGAGGCCAATACAGATCTAAACCGGACCCGCAGTGGACGTGGAGACCCGTCGTTGACGATCGGGATCGGAGTTCATTACGGCCCGGTCGTCGCCGGGAACATCGGATCCCCGCGGCGGTCGGAGTACACCGTCATCGGTGACACGGTTAACCTTACCAGTCGAATCGAAGGACTCAGTTCACGTGTTGGGATGCAGATCGTCGTGACCGACGCCGTCGCTGACCGGCTCGTTGATTTGCCGTTGTACAACGATCTCGCCGATCTTGGCGCAATTGAAGTCCGGGGCAGGGCCGGGCAGGTGCACATCTTCGGCTCGCGCTGACGAGCGCTTTACTGCGCTGCCGCGGAGGCGAACACTGTCACGGTCGGCGTCGGCTCGTTGGCAATATCGATCGACCCCCCGAGTTGCGTCGACAGCGCTCTAATCATCGTTAAACCAAACCCGTACGATCCGTCGATCACCTCCTGGGGAAATGGGGAACCGTTGTTGCTCACCTGGAGGCAAACCGTATTACTCGCGTCGATCGTCAGGGTAACCCGGCAACGTACGTCGTCGTCGAGGATGCCGTGTTTTTGCGCGTTGGTAATTAACTCGTGGGCGATAATGCCGAGCGGGATCGCCGACGCCCGCGGAAGCGTAAGCTCGTCGATCTTCGAATCGATGTGCAGACGCGTCGACGAAGAACTTTCGGCCATATGATCAAACAGATCGGTGAGAATCGGTTGCATATCGATCGTCGCGTAGCGTCCGGAGGTGTGCAGTAGATCGTAAACCTCGCCCATGAGCTGGAGTGAAGACTCGGCCTCAAGGAGGACGTCTCGCGCTTCGTGTGAACTCGACTCGTGGGCCCTCGCGCTGAGAAACGACGTTATCAGCGAGATGTCGTTTTTGACCCGGTGATGAATCTCACGTAAGAGTGTTCGTAGCTCAACTGTTTGCTCGCCTACGATACGGTCTAGTTCCTCGGTCTCGGCGAGCGTCCGTCGCGAGAGGAACAGAAGAAGCCATGCGCCGACCGCCAAAGCAAGAATACTCACGGCTCCGACGATCCCCGCAAGAATGTTTGCCTCTCGTCGAACCGTTTGGAATACGACGGCTGCCGGTGCGGCAACGCGAAGGGTCCAGGATGGGGCAAACCCGTGGCGAAGATCGACCAACTCGACGTCGGGGTCAAACCCGCTACCCGCCGAGATGACCATCGTGGATCGGTCCTCCGAGGAGATCGATAACTCGACGATGCCCGTTTCGAGCGTGTCGCCATATGCTGATAGCGAGTCCTCAAGAGCGAGCAATGAAACCTTGACCATATCAAAGCCCGCGAGACCATAGCCGGGGTGAACGATCGGAACCTGAACAAAAACGGCGGGATCTCCGCCGGCGGTGTTGGGGACGCCGACATACCGCGCGCTTTCGCTATCGATTTTTACCGTCGGTGCATCACGGGTATCGATGGAGGCAACGAGGAGAATTTCACCGGCGGGATCGGTCCGATATGCACCAAGGAGTTCCGGCGAGGCTTCAACCGCGTCGAGGAGCTTGGGCTCGGCAAACTCGGTGTACCAGTTCCTCGACCGGCTACCCTGGAGATAGTTGACGAGCTCGAGCCGAATAATCGTTCGACTCGGCAACTGCAGCGCCAACTGCATCGCATGATTAACCTCGTTTGCTGCGGTGGCCGCCGCGAGGAGCGAGCGGGCTTCAAACTCGCTTCGCGCCTGTCGTTCCAGCGCCCGACGGACCGGCCAGTGCACGATCGATACAATCGCGATCCCGAGGACGATGAGAAGAAATATCCCCCACCGCACCAACGCGAGTTGGTTCTTGCGCGTTCGTTCCCACTGACTCGAACTTCTGGACATTTGCGCGTGCCAATCCCTTACAACAAATCTTAGTACATCGCGCGTGATCGTGCCTGGAAATTTAAATGTATTTGATTAACTGGTTATTTGCAGAGTAAAGACTGCAGAGATGACCGGTTCTACGTCGCTCGGCGACTAGTTCTTAGTCCGAAATCCTTCTACCTGTTCACGAATTTTCACAAGAAATACGCGGTTCTGCTGGCCAAGCGACGCGAGATCGACACTTGCCGAGTTGATTTCCGTGACGCCGGCCTCGATCTCACTGATGCCCGTTGATACCTGGGCGGAGGTGTCGCGCACGTGAATCATGCTTTGCGTCATCTCTTGCGCGCCGATCTGCATCTGTTGACTGCCGTTGGTGACTTGCTCCGAAATATCGGTGAGCTCCGCAACGGCCTGGAGAATCTCGCGACTCCCGGTCGAAAGTTCCTGCATCGTCGCGCCGATCTCGTTGAACGTCTCCGTAAAACTGTCGACCTCCCGACGAAGGCGATCAAAAGTCTGTCCCGTGATCTCGGTCGATTCCGACGCCGTTCGTATTGTCTCAATCGCGTTGCGAATGCTCGTGTTTATCACGCCCGAGTTTTCTCGCGTCGTCTCCGATAGTTTGCGGATCTCGTCCGCGACAACGGCGAACCCGCGTCCGGCATCACCGGCGTGCGCCGCCTCGATCGCGGCGTTCATCGCCAACAGATCGGTCTGGCTCGCGATAGAGTCGATAATCGTAACCGCCTCAATTATCTGGTCGGCTGTCGAGTTTACTGCCGCGATCAATCGGGAGGTCTCTTCGAGCTTCTCGCTTCCTTCACGGGCACTCGTGATCAACTCCGCAGTTTCTCCGCGTTTGCGCCCGATGACCTCACTCACCGAGTTGATCGAGGCGATCATTTGCTCCGTCGCGGATGAGGAGTCAGACACCGCCTGCCGTTGGCGCTGAATGCCTTGGTCGAGGTTGGCGATGATCGCCTGTATCTGCTCGATTGCCGCCGACGTGGCCTGGACGTTCTCGTCCATCTTCCGGATTTGATCGCCCATCGACTGGAGGTTCTGACTTATCTCGTGGACCGCGGCCGAGCTCTCTTCAGAGTTTGCCGACAGGCTCTCCGAGACGCCCTCGGCCTGGTGTACCTGTGTCTTAATCCGCGCGACGATCTCGTGGAGCTTGTCTACAAATTCGTTGAAATAGCGGGCGAGTTGGCCAACCTCGTCGCGGGTGTCAACCGACACGTGGACCGTCAGGTCGCCCTCTCCCTGCGCGATCGTCTGCAGTGCTCCTCCGGCAAGTCGAACCGGACGCGTGATACTTCGCGCGATCAGGGCGATCACGACCACGAGCAGGAGAACCAGCGCGCCGGTGATGAGAAGCGAAATTCTCCGAATCGCGGTAACGGCCTCAAATGCTTCGGCGGCATCGATCTCCGACAGGAGCGCCCATTGGACGCCGGCGACGTTGAGTGGTCGAAATGCTGAAAGAACGTCAACGCCGCGATAATCTTCGACAACCATCGTCCCGGTCCGGCCGGCAAGACTCTCCTCGGTCGCGATGGTTTGAACCGGAAAGTTGAGAATCGTCGTTTCAAACTCAGCAACACGATCGGCGAAGACGGCGGCAAGGCCGTCGAGTCCCGAGACCATGTTCATAAACCCCGTCGCGTCCTCAAGGAAAAACCGCGATTCGGTCCGGAGAAGGCGATCGGCGCCGACGATATAGGTTTCACCGGTCTCACCAAGTCCTTCCTGAATCCAGTTACGGTCGTTTGTCATTATCGAGTTGATCCGTTCGATCGGCATCTGGAATATGAGGATGCCGATGAGTTCGTCTTCGATAAATATCGGCGCAGATATAAACGAGGCCGGCGCTCCATAGGACGGGAGATACGGCATAAAATCGATGAGATAGCTCGAACCGACGCTCCCGGCGTCGCGCGCGGCCCGATAGGCGGCCGCGATACCGGAGTTGCGATACGGACCCGCGGTCAGGCTCGTTGCGTAGTCGGCTTCCTTAAACACGGAGTAGACGATTACCCCGTTCTCCGGTTCGACCAAAAAGATATCGTAAAAACCAAAGTAACGGAGGTACGAGCGAATAACGGGGTGATACCAGGCGTGAACCGAGTCGTAGTCGTCAACGTCAGCCGATTCGAGAAGGTCTTTCTGCCCGACGGGATTTGCGTTTCCCGCTATGTACCGCTCCTGGAGGACGCGTCTGGCCGCCGTTGCCGGAACAAAGTTCGACCATTGCGCCTCATCGGGTCTCCCGAGAGCTGGGACGCGGGGCATGTACTCGTCGGCGACGTATTCCTCGATCGCCCGTCGCGCGGCCTCATCGGCCGCCTCCTGGACGGTGATCGCCGTATAGGCATCGGTAAACTCCTGCATCGCCTGAACGATCATCAGGTTCTCCGACATCGCCGAAACCTGATTGTCAATTGTCGCAAAGTAGTTCTCTATCCGGGCGGCTTTTACGTCCCGCAGGGCCGATAGTTTCTCGAATTTGGCCGTGCGCAAGGCCGAGCCGGCCACGGTCGTTGTGGCGATCGCCAGTCCGACGAGTCCGGCAACCGCGATAAGAATGATAAACGCAAGTCGAAATCGGATTGAATGCCGCGCACTCATGTAGATAGCCTCCCGGTGAGATTCCTCGACAGTGTAGTGTAAACTCACGCCGACGTTCCAGGGAATCGCGCCCGAGTCGGCGCCCTCGGAACGAGCCGGTCAGCCGGTTTTTGTGGCGCTATTGGTTTTTGCCACCTCCTTGCCAACAACTTCAGCGAGTATCGACCGATCGGTTTATGCGTGCATGAGATGGCGATGGAGGACGTAAAATCCAGCTACGACCGATGAGAGCAGCAACAGCGCCAGACCGGAAAGAAGTGCAATCGCGCCGATCTCGAAAATCGACAATACGATCGAAAGAGGTGCGACGACCAAGAGAACCCGCCGCGAGGCGCGGCGTATCTGTTGGTGGAGCTCGGATCCTTCAAGAATCGCGCTGAGCATCGCGATGGAGAGCGCCGCCACCGCGACAGCTCCGCCGAGTATAAGGCGCGGTCCTATTTGGGGTGTTCCGGGCGAAAGCTCGACAACGTGAAGGATGCCTGCGCCGACTGCGGCGATGCTCATCGTCAATGGGAGGTGAAGCCACATCCAGCCGTAGGTTGTAGCGAATCCCGGGCGGGGCATTTGCATCGATACGAGGTCGAAATAGATCCACCACAGCGCGATTGCAATGACCATTCCAACGAGCGCGGCGGCGGCGATCGCGAGAACGACGTGATGCCTGGCGATCACCCCGCCGACAACGCCGACGATTACCTCGCCCAATACGATGATTCCGAAGAGCCCGAACCGTTCAACAACCGATTCGCTGGCCCTGCTCGCAAGGATTACCTGGTCCCGAACCTCAGGACGGTTCGCGCCGATGACAGCGGTTGCCACCTGGGGTCCGATCATCGCTATCACAATCGCAATCAGCCAGAGGGTATAGCGGATCTCCTCCGGGACAAAAACCGAAGCGACAAAAATCGCGATAGAGACGAGCATGTTGATCGTGTAGGGGAACGACAACAAGCGGTGATCGGGATCTTTTACACCCGTCATAAACCAGAGGAAAGCGAGGATCAGTTGGAGCGCGGCGTAGGCGATCGCGAATTGCCGTGACGATTCACCGACCGCATCATGGGCAAAGACTGCCATCGCCGCGACGGCAATCATTTGGAGAAACGTAAATGTGCGCGTTCGAACGTCGTCGTTGCCGTGCAGATCGTGGTACATCGAACCGTTGAACCATGCCCACCAGATGATCGTGAACATCCCGGCGAACACAAAGACACCGCTCCCATCGAGGTGTGCGGTTAGGCGGTGTTCAACTTGCGAGATGATCGCGACAAAGACCAGATCGTAGAATAGCTCGAGGAAGGAAACCCGGCGGTTAGCGATTCGGTCGGCAGCGCGACGCGGCGACTGCCACCACGTTTCTCTGATGGTCGGCATAGCCAAGAGTATAGCGCGGCGTGGCGCTCCCGTGTCGGATGCCGACCAATCAACGATTAGAGCGGTTTTATCGGCACACAGATATCAACGGTAACCGTCTGTCCAAGGGTACCGTCCATCTCGGTCTCGCCTTCGGCTTCCGCATGGGTGTACTTCTCGTAGCAGAGCTTGTCATCCGGTTGGTATCCGCTTTCCGGTAGCCAAACGCCGTACACCCAGTTCCACGCCCCAGCGAACTGCATCGCGTTGACGACAAAGCGTGCCTCGGCGTATCTCCCCGCCTCGAGGTTCATCTTACCAATCTCGCCGGCTACCTCGGTATCGGCCGGTACGGCGATACAACAACTCACCCGAAGTTTCTCGGGAGCAACCGTCTCAGGGTCGTCGTGGTAGACGATAATCTCTTCCGTCGTTCCCGGAACAACGAGGTCTCTCGGTTGCGCCCATCCGTGCAGTTTTGCAAAGAGTCGTTGAAACAGCGCCTCGTCACCAAAGTACGGTCCGGTATAACGGACGTAGGCGAGCGTCATCTCGGGGCGGTCGACGACCGTAACCATCTGCGCCGGGATCGGTTCGACGTGAAGCGACATATTCTCACCTCCGGATCGTGATATGTCGCTATCGTAGCGGTCTCCCTTGGGAGGTTCTGTGCCGTCGTTGCGGTCCATTGTGCCGAGGTTGCTTCGTTGGAGGCGATATCCACTCGGGGTCGTCCCATAGCTTGAACGGAACGCGCGCGAAAACGCGGCGAGATCGGAGAACCCGCATTCGAGCGCCACCTCGGTGATCGGGCGATCTCGGTTAGAGGCCAACATTCGGGCCGCTCTGCTCAGCCGAACGCGGTGAATGTACTGTCCCGGCGTCTCGGTACGCAACGCGAAGAATATCCGGTGGAAGTGGAACTTGGAAAACGCGGCGACCTCCGCTAAACGATCGAGCGGGAGTGGTTGATCGAGATTGGCGTCGATGTAGTCCATCACCCTGTTGATTCGATGGACGTACTCTCGCTGCGTCGGCGTCATTGGTCGATTCTAACACGTCGACGCCCACCGGCGCGCGGACGCTGAGGTAATACCTTGTAATAAATCGTCGTGAGGTGATAATCTCCGCTGCGGAGGAGAAGATGAGCCAGGGACCACGTAAAGAGGAGATAATCACCTTTAAGGTAGATGCGGAGCTCGCGGAGGCGATCGCTGGAGTTCGCAACCGTTCGGCGTTTATTCGTGAGGCGATTCTTGCTGCATTGGGTAACACCTGTCCGCTTTGCAACGGTACGGGAACGCTATCACCACCGCAGATGCGGCACTGGGAGAAGCTTTCGGATCATCATCACCTTGAGCGATGCGAGGACTGTAATGAGATGCATCTGGTGTGTGACCTCGATGCCGTTGGTAAATAGGCAACGCACAGACAAAAAAAGGAGAACGCATATATGACATCTGTTTGGACGCGACAACGATTTATCGTTGCCGGATTGCTTGTAGTTGGTCTTTTACTCGGGGCGCCGCTGTGGGCCGGAGGTTCGAACGAAGAGGAGACCTCTGATTCGGCGCTCGAAATCGTCGTAACGACGAGCATCCTCGGTGACGTCGTGAGTAACGTCGCCGGTGATGTGGCCAATGTGACGGTGCTTATGGGCGAGGGACAAAACCCTCATGCTTGGGAACCCACCCCGCGCGAGATCAGTCGGATCGAAGACGCCGACTTGTTTGTCGTCAACGGACTGGCCCTCGAAGAAGGTCTTTTTGGCGTGATCGATTCGATCGCGGTGACGCAGCTGTTGACGGCCTCCGACGGGATCGAGGTTATCGAGGGCGGCCACCACCACCACGACGACGATCATCACGATGAAGATCACCATGATGAAGACCACCATGACGAAGATCACCATGACGAAGATCACCATGATGAAGACCATCATGACGAAGATCACCATGATGAAGACCATCATGACGAAGATCACCATGATGAAGACCATCATGACGAAGATCACCATGATGAAGACCATCATGACGAAGATCACCATGATGAAGACCATCATGAGGAAGACCATCATGACGAAGATCACCATGATGAAGACCATCATGAGGAAGACCATCACGACGAAGACCATCACGACGAAGACCATCACCATGATGATCACCACGACCACGATCATGCCGAAGGTGATCCGCACGTCTGGTTTGATCCGAATAACGTCATCACCTGGGTCGCCAACATCGAAGCCGCTCTCATCGCTGCCGATCCGGCAAACGCAGATAGCTATAGCGCGAACGCCGAAAGCTACCGTGCCGAGCTCGTCGCTTTGGATGCCGAAATCGTCGAAATCCTCGCCGACATCCCGGCTAGTCGTCGAAAGCTCGTCCTTGATCACTCCGCCCTTGGCTACTTTGAAGCTCGCTACGGTTTTGAATCACTCGGTAACGTTCTCCCGTCGTTTTCGGATCAGGCCGAGCCGTCGGCGCGCGAGGTCGCGTCACTCGTAGAGCTAATCGAGGATGAGGAGATCGGCGCGATCTTTGTCGGCGAAACGGCGAGTCGCGGACTACGCGCCCTAACCGAGACGGTGGCGGCGGAAGTAGGACGACCGATCGTCGTCCAGGAGCTACTGACCGGATCGCTCTCCGGCGACGGTCGCGGTGATACCTACGTCGAGTACATGCGCTTTAACGCGCGCCAGATCGCGGAGGGACTCGGCGACCGATGAACTCGGGCTTGGGGTACGGCGGAGCGTGCAAGCGTCCGGCAATTCCGGACTCACCGGCGTTACTCGTCAGTGACGTTTCGTTCCGCTACCCCACCTCTGCAAGCGCGGTTCTTGAGTCAGTCTCATTTGAGGTAAACCGGGGCGAACGCGTCGCCCTGATTGGCCCCAACGGCGCCGGAAAGTCGACGTTACTCAAGCTCGTTCTCGGGCTGGAGACGCTCGTCGACGGATCGATCGGCGTATACGGCTATCCGGCCCATCAATGCCTGCACCGAGTTGCCATAGTCCCCCAGCGTTCGAGCGTTGACTGGCTGTTTCCGGTGACGGTTCGGCAGGTCGTGACTATGGGGCGCTACGTTCACCTTGGTTGGTTTCGGCGCCCCAAGGCTTTTGATCGCGAATGCGTCGAGCATGCGCTTGAACGAATGAAGATCGTCGATCTTGCCGACCGGCGGATCGGCGAGCTCTCCGGCGGACAGCAACAGCGAGTCATGCTGGCTCGAACCCTCGCCCACGACGCCGAGCTTCTGCTTCTCGATGAACCGCTAAACCACGTCGATATCACGACCCAGGAGCTGATCTTTCACACGCTCGAGGAGCTCACCGCCGACGGGAAAACGGTCATCGTGAGCACTCACGATCTTGGTGTCCTGACAGTCCACTTTTCGCGCGCCGTATTTCTCGACCGTCGCGTCGTCGCCGACGGAACGATCGACGAAGTCCTTGCCCCCGAAACGATTGCGCGTGCGTACGGATTTGAGTTTCATAAGAACTATCATCCTGCGGAGAGGTCTCCACGGTGATCGAATGGCTTCTCGAACCGATTAGTTACGGATTTGTCGTCCGTGGTCTCATCGCCGGTGTCCTCGCCGCGATATCCTGCGCGGGTCTGAGTCCCTTTGTTGTCTGGCGCGGTATGGCGTTTATGGGCGACGCGATGGCTCACGCAATCCTCCCGGGTATCGTCCTCGCCTACGTGCTCGGCGTCAGTCTGTTTCTCGGAGCTTTGGCCGCAGCGCTACTTGCGGTATTTGGTATCGGCATCATCGCCCGCAGCGGCGTGATAAAAGAGGATACGGCGATCGGCGTCGTTTTTGCCGGTTTTTTTGCGTTCGGTGTGTTGCTGTTGAGTCGGATTGTGAGCTATCAGGACCTTAGCCATATACTATTTGGAAACATCCTCGGCGTCAGCAACGGCGATCTTTTCGCGATGGCGGCCGTCGTGTTTGTAGTTATTCTTGGCGCGGGATTTTCGTTTAAAGAAATCGTCGTTGCGTCATTTGATCCATCTCACGCGGTTGCGATCGGCCTGTCGCCCACTGCGATTCGCTACCTGCTTCTCGTTTTGCTTGCGCTCACTACCGTTGTGGCCATTCAATCGGTTGGTGTTGTTCTCGTTCTGGCTCTTCTCGTCACCCCTGGTGCTGCCGCCTCTTTTGTTGCGACGCGCTTGCGAACGACAATTATTCTTTCGGTGGTATTCGCTGTTGCGTCGACAGTCGTTGGTTTTTATGCGTCCTATTACGCGGATGTCGCGTCGGGATCGGCTATCGTCCTGACCCTTACCGCCATCTTCGCGGTGGCGGCGTCGATCGCCGGTTTGCGGCGCCGGGGTGCACGTACGACCGATTTAGCGTAGATACCCGATTCTTGACAGCTCCCGTCGGCAATGTTTTACTGAAGCGACCCATTTAAGGATGACATATGAACCAACCTCAGCTCATCGTCGACGTTGACGGTACCGTCTCGATTTCTCGGGACGCTCTCGCGGCACTCGGTCTCCATCCCGGCGCGCACGCGCGACTCGAAATTCGCGAGGACAGCGTCGTCATTCGACGACCGATATCCGACCTGGCGAGGGTCTACATCGAGCTTACCAACGCGTGTAACATCGACTGTCGGACCTGTATGCGGAGTGTTTGGGCGACGGACACCGGTTACTTATCCCGCGAGCTGTTTGCCCGGCTGCGTGATCAGCTGGCCGCGATGAGGCAGAAACCGCTTGTTTTTCTCGGCGGTATCGGTGAGCCGTTGTTCCATCCTCATGCCGTTGAGTTTGTAGCCGCCCTTCACGAGATCGGCGTTAAAGTTGACCTTATAACCAACGGTACCCTGCTGACACCCGATCGCGTCAGCGGGCTTATCAGCGCGGGCCTGCGTCGCCTCTGGGTCTCGATCGACGGATCCCGACCGGAGAGCTATAGCGACGTCCGCTTGGGTGCGTCGCTCCCCGCTGTCCTGGAGAACCTCGCCGACCTCAAGTTTCAGAAACTTCGTCACGCCACGACACGACCCGATTTGGGAATTGCTATGGTTGTTATGGAGCGGAACGTCGCCGATCTACCGGAGGTAGTAAAACTCGGCCTCGACCTTGATGCGGTCCGCTTCTCCATCAGCAACGTTCTGGCTCATAACCGCCATCTCGCCCCCCAGGTCCTCTACAACCACGAATCAACGCGATGGAATCCCAAACGAGCCGTCGTCGATTTGCCCCGAATTGATGTTGATGATCCGCGAGTCTTGAGCGCGCTCCGCGGTGTTATCGGTGCGGGATCGCGAACTCGTGGCGAGGTGGATCTCGATATCTTTCCGCAACGCAATTCGTGTCCGTTTATCGAGAAGGGCAGTATGAGTATTCGGTGGGATGGCGCCGTCGCTCCCTGTTTGGCCCTTTTACACAGCCATAGTTACTACCTTGGCGACATTATTCGGATGCACGGCGAACACATGGTCGGCGACGCCAACCGCCAGAGTCTTGAGGAAATCTGGACCGATTCGGACTACGTCGATCTCAGAGAGCGTCTCGTTGATTTTGGTTTTTCGCCCTGTACGACCTGTCGGAGTTGCGAGCGAATCAGGCAAAACGCCGCGGACTGCACGGGTAACGCAACTCCGGCATGCGGTGGATGCCTGTGGGCGCAGGGTTTTATTCGCTGTCCGTAGCTATGAACTATTGCTCCGCCGGGTAAAAACGAGATCCCGCTCCGTCGAGAGCGACGCGCAGACTCGATAATCGTTTTCCGCATATTCGTATAGAGCGTCCGGATCGGTCACACGATTGGCGATGAGCCAGCGCGCCAGTCGACCCCGCGCCTGCTTGGCGAAGACGCCGATCGTACGCACGCCCCGAGCGGTTTCTTCCTTGAACGAAACAGCGATCGTCTGGAATTGGGCCACCGGCCGGAGCGCACGCCCGTACTCGCTGGATGCGAGGTTAAGCAGGACACGCTGGTCAGGAGGAAGGCGTTTGATCTCGCCAATGAGGTGATCGCCGATGTGTCTCTGCCAGTAGGCGTATACGGTGCTGCCCCACGTTCCGCTGATGGCCGTGTCAAAATCAAGACGGTACGGTTCAATCAGATCCAGCGGTCGGAGAATCCCGTATAGGCCGGAGAAAATCCGCAAACGAGTCTGGGACCAAATCAGGTCATCCGGAGAGAGAGACCGCGCGTCTAGAGCCTTAAACGCTTCGCCGCGGTACAGCTGGAGGGCCGGCAGGGCTCGTCTCCGGTCGCCCCGCCACTCGCGGTAGTCGTTGATGACGTCACGGGCGCGTGTCTCGGAGAGCGAGAACACGCTGCGAACGCGGCTGAGGTCGAGCGAACGGATCGCCGCGGCGAGAACAGCCGCCTCATCGATAAGGGCGGGCATCGTTAGGCCGTTGTCCTCGCCCACATCGGCGTACTGCAGCGGCGGCGCGTCAGGAGCGAGTGTTTTGGCGGGAGAGAGGAAGATCAGCATCGTTGTCGGCCGAGAATATACCGCGAGAACGCGAGCGAACTCTACCGGTGAGGACCCGACAGACCGCGAATCTCCACTCGATCGCTCTCGATACTACCTTCCTCTACGACCAACGCCGCACCGCCCCCGGCAAGAGGACGATCGTCGCGCGCCCGAACAACGACGTGCCCGTTGATCGCCCCGCTGAGATTCTGGTTCTCGACGCGTAGGGCGAGGTTGTATTCCTTCTCGATCTGTCGCGGATACGCAACGTCGGCTAGAACGACTTCCGTCCGGTCCGAGCGGACGATCTGCAGTCTTCCCTCGTCTGTTAAAAGCAACGCGTAAAATCGCCGACGTCCGCAGACGCGAGCCGCTACGCCAAAAGCGCGCGACAAGGGACTCCAAAGCGTGGCGCTTATCTCGTAGTTGTCCCAGTCTTCGGTGCCACGGACCAAAAGTCCACGCCCACGACCGTGAGCGAGACTAAACGCGCGCGCGCTGTCGACGTTCCAGGTGTCCACCAGATCGACCCAGCTCCGTCGCCAGTGAAATGGGGTGCCGGGACCGGCGGACTGAGGTGGACCGAGACTTAGCGTTGGCGCGCCGGTCCAATCGAGCGAGTGGAGCAACACGTTGGTCCTGGTATGGGCGGGTCCCGCGACCGCCAGTCCGACCTGCGCGATCGGACAGCCGCCTGTCTCGGGGATTTGCCAGGTAATCGTGGCGGTCTGACCGGCGGTCACGCCGTGGTTCGGACCACGTTGTTCGGCGAGCGTCGCCTCCTCACCCGATCCGTCTCGGTTCGATACAAAGTCGTAGTGACGAATAATCGGCGCGATCGTCGCCTCGGTTTCGGCGCTTACGACCGCGGTGAGGATTTGCCCCGGCTCAAGAGTCGGCGACGCCAAAAGCTCGTATACCGCCATCGTACCCTCATCGGCCTGGATAAAGGTCGGCGTTGCCGCGCTTCCGTCGCCTTCTACCGTGATGAGAAGCGCGCGCCCCGATTGAGTTGCGACGTTGGTGACCCGCGCGTTCTCGGCGCGGAACCCTTGGACGGAACCGGTAAACTCAAAGGTAAAGCGGGGCGTCGTGGAGATCTCGGGCGTTGGGTACCGGCGATCAGGGGGCGCGCCCGCCCGATCGTCGTCTCCGCCGTTGGACACCGGCGAAAGATGCTCCGCCGCGGCGACGATTCGCCGGGTCTCGATAACGCTGTCGCTTATCGCGCGGCCGCCGTCTGCCGACGACACAAGAATACGATCGGCGACGGGATCGCGCCAGTTCGGCTCAATTGCCGCGATGCCGCGACGGATAGCGAGAATACATCCGACCGTCCCCGCGTTGCAGTCGGTGTCCCACCCGGCTTCGGTTGCCGCTACGATACCGCGCCCAAAGTCCCCGCGGCTTGCGATGAGCGCATAGATTACGATCGCGTGGTTCGGTACAACGTGGGCGACCCCCGGATAGATGTTGGGATTGTACTGCTCACGAATCCGCGTCAAAGCCGTCTCGAATCCGAACTCCGTGCACCACGAGCGCACCGACGAGACGAGTTCGGCGATAAGCGAGTCACGCGGAATAAGCTCTAACGCGATGTCGATAATGCGATCGATATCCTCTTCGAGGAATGCGGCCGATTCCATCGCCGCGACGATTCGGGCCGCGTGGATCGCGGCCCCGTCGTGTGATACTCGAGACGCCTGCTCGGCGAAATCGGCGGCTCGTTCGGGATCGCCGGGAGCGATCATGCCCCAGCCATCAACAAATATCTGGCCGCCGATCTGCTCGGCTATTATCGGCCCGTTTGTCGCGGCGCTGCCGCTTGTCGGGGCGGTGATACCGTCGCGAAGACGTTGATACGCGGTATGTTCGGTCGACACGCCGATTCCGCCCCACCAAAGCGTTGAACGGTTTTCGAGTATGTAGTCGAGCCAGGTCTCGCCCACCTGACGGGCGTCCAGGGTATCGGGATAATTATTATCGGGGAGGGCTCGCAAGAACGTGAGCATTCCCGATATGTCGTCGTCGGTGACGACAACCGGTTGAGCCAGGTACCCGGAGACGGACGTATAACGTGACGTAATTGCCGCGGCGTCCCAGCCTTCGACCGGGCGACCGAGGTAGACACCGATGATTTTCCCCGTGATACCCGCGTAAACACGTTCGGCGTAATCCGGTGGAAAAACCATCGCTCGCTACGTCAACAAAGCCTGTGCGGAATCGAGGGGCGCCGTGTTGTCCAGTTGGAGTGGCGTGATCGAAACGACTCGATCGACCGCGAGAGCGTAAATATCGTCGTCCGCAGCAAGGGTCGCCGGATCAATATCAATCTGCGTCTGCGATGCTCCGATCGGCGTGTTGTGGACGGCATCGTCGAGTATCGAGAAGAAGTAATGACGGCGGGAGAGGCGCGTCAGGCGCTCCTCGGTTCCCTGCGGACAGGGATCGGGAACGTCGATTTTGAGAACGTCAAACGGTAGGCTGTCCGCTAAATGCGTGGTTGCCGGTCCGCTGAAATCACCGGAAAACGTCTGCGCGAGCAAGCGAGAAGCCCAGCGTCGCGTCACGTCTTCGGCGGCGGACCAGTCGAGATCGCCGTGTTCGAAATGGTGGGCGATATCCGTTTGTCGTGACATCGCTATCGCCGGGATACCCTGCGATGCCGCCTGAAACGCCGCGCCAAGCGTTCCCGAGATCGATATGTTGGTTCCGAGGTTCTCCCCGTAGTTGATACCCGAGACAACGAGATCGGGGTATCGGTCCTGAAAGAAAATCGCGAGCGCGTGCCGTACGACGAGGGCCGGCGAGGCGTTGATGTGCCACGCGGGGCGATCGGCGATTGAGACCTCGTGAAAATGATCGTCGCGGTCGCCGACGAGACTGCGACCACGGGCGGTTTGCTGTTCGGTCGGCGCCGCGACCACGACGTGCCCGAGATCCGCCACGGCGCGGACCGCGGCCTCGATTCCGGGCGATTTGTAGCCGTCGTCGTTGGTCACGAGAATAAGCGGGCGGTCGGCGTCCGCATGTACAAACGATATCGGTTTTTCTGGATTTGCATTCATGGTTTTTCCGTCGTATTATCGAGGCTCTTGAGATAGAGCGCAATAGACACCGCTGGGCGCGTCTCCCCCAAACGAGCCTCAGTGTATCTGCTATAGTTGTCGTCATGAACGAGACATCGTCGTCGGATTTAAGAGCGCTCACGAACGTGATAACTCGACGCGCCTCCCATCGCAAGTTCCTTTCTGAACCTGTCTCGGAAAGCGATATTACCCGAATAGTTGAAAACGCAATCCGCGCTCCGAGTGGACATAACGCGCAGCCGTGGCGCTATATCGCGATCCGGGATCGAGCGCTCATCACCCGGATCGCCGACGTGACCCTCGAGGCGCAACGCGTACATTACGATCGCCTTTCCGAGGACCAGGTACGCAAGCTTTCCAACTTCGAGTTTTATATTCAGCATTTCCGCGACGCACCACTTCTCATCGCAGTTCTATCCGTCGCAACGGAGGATAGATCCCCGATTGAGGAGGCCGGAATCGAAACCGCCACTCCCGAGCACTACGATCCCGATCTTCTTTCGATCGGCGCGTCGATTCAAAACTGTTTGCTTACCGTGGAGGCGTTGGGGTATGGAGCGTGCTGGCTCACCGCCCCGATCAGGCTCGCTCAGAAAGCGCTTGGAGCGACTCTCGACGTGGCCGAGGGTCGTCACCTTGTCAGCCTCATCGCCGTCGGGAGACCGACTAAGGAGCGACGTCCGGCTACAAAACGCGACGTTGCTGAGTTGCTGACGTTTCGCTGAGCGTCGACCACCAGACAAATCCAAACACCATCGTCATTACGACCGATCGGGTGATCGACTTGCCGGCTCTTCTCCCCCGCGGAATCCCGAAGACCGGAACTTCGATGATATGGATTATCGTGGCGATAAGGAACACGTACGGAAATTGGTAAACCAGTACCAGTAGAGCCGCGCCGAGCCAGAGTCCGATTACGATTGTCACATCCCTGAGTCTCATTCCGCCGTCCCGGATTTACTATAGACGACGGCGCGTCGTTGTTACCAGAATTCGAACTCGGGCGCAGGCGCGGGCGCGGGCGGAGGTCCAGGCGCTGGCGCAGGCGCGGGCGCAAGCACGGGCGCGGGCGCTGGCGTAGGTGCAGGCGCGAGCGCAGGGGTGGGCGCAGCTGCAGGCGCCGCAAGTAAAAAATGTACAACATAATGTAAAAATTACTTTACAATTAGTTCGCTATGTAATACTATTAGTTAATCAGGAATTACATAGGAGACGTTGGTATGTCGTATCAGGAAAGCAAAAGTTTGGTAACGATGGTAAGCGGTGTCTTGGTTTTCGTGGTCTACTTTGTCATCGTGTGGGGGCGCTATCGCGGTCTCGATGTCGCGGCCGCGACAAACACGGATGAGCTGTTGCGATTTTGGGCAACCGCAATGCTCGTGTTGATCCCGATTTCGATTGTCGTTCGAATCATCATCATGATCATCTTCTCGATCATCTACCGTATCGCCACTGGCGAGGATCCGCCCGAGATCGAAGACGAACGGGACAAACTCATCGAGCTCAAGATCAACCAAGTAGCTCAGGCGCTATTTATTTTCGGATTTATCGGTTCGATGGTACCGATCGTCGCCGGTGGTACCGTTACAACGATGTTTGTGATTCTTATGGTTTCGGGCGTCTTTTCGGAGATGGTGAGCGAGACAGCACGAATCGTTATGTATCGAGTAGGCGTGTGACATGTCGAAAAAGGCAATTACGAACCGCGTGCGAGAACTACGATTTTTCGCTGATGAGATGACGCAGCAACGACTCGCCGAAATCGCCGGCGTCACCCGGCAGACGATCGTCGCCATCGAGAAGCAGAGCTACTCGCCCTCACTCGAGTTGGCCTTTCGAATTGCGCGGGCGTTTGACAAGAAGATCGAGGAGGTGTTTGCCTACGAACCGCAGGAGGCGCGCACATGAAAACAGTAAACGTATCGGCCTACGGAGATCCCGAGGTCGTCCTCAGCGTCGTCGACGCGCCGCGACCGGCTCCGGCCGCCGATGAGATCCTCGTGCGCATCGTCGCGTCCTCGGTGAACGCGGGCGACTGGCACGTAATCCGCGGTACTCCGGGTGTCGTCCGTCTGATGTTTGGGATACGCAAACCAAAGATAAAAGCGCCGGGCTCCGACGTCGCCGGGATCGTCGAGGCGGTCGGTAGTTCCGTCGAAGGCTATTCGCCCGGTGATCGCGTGTTTGGTGAGCTGTCGGGACATAAAATGGGCGCCTGGTCCGAGTACGTGGCGGCGCCGGCACAGGTTTTTGCTCACGCTCCCGAGCGGGTGCCGCTTGCCGATGTCGGCGCATTACCCGTTTCGGGGATAACTGCCCTTCAGGCGCTACGAGACCAGGCCCAGGTTTCCGCGGGGCACGCAGTTCTCGTTATCGGTGCCTCGGGCGGAGTCGGCGCTTTTGCCGTACAGATCGCCGTGGCGATGGGTGCGCGCGTCACCGGCGTGTGTAGTACCCGAAAAGTCGAGATGGTACGTTCGCTCGGCGCCCACGACGTGATCGACTATACAAAAACCGATGTGACCGAAAACGGCATACGCTACGACGTAATCGTTGATACGGGTGCCTACCGCTCTATATTCGACTACGCGGATTCGTTAAGCCCCCAAGGCAGGTACGTCCTGGTGGGCGGTTCCGACGCTCAATTATGGCAAGCGATGTTTCTCGGCCGGTTCCGATCCCAAAAAAACGGAAAACGGTTTTTATCCTTTCTCGCCAAACCGAATCAGCGTGATCTGCAAGCGCTGGCCACCATGGTCGATGAAGGAAGTCTCCGCATGGTCGTAGGCGCACGCTACTCGTTAGAAGAAGCGGCTGAAGCAGTTCGCACGCTTGAGGGCGGGTCGTCGATTGGCAAGGTTGTTTTTGATATCGGATCGCCGTAGGAGTACGGCTTTGCCGATATGGCGGGTCGAGCCGGCGAGCGCCGGCTCGCGTCCCTTATCTTGCTCGCGCCTATCCGAGATAGGAGTTGAGCCACTCCCAGACCGGCGCCATCGCAGCAAAATGCGTGAGCACCGTCGGAACAAACGTATCTGACTCGGCGATCGCGCGAGCGATCGGCGGAGAAAACACCGTCATGCCTTTGTAGCGAAGCCAGTCGGCCCGAGGGTGTTCGGCATCAAATCCGCGGGGTACGCGTTTGAGCGACGGCTCACCGATTGAATAGGGTCCGGCCGATTGTACCTGCGCGACCGCGACCTCGAGCGCTTCACCGGCGTTCGAGTCGACTACCATCTCGCGGTACTTCGTCAATTGCTCCGGCGTAAACGCAAACTGACCGGCGACAAGCTCGGCGACGGAGTTGGTAATCTGCAAGCCAAACCCGGGGGCTTCCATGCGCTTGCGGTGGGGCGGGACAAACATCATCGCGATCGCTTCCTTGTACGGTCGCTTATCCGCCGAAAATCGCGTGTCCCGATATATCCGCATCATTGATCCACCGTTGGGGCGTGGGTCGTAGCTGATGGGAGCGTAGCTCGCCTCGAGGGCCGATCCCACCGCTTCCAGAATCGCCCGAGCGGGCTCCTGCACAAAGTCACGGAACTCGTCGCGATGAGCCTCAAACCACGATTTGTTGTTGTTTTGTCCGAGCTCGCGGAGAAAGTCAAAACCCTGCGACGGAAATGCGACAAAATCGCTGCTCACGTTTGTGCCCCCATCGAGCTCGGCAAGCTTGTATTTGTCTCGAGAACCGTCTTGAGGCCGGAGAGAATCCGCGCCCAGCCCTCAACAATGTCAGCGCCAATCCCGGATTCGGTATCGAGGCCTTCGTGGACCAGGGTAAGCTTGCAGACTTCGCCCTGTTCTTCGATCGTCCAGGTAACACGGGTCTCAGCGGCTCCCTCCGCACCGTCCCAGAGCGGCGTAAAGGTGGTAACCAATCGAGTCGGTGGATCTATCTCGAGGATTGTCCCGGCGAGGTAGTCGCCACCGTCGGGGCGCGGGTACCTGTATGATCCGCCGGGTTCCCAGTTCGCCTCGACTGCGCTCCCAAAGTAGTATCGACTCGTTTGCTCTCCCGAGGTGAGTGCCTCCCAGAGATCCTGAGCGCTCGTTCGGATAAACACCATTTGAACATGCTTTGCCATCGTTTCCTCCTCTACGTGTCGCTTAAGTGCGGTAAGGGCGCCGGCCCAGGGACGGGCAAATCGGTTGACCCAACGCTCGTAGACGATCTGAATCGGGACCGGGTTGAGATAGTGATGCTTCTCACGACCGACCCTCTCGGAGGTTACCAACGCCGCATCCTCGAGAATCGTGAGGTGCTTCATGACGCCGTAGCGCGACATCGGAATTGGCCGACACAGGTCGGTAAGCGTCTGGCCGTCGCGTTCGCGCAAGGCGTCGAGGAGCGCTCGGCGATGCGGATCGGCAAGCGCTTTAAACACAGTTTGATCGTCCACTGCGTAGATTATAAGTGACTAAAAGGTCACATGTCAAGCAAAATCTATCGTTTTTTAGGCGCAAAGCGGGAGCGTGAGTACAAAATGGGTCGTCGGCCCCGATTTTCCCGAAGCGGCAGATGAGGGCTCGGAACGGGCGACCAATGATCCACCGTAACCGTCGGCGATCGATTTACAGACAGCGAGTCCGAGGCCATCGTGGTCGGCGCGCGTGTCCCGCTCCGTAAAAAATCGATCAAAAACTTTGGGCAGGCTTCCGCTCGGGATACCCGCGCCGTCATCGCTAATCGTCAGGACGACACAGTTATCCGCGCAATCGAGGTCGATCCAGACGCTGGCGGCGGCAAAGTCGAGAGCGTTGTCGAGGATGTTACCGACAAGTTGATAGAGTCGATCGCGGTTTACGTTAAGTGCCACATCGGTACAACGCGCTGACGTCGTTCGCCGGATCGAAATACCGCCATCTGCAGCGCGCGTTTGATACAACGTCGCGACCTCGTCGATAAACGGCCCGATCGGCACGCGTTGTGTTTCCTCCCACTGCAGATGGGCGTCCAGCTGGGTGATCTCGCGCAACTCTCCCAGAAGACGATCGATACGACCGGACTCGTTAAGGACCGCATCGACAAACGGCGTTACCTCGGCCATCTCGTCAGTTGTGAGCGGCCGTTCGCCCGACAACTCTGCGCCGATCACCTCGGCGCTGCTGCGAATCGCGGCCAGCGGATTTTTAACTTCGTGAAGTATGTCGGCGCTGAAGTCGTCCATTACCGCGATTTGCGACGCGAGACGGTTCCAAAGTTCGCGCAGCGACCGACTCAAATCGCCGATTTCATCGCGACGCCGAAGAGCGGGGAATCCCGTCCGGATCGACGTTCGCAGGTCGCGTTCGGGCATAAGCAGTTGCTCGGAGCGATCACGGAGTTTCCGCAAGGGGCGCGTGATCGTCAGGGAAAGAAGGGCGTTGACCGCTATTGCGACGAGCACTGAGTAAACAAAGATCCTGATGATGTCGAGGCGGAGCTGGTAGAGATCGTCGAGAATACGGAACGTCGATCGGCTTACCAGCACGGCGCCCGTCACGACGCCACTGGAATCGACGATCGGTATCGCCGAGTAGAGGGTGACGGATCGTTGTCCACCGGGTGAAACGCGTGTTGCCGCACCATACCTGCCGTCGAGCGCCGCCGCTATTTCGGGACCATCGAGTAGCGACGTGTCGCCGTAAAACTCGGCGGCGGGGAGGGGCGGTTCAGGCGGCGAGAGCGCGTCGAGGACACGGCGAGCGGGCGGCACGAGCGTTCGGTAGAGCACCTCGTCTCGAGCCGATGTTGTCGTACGGTTCCCCGACGAGCTGTTCTCGACAGGAGCCGAGTCAACGGCCGAATCGGCGAGTACCCGGCCGCTCGAATCGAGTACGCGGATTCGTGATTCCACGCGCCCGGCGAGGTTGATCATGATTCGTAGGGCCTCGCCGCCGACGTCACCGCCCGCGAGGGCCGCCGCGAACACTCGTCCTTCCTGTACCATCGACCGTTCGAGTCGGGCGAGGAGCTGGCGCTCAAAGGTGTCGAGGTAAAAGACGCTTACGATCGGCAAAAAGACGAGCAACACGTTGATGACGAGCAATCGAAAAAAGAGGCGTTTCATCGCGAGTCACCGCGTCGACGGAGTCGATACCCCATGCCGTAAACGGCCTCGATCAGTTCACCGCGAACGCCGAGTTCGGTCAGTTTGCGGCGAATCCGCTTGATGTGGCTGTCGACCGCTCTCTCGTTGGCGTATAAATCCTGCGGGAAAGCTGCACGAATGAGCTGGGTGCGGCTCTTGATCGTCCCCGGATCGGCGACCAGAACTAATAGAATACGAAGCTCCGTAATAGTGAGCGCTATCGTACGCTCGGCGTAACGACAGATTGCGGCCTCGCTGTCGATTTCGACGCCCTCGAAGTTAAGGCGATGAGAATCCGTATCAGGTACGCCGGCGGAACTCCGTCGGATCAGCGCCTTTACGCGGGCGACCAGCTCGCGCATCGAAAACGGTTTGGTGAGGTAGTCATCTCCGCCCATCTCAAAACCGAGGAGTCGATCGAGTTCCTCGTCCCGCGATGAAAGAAAGATAATCGGGACGGTCTGTCCCTCTTCTCGGAGCGACTTGCAGAGCTGAAGCCCATCCATACGCGGCATCATGATGTCGAGAACGATAAGCGCCGGCGGATGTGCGCGGAGGCCTCTGAGCGCCGCCTCGCCGTCGTTAAAGACGATTGGTGTAAAGCCAGCCCGACGAAGCGAAAACGCGACCGGTTGGGTGATCGATCGCTCATCGTCCACAACGGCGATTTGCGGCTCCATTGGTCTTTGATAGACCCAAAGCGCGGCCGCGGTCAACTAAACCGCGCCGATGCCGCATTCTCGCCACATTTCCGCCCGATTTTGGCCAAAATCCCCGGGCATGTTTAGCTCATCCAGATGTATCGGAGGGTTGTATGGCAACAAGCAGCGCGGAGATTTTCGCCAGGATTCGCGGTGGGTACGGTATCAAGCTCGTCGTGATCGGTATCGTCCTAATCTGTTTTATTCCACCACTGGCGATGGTCGGTCGCATTATTCGCGAACGGGCAACGCGAAGCGAACAGGCCCAGGCTGAGGTGATCGACTCGTGGGGCGGTCCCACGACTATCACCGGCCCCTACCTGGCAATTCCCGCCCACCGGTTTGAACCGCTGGTCGGTACCGCCGGCGGTCCGAGTGTGCGTCGAGTCACCGCTACGATCGTTCTCTTTCCGGAGGCTCTCGACGCGGTGTTTGACCTGGAATCGGACATTCGCAGTCGTGGTATCTACTCCGCCGCCGTTTACACCACCGACGTGAGTCTGACGGGCCGATTCGACCTTGCCCGCGTTAGCGATGAATACGGGGAATGGGAGCTTGCCTGGGATGAGGCGACCTTGACCTTACATACCGGAAGTCTCAGCGGACTCGCCGGGTTGGAAGAGGTGGTATTGGCCGGCTCTCCGTTGGAGTTTGATCCGGCGGATACGCAGCGTCTCGCCTGGGGCGAGGCGATCTCGGCTCCCTTTGATCTTGATCCTCGCGTGAGACGCGAGCTGGCGTTTTCCCTCGAGCTTGTCGTAAACGGAGGCGGGAGTCTCGCGATTGTGCCGGTTGGACGCCAGACGAACGTACGTATCGACTCGGACTGGCCCGCTCCGAGCTTTTTTGGGAGTTTGCTGCCCGCAACGCGCGATCTCCGCGACGACGGCTTTAGCGCACATTGGAGCGTGAGTCATCTGAGCCGGAGCCTGCCGATGCATTTTGCGATGAGCGATGTCGTGCCTGCGCTTACCGCGCCGTTCGGTTTTGCGTTGATCCGGCCGGACGATCCATATTCTCGTAACGAGCGATCGTTCAAGTACGCATGGCTCTTTTTGATCGTCCCGTTTCTGACGTTTTTTGTGTTTGAGGTCGTTCGCAAAGTTCGAATTCACGCCGTGCAGTACCTCCTTGCCGGGAGCGCCGACGTCGTCTTCTATCTTCTCCTGCTGAGCGTCTCCGAGCACCTGACGTTTACGATCGCCTACCTCGTGAGCGCGGTGGCGATTACCGCGCTGCTCGGCGCCTATGGATCAACCGTCATGCGCGGCGGACGCCAGGGACTGTTACTCGGCGGGATGATCGGACTAGGGTACGGGTACTTGGCGGTAGTTCTTCACTCCGAGGACTACGCGCTCCTCCTCGGTTCACTTGGCCTATTTGTCGTTCTCGCCCTGGTGATGTTTCTCACGCGTAATATCGCGTGGTTTAACGACGACCGAGAATACCGCCCGGAAATCGAACCTGACGCGTAACAAAAAGGGTCGCCCGCCGGGCGACCCCTCTTGGACTACTCTCCGGTCGATCCAAGTCGCGCTCGAAACGCCTTCTCAAGCGCAATGCCCCATCCAAGCGAAAGGACAACGATAAACGCGACAAAGTTAAGAAACGGGATCAACCCCAGAACGAGAACCGGAACAAATCCGATGAGCGTCGTTAACAAAACGGCGCCTTTATCGCGGGTATGCACCGACCAACCAAACAGGCGCGAGATATAGCTTCCGATCTGTGGTAGGGCCAACGCGTACAGGATGTAGCCGAGAATACCCAGGGAACCGACAAGCGCGATACCGATCGGAATCGTCAAACCAAACACGATGCCCGCGAGGAATACCGCGCCGATCAAGAGCGGAAAGGTGAAGAACGGAATGAGGCCCCACGCCACCGTTATCCAGAAACGTCGACCGTTCCGTTCGATATCCTGGTCGCGGGTTCCCGGGAAGAGATAAAAAAGCACCGCAAATACCAGGATCGTTAGAGAGAAGTAGAGCGCGATGAGCCAGGGGCGCGGGCCGGCCCATGCCGGTTTATCCCATGCTTTGTCCTCGTCAAAGTCCTCAAAGCGGATAGCACCGCGAATCCGGGCGCGTTCCGCCTCGGTGAGCTCTTGCTCCGAATCGTAGACAAAGTCCCCTTCGATCAATGCGGAATCCAGGATCGTGATCTCCTTTGCGCCGGCGTAGACATCACCGGTGACGGTGCCGGAAATTACGAGTGAGCCCGCGCCGACGTAGAGGTCGCCGGCCACGGTACCGGCAAGTTCCGCATTACTCGCCCCGATAAAGACCGTCCCGTTGACCCGTGAACTCGGGAGGAGCGAAATCGTTTCAGCCGCCGCAAACGTTGTTCCGCCGAGATCGCCGGTGACCGAAATCGTCCGAGCGGCGAGAAATCCGTCATCCGCTACCTGTCCGTCGACCGATAAGGTCTCGGCAGCGGCGAGAAGGTTTCCTCGGTTTTCACCCGACATGACCAGAGAGCGACCGAGAAAAAACAACGAATCGGCGCTTCCGGAAAAACCGAGCGTCGATCCGAGAAAAAGGTAGTCATCGTCGAAGCTTTGGCTGACGCTCTTCTGTTGATCGTCGACGTTGATCTCAACCGCGAACATCGCCGTTGAGCACAAGAACATTAAAACAAACGGTCCGATGCGTTTGAGCATCCCACTTCTCGTCATCGTGCAGGCCTCCATGTAAGCACTGTAACACCGCCTCAACGTGATCGTGTTCCTTTTTCGCTTCGGCCCGGAGCTTATTTGATGTTACAATTTGCCGGTGCGCATTCCAGCTGTGCGAGACGGCGGGTCTTTTGTGCCGGGCCGACAGATCGTACTGTTAGTCGCTTTTCTCCTTACTCTGCACCCCGAAGTTCTCCATGGCGAAACGCCGAGAATCCTCGTCGACGCCGAGCAAATTCGCAGCGGCCGAATCGTGGATCTCAACGGGACGTGGGAGTTCTTTCCGGGCGTACTCGGCCGATCGGCGTCTTCGCTACGGTCTCGGAGCGTTGAGCCGAGATCGATAACGGTACCGCGAGGTGTGCGACTGCGTCGCGACCCGTCGGGAGGCACCGGTACCTATCGCGTAATCGTTGAGTTTAGCGAGCCGATCGAGGAACCGCTCGCCGTCCACATCGGATTTGTCCCAACTGCCGTCGAACTTTGGATCGACGACCAAGAGATCGTGGCGGTTGGTAGTCCCGCCCTATCACCCGAAGACCACCGTCCGCAGTGGCACCCAGCGACCGGCAGTTTTATTCCGACCGATCCGACTGAGGTCGAATTGCGCATCGTCGTTGCCAACCATTTCCACACCGTCGGCGGCCTCCGCAGCGTTGTGCAGATCGGTACCGCGGAGACCGTCGCGACGGCGCGAAGTCGCTCAGCCTTTCTCGATGCCGGATTCCTCGGCGCGGTTTTCCTTATCGGTTTTTATCATCTGTTTCTTTTTCTAAAACGGCGCTCGATGGCGATCCTGCTCTGGTTTGGCGTCATGGCCGTCGCGTTTGGCGTGCGCAGCGGGTTTAACAATGCGATTTACTGGAACGCCCTGTTCCCTTCCATCCCGTGGACGCTGATGTTGCGGATCGAGTATCTCGCGGTGTACGTGGCGACTCTGGCGTTTATCATGTTTGCGGCGGAGTCGATAGACAGGCGACCGCCTCATCTTCTCTACCGTGGATTTCTCGGCGTTGTCCTGCTCTGTATCGTCGTCACCGTGGTCACGCCGCCGCGCTTTTTCACCGCCGTGATTCCGATCGGGCAGGGGGCATTGCTGGTGATGGTCGTCTGGCTGCTGGTTGAGACGATCCGCAACATCCACAGGCAGGCGGCCGTTCTACTCGCAATCGGTCTGGCGATCGTTTTTGTGGGGGTAATCGGCGACACGTTTTACTTCGGCGGAATCGTCGGACTACCGGCGTTGATGTCGATCGCCGGCTTTGTTTTTATCCTCTTTGAAACCTCCGTCCTCGCGCATATATTCATCGAGGCCTACGATCGGAAGCAGGTTCTGTCGGGACAACTCGCGGAGACGATCGAACGCCTGGAGACCGCCCATCAACAGGACCATATAACCGGCCTCCCCAACAGGCAGGCGTTTAACCGCGTTCTCGAGCGTGAGATCGCCCGCGGGAAACGAAATAAAACGCGGGTGGCTGTCCTTTTTATCGATCTCGACAACTTTAAGCAGGTTAACGACACGATGGGTCACCATCAGGGTGACGTAGTCTTACAAAACGTTGCGCGACGCATTCAACGGATAATCCGAGAGACCGATACGTTGTTTCGGATTGGCGGCGACGAGTTTGTGATCGTCTGTGTTGATCTTCAGAAAGCAGATGACGTCCATCGGATCGCCTCCGCAATAAACGGAGCGCTCGCCCATACCTTTGGATTGCAGGGTCGCGAAGTCTACCTCGGCGGGAGTATCGGCATCGCCCTCTACCCGGATCACGGGAACGACGCCGGGGATCTGTTGTCTCGGTCCGACGCCGCCATGTACGAGGCCAAGCGGGCCGGGCGGGGGCGCTATCGATTGTACGAGTCGGTTGGCTCTGTCCTCCCCGCCGATCACGTGACGATCGTCGGCCGCCTTGCCCGAGCGATTCAGGCCGGTACTCTTGAGGTACACTACCAGCCGCAGTTTCTTATTCCTGATCTCGAGATGAGCTCGGTTGAGGCCCTTGTGCGCTGGAACGATCCCGAGATCGGCTCAATCTCTCCGGCCAAGTTTATTCCTATGGCGGAGGAAAACGGACTTGTCGTTTCCCTCGGGTCCTGGGTGCTGAGGCGCAGTCTTAATATTTTCCCCGCTCATTTTGTCGATCGCGAGGTGACGATCGGAATAAATTTGTCTCCCGCGCAGCTAAATGACGTTCGATTTATCGAGGAGGTGGACCAGATTCTCGCCGAAACGGGATTTGATCCGACCAAAATCATGTTCGAGGTGACCGAGCACGCCGTGATGAGAAACTGGGAGGCGTCAAAACTAACGATCAACGCGCTTCGAGACCGCGGTATCGGCATTGCGCTTGATGACTTTGGAACCGGGTATTCCTCCCTGCAGAATCTGCACGGACTCGCAGCGGATCAGTTAAAAGTAGACCGCAGCTTTGTTGCGCGGATCGACGTTGACGAGCGCGATCGCGATATCGTCGCCTGGATCGTGTCCCTTGGGCACTCGATGGGCATGGAGGTGTGTCTCGAGGGCATCGAGACGCGGACGCAGCTTGAGGTTGCCCTTGAGCTCGGTGCCGACCTTTTGCAGGGATTTCTCCTCGCGCGGCCCGTGCGTCCGGCCGAGATTCCGTCGTTTACGCCGGATCCGCGACTGGAGCTACCGCTTCGAGCGAGAAACGGTTAGACCTTGGGGGAGTGACGGTGGAAGACAAACTGCGCGCCGTAGAACACGCCTATACCTCACTTTTCGCACACGCCAAAGCGACGCCCTACGGAATGCGCTACGACGACCCGGCTCTCCCCGACATGTACAGCCACAACTTCTTTCGCATCGATAACGGAAAACTCAAGTTTTTCGCGGGTATTTACGAGGAGGAACGGCAATATCGACGCGCCCACAAACAGACAAAACTGTGGATTGAGGCGTTCGACTACGGTCCCGCCGATCTGCCCGCCGATACGGCGCGCTTAACCGTCCGAGCGGAGCTTGTTCGCCATCTCGTAATGGTGGCTCGTATCGACGACCTCACGCCCCCCTCCCGAACCGATCTTCGCCTTGTCTGCGCTGACGTGGACGACGATTTTGCCTCCGCAAAGATCGTCGATATCGCGTCGTTTCCGCCGGACCTGCAGGATTTCGCGTCGCGGCGTTTTGCTCGTAAGCTTCCGGTATATCGGGACGATCAAAGCGGGTTCTATTTGTTTGTCGCTTTTGTAGACGAGGTGCCGATAGGCAAATGTGATCTCTTGATCCATGACGAGATCGCAAAAGTAGAGGATGTCGACGTAATCGAGCCCTACCGCGGTAAGGGATTTGGCGGCGAGATGATCGCGCAAACGGCGCGGGCTGCGGCGGAAATGGGTGCACAACGGCTTATGCTCCAAGTCGACGAGGTAAATCCCGCCGCGCGCTTGTACCGCCGATTGGGATTTCGTGAGGTTGGTACAAATCTCGTCTTCAACTGTGACGTACGCAGTTCGCCTGAGTAAACGCAAAAGTCTGCTAAAATAGTAGCTGATGTCCGGAATCGAGCTGATTGCGGCGCTCGGGGCGATTCAAGGTACTCTTCTTCTTGCTCTTATCATTCTTCGTTTTCGCCGCGTACAAAACGCACCGTTAGCGATCCTCCTTGTCGCTTTCTCGTTGCGACTTGGTACCATTCCGCTGTGGAATCCGGTCTCGATGATGCGCTATCCGGTTCTTCTGCCGCTTACGACGCCGCTCCCCTATCTTTTTGGGCCATTGCTGTGGTGGTTCGCCCACGAGTTGAGCAACGATACCGGTCTGCGAACCAGCCCCCGAATTCTCGGGCACTTTATCCCCTACTTCTTTGATCTGGTCTTTACCGCCCTCCTTGTCGTTGTGAATGGCGAGGCGTATCAGGCGATGATCCAACAAGTCTTTGCCGGTGATCCACCGCTCCATTTTCTCATTCGCAATCTCGGGAAAGTCGTGGTGAACGTCACCTACGTTGCGCTGGCGATTCGGCTCGCGTTTCGGCGTGCACCGGTTGCGGACGTCACTCCACATCAACGCCTATGGTTGCGTACGCTCGTGATCGCCCCGATCGCGTCGCTCGCGCTATTTGGCTTTGTCGCGCTTTCCGCCCGCGCCTCGGCGCAGTTGGCCGGGGGGCTTACCCGGCCGTTTACGATGCTTGCCGGATCGATGGCGCTACTTATCTACGTGTTTTCGTTCCTGTTTGTCACGGCTCCTGAGGTACCGTCCGGTCACACGGCAGTTCGGCGGTATTCCGGTTCAGAAGACGATGAGTCGCTTACGGCAGTCTCCCGCACCGTTTGCGAATACCTTGCCGGCGGATCGTTTCGGGATCCCGATCTGACTCTGGACACAACCGCCCGAGCCGTCGGTGTTCACACCAATCGGGTTTCCCATGCCGTTAACAGCGTGTTTCAGACCTCGTTTCCGGCCTACGTAAACAGTTATCGCATCGAGTACTTTATCGATCGCGCCGCCGCGGGTGAGCTCGAGGACAGGACTATCCTCGACCTCGCTTTAGACGCGGGGTTCTCATCCAAGAGCACCTTTAACCGCGTTTTTAAGGCCAGCGTCGGGGTGTCCCCGACACAGTTTCGTCGCTCCGTGTTAGCGGCGCGCGCGTCTTCGCCGCGGGACGACGGAACGGTCGGTCCCGGCTGCTAGTACCCAAAGTCCGATCTGATACGGGCGATCATCTCCATTTGAGCCTCGGCGGCGACAAACTCAGGAGATTCCAACTCCTCCCGGGCCTCGTCAAGCGCAATTCGTTGTTGCTCGATCGCCCCTTTCTCCTCCTCGCTCAGCGTCGCCTGGTCGACTGATTCGTGCTCGGAGAGGCTTTCCTCCATCGTGGCGACGATTTCGCGAGTCATACGCACGCCTACGGCCTCCGTCTGAACGAGCATCAACGCTGTTGAGAGGCCGCCGTACTCGTCAAACGACAGGTTTGTCTCACGCTCGACAAGTTGTTCGAGGTTGACCCCGGCGCCCACTGCTTCGATAGCGGCGGTCATGGCGACTTCAAAATCGATGTCCGGATGCTGAGATTCGAGTTGCTGAACCGCCTGATAGAAACGACGCACATTGGTCTCGCTGAGTTCGTACTCCTCCGGGCCCTCAGCGCTCGATACCGTTTTTTCCGCCGCCCCGGCAATCTCGGCGACATTCTGAGCCATTTGAACCGCCTGTCGCGCCCTTCCACAACCGGAAAGCATCAACCCCACCACAAGCGCCGCCACCAACACCGCAACGATTGACCGAGTTTTCATAGTTGTCTCCTTGAGAGGTAATATTACGCGTGGGTGACGATTCGGCGTCTCAGATTATGTATTGGGACCAAACGCGCCCCGGGACGGCGACGTGGTCGCCATAAAAGGTGTTCGGACGGTGATTATCCGCCGCGCTTGCGTGATCCGTGGCGGTCAAGAACGCGTGCCGCCTCGGCCCGGCCCTCCGGACTTCCCTTAATCGAATAAAGAAATCCTTTGGCGATCCTCGTCTCCTCGCGGTAATCGACGATCGGCCCCGGGTAGGGTGACAGCTGTTCTCCGGGGAGAGTCTTTATCTCGACCGGCGAGTGGTCGCGGAGTTCAGGTACCCAACGGCGCACAAACACAGCGTCGGGGTCGTGATCAACGAGTTGTTTCGTCGGGTTGTAGACGCGGATCGTGTTGATCCCGGTGAGGGCGGCCTGCATCTGCAGCTGACTGAGGTGAATGCCTGGTACGTAGTCGGCCATCCACTGCGCCATCGGATAGAGGATATCACGCCACGACAGGCGCAGGACGTGGACGGCAAACGATACGATCATTGCGCGCATCCGAAACGGAAGGTAGCCGGTCCGCTTGAGGGCACGAACGCAGGCATCGACGAGAGGATATCCGGTGGTTCCGTCCAGCCAGGCGATAAGTCGGCGTTTGTATTCGGAACGTGGATCGGGGTGAAACCCGTTAGTCTCGAGCGCACTAAACGCGCGGTTAATCGGGAAAAACTCGATTTCCGGCTCGTCCTCAAGACGTTGGATAAAGTGATCGTGCCAGAACAAGCGTTGCTGCACCGCTCGGAGGCTTTTGCGCCATCGACCGGCACTTGCTCCGTCAACGGTCGCCCGCGCGTCGAGCGAGCGAAGGGTTTCAAGACGGGCCTCCACCGCCCGGAACACGGTCCGGAGGGAGATCGTTCCCCAGGCGAGATGAACCGATAGTCTCGACGCGGCTAACGGCGCGGTGTTGGGACTCGACATACCGCCCGAATAGTTGTGGCCGCGGCGGGAGAGGAAACTCCTGAGGACGACGTGGGCCGCGGTTTCGTCGATTCGTTGGGCGCCGCGGGGACCCGGGGGCACCGTTGTATTGAGCTCATCCGCCGAAAAAAGCCGGCCGGGCGGCGCCGCATGGGAACCGTGATTCTGCCGGCGCGACAGGGAATCGGTGTTGGGATCGATCGTACCGGTCGATTCGATTTCGTCGAGCAACTCGTCGTGGAACGCCTGATAAGACTCATACCGAAAATCCGGCGTAAAACCACAATCGACCAGTTTCCTCGCGAGCGTCGGTGACTGCGGGATCGTCGTAGGTACCGGTACGAGTTTTCCGGAGAGTCGCGAACGCACGATACCGATCCGCGCGTCCCGCGAGGCGAGTCGGCGTATCGTTCCGTTGCGCGGTACCTCTGTAAACGGCATGCCCCGCTCCTGGGCCCACCGACGTACCTCTCTGTCGCGACGATAGCTCAAATCGAGACCGGTCTCTTCGTGGGCCCAGATCGCTTCGGGAGAAAACCATTCGAAAACGGAAATCGGTTCGCCGATGACAATAGCGATTTTGCTTTGTATCGCGCGGAGGGACAAAGCGAGGCCGTACAGCGCCTGGGTGATGGCGCTAAGATGTAGGCGAGAGAAGTCCGGCGAGCGTACCAACGCGTCGTCAAACAAGTAAATGGGGACAAGCGACGCATCGCGCCGGCGGGCATCCTCGATCGCTCCGTGGAGGGCTTCGTTATCCTCCAGTCTGATATCCCGCTTGATCCAGTACAGAACAACGCGATCGCTGGGGTCACGCGTGATCTTTCTGTCGAGGCGAAACGATCGGTTGCTGTCGGCCGTTCTCGTCACCCGCGCGAAAGTACTGATGACCGTGGTTTAATGGCAACGTGCCGGCGTTTGACTATGTGGCCGGGCGACAATACCTTCCGACGCAGCAATGAAAAAGACACTCCTTCTGTTTGTACTATACGCTCTTATCTCCGCGACGGCGCTCGCGGCTCGACCGATAACCTTGCTCGCGCTATACGGTGGTCTGGTTGAGAACCGGACCGATTTTGCCGGTTCAAGTTCCACGGATACCGGACCAATGGCCGGCTTGTACGGACAGCTTATCGTTCCTAATCGATTTCAAGTTAACGATTTCCTCTACTACGCCTGGGACGTTAACGACAGTACCGTCCTCGGGAACCACTTTATCGCCGACTTTTATCCTCTTACCTTCGGCATCGGCAGCTTTGTTGTCGGGGGCGGTTTTGAGTACATCCGCCTCGATCTCGACGACGGCGTGACCGAGTACGAGCAGCGGATAACGATTCCATACGGACGCATCGGTCAGTACTTTAACGTACCGGGTCCAGTTCGACTCAGCGTGTTACCGTGGACCGGCGTCGGCTACCAGTCAATTGACGGCGATGGTTCAGTGACGATAGATCCGCCGGGTCCGGCTCCGTCGTTCGAGCAAGATATAGACGTCGACGACTCCGGGTATCTCTGGATGAACGGCGTCAACGTTACGGTTGGCATCGCCCGGTTTCTTGAGGTGCAGGCCAAGTACGGCCTTTACTATGACTTTGAGGCTGAGGAGTTCCAGAATAACGTAACCGGGATGGTCAACGTGTTTATGTCGCGACGCCTCGGTGCCTCAGTGCGGATCAAGTACACCGAAAGCGTGGACGACAACTACACTCTGTACTCCATGCTCGGCGCCGTTCTGGCGCTATAGGGTTTTGTTACGACCGCTTGGGCGGTCTTCTCGCGCCGGCGTCTCGTGGACTCAGTATGGCGCTCGCCTTAGGCGCGAAAATAACTTAGTATCGTAGTAAGCAATGATCCGGAGGTAATGAGTGAGTTCGACCCTCGATTTGATCGGTGAACCGATCCCCCGCTTGATCCGAAAGATCGCGATCCCGGCGAGCGTCGGCATGATCTTCAACACGATGTACAACATCGTCGATACCTACTTTGGTCAGTTCTTGTCGACCGAGGGGTTGGCGGCGCTGTCGCTTTCATTTCCGCTCTTCTTCGTAATTCTTGCGGCCGGTCTCGGTATTGCGACCGGTGCGACAGCTCTCATCTCCAACGCCCTCGGTGCCGGAGACGAAGAGACGGCGGCGCGGTATCAGGCCCAGGCGATCTCGTTCGGTGTGATCTCTTCGATCGTGCTTACGATAGTCGGACTGCTCGTTGCCGAACCGGCTTTTCGTTTTATGGGTGCCGACGATCTGGTTCTGCCGCTCGCGATGGATTACATGCGCGTGATTCTGTTTGGGACGGTGTTCTTTCTGCTCAACGCTATCGTAAACGCGGGTCTCAACTCGAGGGGGGACACCAAGAGTTACCGAAACGTCTTGTTTATCGGCATGATTCTCAACATCGGGCTCGACCCACTGTTGCTGTTTGGTTTTGCACCGTTGGGAATCCCCTACATGGGAGCGGCGGGTATCGCCCTGGCGACCGTGATTATTCAGGGAGTCAGCCTGGTATATATGCTCTGGCGCGCGCGAAAGCAGGGTTCGCTTCGGGGCATGTCGGTTGGCGACTACATACCAAAGGGCAAGTTTTTTGGCGAAATCGCCGTCCAAGGCATACCGGCGAGCATCAACATGATGACCGTCGCGCTGGGAATGTTTGTCATCAACTTTTTTATCGCGCGAAGCGGATCGACAAAAGGTCTCGCGGCCTACGGCGTCGCCCTCCGGATCGAACAGATAGCTCTGCTCCCGAGTGCCGGTCTACACACGGCGATCCTGACTCTTGTCGGCAATAACTTTGGCGCCAAGCAGTTTGACCGAGTCCGGGAGACGTTTCGAACGGCGCTTAAGTACGGCGTGATCGTGATGGCGGGTTCGCTGGCGGTGATATTGCCGCTCGCCGGAGTGCTCATGCGCCAATTTACCGATGATCCGGAGGTCATCGCGATTGGACGCACCTATCTGTACATTGAGGGACTCGTGTACTACGCCTACGTGCTGTTATTCGGGTCGGTCTCGTTTATGCAGGGTCTCAAACGGCCGATGCCGGCGATCTATGTCGGCATCTATCGGCAACTGATCGCGCCCGCGGTGGTCTTTTACTTGTTTGCCGAGGTGTTTAATTGGGGGCTCCTCGGTATCTGGTGGGGAATCTTTGCGGTTACCTGGTCCGCCGCGCTCGTAACCAATGTCGCGACCAAGGTGGTGTTTAACCGTGAGCGTCGCGCGTACGAGGCGACACTGGCGAGCTCATAGGACGAGTTCAACACGGACCGCGCTTACTACCCCGGTCCGGCTCATAAGCTCGGACGTGAGCTCCGGCGGTATTTCGCGGCCGGTGATAACACGCTCGTCACCGTCGGCTCGCCGGATCGTCACCGCGTCGCGATTCGACTGCGCTACGGTAAACGGTGTGCCACAGTAGCTAAACGTGTAGTCGTTGGTATTATCCGTCCATTGATCCTCAAGAATCAACGCCGGGACAAACATAAGGCGTTGATCGCGTACGACAAGGCCCAACTCGGCAACGCGCGCGATTACCTCTTCTTTTACTTGACCGGTCATTCCGGGCTGTTTGGCTCCCTGGGCCCACGGCGTGTGGGAGTACGGGTCGATCGGCACCGCACCGTATTCAGCAGGCTCTTTGTTAAATCCGAGCCCGGCGCGGATGGCGATGTACCGTTTCTTGAGCTCCGTTACCTCGTTAGGCGACGCGCCGTCTAACACGGCATCGATGAGTCGCTCCTGCACCGCGAGGAGCAACTTGGAGACCATGTGCCAGTAAATGCTGCCGAGCCCCTCGAACGCGAAAAAGGTGCCCGAGCGCCCCGTGAACGATGCGTGGTCGAACGTTTTTTCGAATAGCGCGCAAAGTTGACGACGCTCGGTATTGCTGAGATCGGTCGCGGCGTTTTTAAGATCGTCGACATTTCGGAAATACCCGTTAAAGTGCCAGTCACCGTTGTCATCGCGGCCGAGAATCCCCGCCCATTTGTCTTCCTCGCGTCCGAGGACGTCGAGTTTTGCGGCGTCAGCCGCGTCTATTTTGTTTTTGGCGAGAAAACCGGGGAGCTCACGGTTGGGATACAACATGTACGAGTGTTGTTCGGCACGATACAGGGGGCCTTCGCGCAGGGCATCGAGGAGGGAAATCGTCTCCGCGACGCTGAGAATACCGCTGGAAATCGCCGCCACCTGACCCTCGAGCATCGGATACAGCGGGGCGACGTTGGCAGCGCGCCCATCGATACTGAGCATTTGGTACGACTGGTATCCCGCTTGTTCTGTTCTGACGGAGCGTAGGGTGGCTGAGAGATGCTTGGACATAAGCATCATAAACGCGTGGACATCGTTCGCGCTCACTCTCGTTGTCCCCGAAAACGGACCGTCGTATACCGATTCTCGGTACTCCGCCGCGGCCGTGCCGAGGCGAGTAAGCAGGCTCAGGCGTTGCTCGCCATTGTGTAGCGCGTCGAGACCGAACTCGCCAAACGCGGATGTCGATTTGGCCAACCACGTGGCTACTTCAACGTGGAACGTAAATTGGTCGTTGACGGCGCCTTGTATCAGACGATCGATCAGCCTGACATACGGTAGAAGCTGAGCGACGGTGACGATGGAGAGACCCCAACCGGCAAGCGCGTTGTTGGCGTCATTCCACTCCGGACGCTGGGTGTTGAGCCAGATTCCACCGCCGGCGACGTAGTTTCCAGCCTTGGCGAGGAGGAGAATCAGCAGTTTCTCTATCATCGTGGCTCGAATCGGCGTCTGCTCGGCGTCGAGAACAAGACGCGCGTCGGCTCCGAGTGTCGGCAAAAGCTCGTGTATCCGCCGGTACTCTTCCTCGTCAAACACAATTGTATCGCGTGGATCCTCGACAAGATCGTTAAACGGTTTAATCCGGTAGGGGACGTTGGCAAAGACAAAAAAATCCTCATTGAGGAGCCCGGACAACGCCCCCGGAAACGACCGTTCGGCATGTTCCATCAGTCGAGCCAGGTACACGATTTGATGATCGCCCCAGTAGCCGATATTGGACCACGGGTTTTCAGGCTCGGGAACCTCCCAATCGATTCCGGTATGCGTGATGCGATAGGGGTTATACCCGTCGATCGTCGTTGCGTTCAGAAACTTGACGATCACCGAAGGAAAGTAGTCGGGGTAGGAGATACACAGCGCTTCCCAGTTCTGAAAGATGTCGCGCCAGTTGCCCTGGTACCCGATAATCGGCTTCCCGCCTGCGTCTTGCGTTTTGATACTGAACTCATTCCACGGTCGACTCGGGTCTCCGTGGCGGCGGCTAAAGGTGAGGGGAAGGTACTCATACGACAGGCGGCGGAGTACAGGATCGTCGATCAACGTGGCCCGGAGGTCCCGGACGCGCATTTCCGCGGGCGCCTGCTCGAAAAACGTACGAATATCACGACTCGACGTCTTGCTCCAAACCTCCGCAAAACGGATAAAATCCTCGGTCTGAATCGTGTAGCTATCCGCAAAGTAGCCGCCGCGCATGATGTTAAACAGTACGTTGGCGCGGTGATGATACGAGCTGACCTTGCTCCCGACCCGCTGGATAGCGTCGTTTGTCGCGAGTAGCTGAGTCAGGTTTTCCCGCGCCCGACGGATATCAGCGGCCAGATCCTGCACGACGCCGGATCTATCACGTTCGAGGCGCAGGCGCAGGTTGTTGACGGCGACATGATCCTGCTCGACTTCGGCGCAGAGCCCCCATTCGACGTTGTGCCCCGGTTCGACCTGGAGGGGAGTCACGCCGAGATAGGCGCCTCGCCGGCCTTTTACGTCACGTTCCGCGACGACCGACTCTCCGGCAAAAAAGGACGCCACCTGGTTTTCCGAGAGGAGTAAGGTCGTTGACGAAAGGCCGTAGGACCATACGGTGGTCGCGCGGAGGCTCTCGCTCGGCTCGGCGAGATCGGTCGGCGTCGCGCTCAAGCTAAAGATCCCCATTCCCGTTGTGGGGTCCGATTCGGATCGCTTGTACGCATCGAGAAGGTTGCTGTACAGCGTCTGCATCCGCCACCCGACGCCTGCCGGGACGATGTTCCGTATCCCGTCGAGGAGATCGATGGACAGCGAATGGGCGCCGACGTTTTTCAATCGTCCAAATCGATGGATTCCGTATGAGGGACTTGCTTCCCATCCATAGCGAAACTCCAATCCCAGACTTTCGTTTCGCTCGGCAAACATCACCGCATCTCCATGGATACTTTTGTAGAAACTCCGCGTTACCTCATAGACCTGCTCGTTGTTGCGTCCAAACGGCTTCCACAGCTGAGAGACACCGTCGCGGTTCACCAGAAGGGCGGTAAGCGCGCCGCTCACGTCGAATGAATCATCGATTTTGTCGACTGTGACGTAAGGGAAAACCGCAGATTCCTTTGTCGCTCGTCCAGCCGTGAGTCCGCCGCTCGTTGAGACAAACATCCAGATGTCGGCGGTATTGGTGACCGAGACGAGGAACGGTTCCATCGCGTCAAAATGAGTAATTCGGTACCAATCTCGGTCATCCTCGGAGACAAACTCACCGGTCGCCGCGGCGGTGTGACTTATCAGCGGTGTAGATCCGATAACTAGGCGCTTCTTCATGCTCGGTACCCCGTCTTCTGTGTAATCTCAATGAGTACGATATCACGGGTCTGCTAAATGTAGGAACATAAAACCTTTTTTGTTGACAGATTCGGCCGACGACGTGAAAATAAAGTACCAATGTCACATCGAAACATAGGTACATATTGGTCAAGGAGGAAGATATGAAGAAGCTTGCGTTGCTGACCGCCGTCGCGTTTCTTGTGCTTGCCGCGTGTAACCGCGGTGGACAGGAGGCCGAAGTAGTAATTCCCGACTCCTTCGAGGGAATGACGCTTGAAATCATCACGTTTACCGGTGAATGGCAGGATCAGGGAGTTATCGCTGATTTTGAGGAACGGACAGGTGCGATCGTCGATATTCAGATCGTTCCGATCGCCGACTACGAAGCAAAAATTCGACCCCTACTCGCGACCGGACAAAACGTTCCGGATATCTTTGTCGGTGAAGCAGCATACGTCCGACAGTTTGTCGAGGCGGGGTACTGGACCAACCTGAGCGTAGATCCGTTCAACGCTGATACCAGCGGAATGTTTCCCTACGCCGCGGAGATGGGAATCAACGAAGACGGCGACGTCGTCGCCCTCACCTGGCAAACAACTCCCGGTGGCTGGTTTTATCGACGAAGTCTGGCTCAGGAGTACTTTGGGACCGATGATCCCGAAGTAATCGGCGAACTCTTCGCGGACTGGGATAGCGTGCTCGAGGCCGCTCAGGTGCTCTACGAGCAGAGCGATGGCCGCGTCCGCATGTTCCCGGGAACAGGCGAAACGATCTTCCGCATCTTCTATTCGGCGCGGCGAACACCCTGGGTGAATGACGACAACGAGTTTGCGATAGACTCGCAGATGCTCGACTACATGCGCATCGCCAAAGATATCCGCGAGGCCGGCTACGACGCAAAGCTCGACGACTGGTCCGGCGGATGGTTTGAGGCGATGAACACTGCGCCCGGCGACGCGGAGGTGTTCCTCTGGGGTTGGCCGACTTGGGGACTGTTTTTCGTTCTCAACGGTCAGACCAACTCGGTTGGCGACTGGGCCGTCGCGGCTCCCCCCGATCCGTTCTTCTGGGGTGGTACCTGGGCCGGTATCTACAGGGACAGCCCAAACAAGGCGTTGGCTTGGGAGTTTATTGAGATGCTGACGCAGGACGAGGAGTGGATGGAGGAGTACGCCGTTCGGGCGACGGAGTTTATGTCCAACGAGTCGGTCATGGAGGCGGTCAAAGACGACTTTAGCTCGGAGACGCTCGCCGGCCAGAATCCCCTCGAGTACTTCTACGATCAAACACCGTTTATCGATGCGTCGGCGATTCAGGGTTACGACTACCAGATAAACAACATCTTCGCGCAGGTTCTCAACGAGTACCTCGACGATCAGCTGACGTTTGACGAGGCGGTCGACGCTGTCGGGCAGCGAGTCCAGGAGGCGCTCCCGCAGGTTCAGATCAACTAGTTTTTCGCGAGTTTCCTACCGGGCGCCGTCATCCGGCGCCCGGATTCTCTCCAAGGGGGTCCACATGACGGAACGCAAGTACGCGCGCTACGGCTATCTGTTTATTTTGCCGTTTTTTATCACGTTCTCAATCTTCTGGCTCTACCCGGTCGTCAACACCTTTATTACCAGTTTGACGAACGAGGATTTTACCCGCGCCGGTCGATCGTTCGTCGGCCTCCAGAACTACTTTTACGAGATTACCAACATCGGGTTTTGGCGCTCCTTCCTCAATACCTGGATCATCTGGCTTCCGAATATCGTCCTGCAGTTAGGTGTGGCTCTCTTTCTCGCGGTTGTGCTGACCAACATCCAGCTTCGTATTCGCGCCGTGGGCGTTTTTCGCGCGGTTTTCTTTTTCCCGAACCTCGTAACCGTGGCGTCGATTGCCGTTTTGGCCTATGCCGTCCTCGATTGGCAGAACGGTGTGTTTAATCAGATACTCTTTGGTACCGGAGCTGAAGCCCAGGAGCGATACATATTCTGGTTAAACGACCCGGTCCTCTCCCGCATCATTATTTCGCTGATCCAGACCTGGATGTGGTTTGGGTACACGATGATCCTCTTTATGGCGGGAATCCAGTCGATACCCGCAAACCTGTTCGAAGCGGCGTTTGTCGATGGAGCCGGACCGTTACGGACGTTTCGGTCGGTCACCTTGCCGCTGCTCAAGCCGGTCATGATCTACGTCGTCATAACCTCGCTTATCGGCGGTCTCAACATATTTGATCTCCCGTGGATTATCACGCGTGGACGGGGCGGCGCCGATCAGAGTCTGACGACGACCGTTGTGTACCTCTTTAACCGCGCCTTCCGCTTTTATCAGCTTGGTGCGGGGGCATCGGTCTCGTACTTATTGCTGCTGTTTACCGGCGGATTCTCGTACATCTACCTCCGGTTTGTCGGATTTGGAAAGGAGGACTAGGATGAGTCAGCAAGCAACGTTTAACCAGAAGCAACGCAGAGGGATCACATCGCAACTGTTTATTTACCTCGCCCTGCTCATCGTCGCTCTCGCCTGCGTCGTACCGTTCTATGTCATGCTTGTGAATGCAACGCGGACAAACCAGGATATCAACCGCGGACCGACGGTGCTCCCCGGAGGCGCGTTGTCGGAAAACTGGAGAACCTTGTTGCAGGGACGCCTCGATCCAAATACCGGGCTGCGCTCCGGCGGACTCAACATTCCGCGCGGATTTGCCAACTCCCTGATCGTTGCGTTGAGCGCAACCTTTCTCGCGGCGTACTTCTCGGCCCTCACTGCCTACGGATTTGCGATGTACAGGTTTAAGGGGAGGAGTCTCCTCTTTGGACTCTTGCTCAGTGTGATTATGCTGCCGCCGACGATTATGCTCGTCGGACTGTTTAAGCTCTCGCTGAGCATCAACCTGTACGACACACGAATGATCCTGATCCTTCCGGCGATCGCGAGTCCGTATACCGTCTTTTTTCTCAGGCAGTACACGTCGAGCGTCATTAACAAGAGTCTGATTGAGGCGGCGCGCATCGACGGCGCGGGCGAGTTCTACATCTTTCATCGAATCGGGCTGCCGCTGGTTGCGCCCGGAATCGCAACGATGTCGATCTTCGGGTTTCTGGTTCAGTGGAACAACTACCTCGTCCCGCTGACCCTACTCAACAGCCAGGAGAAATACACGCTGCCGTTGATTATCCAACAGTTAAATACAACCACATACCAGCGCGATTTCGGCGCGATGTACCTCGGTATCGCATTGAGCGTCGTTCCGATTATCATCGCGTTTGCTTTCTTATCGCGATACCTCATTGAGGGAATTGCATTTGGCGGCGTAAAAGAATAAATGGGCGCGGTTCGCAATCCGATACTTCGGGGTTTTAATCCCGATCCGTCGATTTGCCGCGCCGACGATCGTTTTTATATCGCGACCTCCACCTTCGAGTGGTATCCGGGGGTTCAGATCTGGGAGTCGCTGGATCTTACGACGTGGCGGCTGCGGCGCCGAGCGCTCGACGAGGCGCGATTACTCGACCTTACCGGCGTTCAGAGTTCGGGCGGCGTGTGGGCTCCATGTCTGAGCTACACCGCCGGAATGTTTTACCTCGCCTTTACCGTCGTTAAGACCTGGCGTGGTGAGACGGATCGTGACTTTGGCGCCTTTAAAGACACCCTCAACTTTGTCGTCCGCTCCGAGACGATCGACGGGCCGTGGTCCGATCCCGCGTTTATCAACGCCTCCGGGTTTGATCCGTCGCTATTTCACGATTACGACGGTAAAAGCTGGTTTCTCAACATGGAGTGGGATTACCGCGGCAATCCCACGTTTTTCAGCGGCATTCTATTGCAGGAGTTTGACCGGGGGGCTCTTACTACGGTCGGGCCGATCCACCGGGTCTTTCTCGGAACTGAGATCGGCAAGGTAGAGGGTCCGCATATCTACCGCCGCGGTGAATGGTACTACCTCGTTACCGCCGAGGGCGGAACCGGTTACGAGCACGCGGTAACCGTTGCTCGATCGCAAGAAATCACCGGACCGTACACGGTCCATCCGGATAATCCGATACTGACATCCCTCGCCGATCGAAGTAGCGACCCGCAACGTATCGACGAGGTTTCTCGCTCAGGCGCTTCCACCGCCCCGGTGGATTTCTACGAGCGACCGCAACGGGCCGGGCACGCAAGCATGTGTCCCATTAGCGACGATTGGGTGCTTGTCCACCTATCCGGTCGTCCCCTTCCCGGAACAAACGTATGCCCGCTCGGCCGCGAGACGTCGATTCAACGCGTTATCTGGCGTGACGATTGGCCACAGGTGGTCGACGCGAGCGGGGCGGTCCAAAGACTTGCGCCCGCTCTGGCCACGTTGCCCAAAGCTCGTCTTGGGCGGCACGAAGGTCGTGTTCACGCCGACGAGGCCTACCTCAACACCACAACCGTCGTCGAAGATCAGTTCAACCGACCTCGACTACATCCGGCGTTTCGCTTTCTCCGGCGAGATCCTGGTGCCGACGCAAGTCTGGTTGCGCGAGGCGGATTTTTGCGCTTGATCGGTCGCGAATCGCCCGTTTCGCCGAGTATCCAGACTGTCGTCGCGCTTTCGGTGGCGTCTTTTTCCTACGACGTGGAGACGAGTCTCGAGTTCGAACCGACCTCGTTTCAACAGATGGCCGGCCTGATCGTCCGCTACGACGAGCGAAATCAGTACTACTTGCGCGTTGCTGGCGACGAAAACGGCCGCCGGACGTTGGGTATCCTGCGATTCGTGGATGGTAGGTTTAGCATCCCGTTGGATCCGGAGATCGAGCTCGATCCCGGGCCGACGGTTTTGGGACTCGAAGTACGCGGCGCGACCGGCCAGTTCTACTATTTTTCGGGCGAGCAAGAGGCCAAGTCGATCGCGCTCGAGCTCGACATGACCGCACTCGCGGACGAGTCTCCCTGGCCCGAAGGATTTACCGGGACCTTTGTTGGGCTCGGATGCCACGACATTAGCGGGCAGGCGCGATACGCCGACTTTTCCTACTTTCGCTATACGGAACGCTGAGCTCTTACGAGAGATCGGCGACGCTTCCTCTCTCGACGATCTCAAGTTTCATCGTCACGGTGTAGTCACTTTGATACGCATGCGAGTCCAGGCGGGCAAGCATCATCTCCGCGGCAATCTTACCCATTACGTATTTGGGGTGGTTAAACGTTGTTAACGGTGGTGAGACAAGAGAGGACTCACGGATGTTGTCGACACCGACGACGGACACCGTATCCGGAATCGATAGGCCGCTTGATTCGAGGGAGTCGTAACCCTGCAGGGCCATCTCGTCGTTGAAGTAGAAGAACGCGGACGGTGGCTCGGGGGACGCGTCGAGAATGGCTCGCGTGAGCGTGGCGCCGGGTCGGCGTTCATTGGTGGCATCGTCGTAACTACGTACCAATCGCGTATCGTATTCAATGTCGTTTGTTTCGAGGACAGACTTGTATCCGGCGTGCCGGAGCACGCCTGACTGCGTATCTGATTTAAAGATAAACGCGATCCGCCGGTGTCCGTGATCGATAAGGTAACGAGTTGCAGCCTGGCCAATATCGAAGTCATCAACGGTAATCGCGGAGGCGCGTAAACCTTCTATGGTGGTGTTGGTCAGGATAATCGGTATATCAAGATCGTTGAGAGTCTTTACAAAGGAGTCGTCCGGCTTGAGTCGGGCACTCATGCTTGGCTCGATAATCAATCCCGAGATACCCTGGTCGAGCATTCGCGTTATCGATTCACGCTCCTTGGCGTGATCGGAGTTTCCGTTAGCCAAAATCATCGTGTATCCGCCGCGGTACAATCCGTCTTCCAGGCCGTGTACCAGTTCCGGGTAGATGTTATAGGTAAGCCAGCTACTGACGATTCCAACGGTTCGCGGCGCCGACTCGGCCTGCTCGTTTCCTACGTACACGGTCCCGCGACGTCGCGTACGCTCGACGATCCCGCGCTGAACGAGCTCTCCAAGTGCATGTCGCACGGTATTGCGACTAACCCCGAGGCTTTCAGCAAATTCCATTTCGCCGGGCAGGGTATCGCCGATTTGAACGGCGCCGTTCTCGATGAGCTCGAGAATATGCGCACGAACTATCTCATACTTGGTGAGGCGCTTTTTTGCCGCCGCCATAGTGTGAGCATATCGGATAGTACATACGTCGTCAAATGTTAGTACAAAAACCGATCCCATCGATAAATCTGTATAAACAGAAATAGTGCTTGCCGTTTCGTTCGTCATATGGTAGGTTGTCATACAACATACATGTTATGAGTGATGTCATAGAAGTAACCGGCAAGCTAATCGACACCCACGACGTGATACGCGTGACGATTACGGGCGATAAGATCTCCTCGATCACTCCCGTCGTCGACCCCGGTGCGCCGTTTATCGCGCCGGCTTTTATCGACATCCAGGTAAACGGGTATCGCGGAATCGATTACAGCGGTCCAGACCTATCCGAGGCCGGAATAGAGAGTCTGGTTGTATCCCTCGGCAAAGGAGGGACCGGCCGGCATTTGCCGACGATCATCACAAACTCCCACGAACGGATACTCGCAAACCTCAGGACGATCGCGCGCGCGATTGAGGAGCGTCCGCTGGTCGCTGCCGCAGTTCCCGGCATACACGTCGAAGGACCGTACATTTCCCCGGAAGACGGACCACGGGGGGCTCACGATCCGCGTTTTATCCGCAACCCATCGATCCGGGAGTACCACGACTGGCAGGCCGCGAGCGGTCACCGGATCAGGATAATCACCGTGGCACCCGAGTTACCCGGCGCGATCGACTACATCCGTACCGTGACGGGAGACGGGGTGGTTGCGGCGATAGGGCATTCCGCGGCGACGCCCGAACAGATATCGGCCGCCGTTGACGCCGGTGCGCGGTTTTCTACCCACCTTGGTAACGGAAGCCATAGTACGCTCCCGCGCCTCAAGAACTATCTCTGGACCCAGCTTGCGTCCGACGATCTGATTGCCGGGGTCATTTCGGACGGCTTCCACTTGCCGGACGACGTGGTGCGGGTGTTCTACCGCGCAAAAAGCTCTGAACGACTGGTACTCACAAGCGATGTCGCCCCGCTCGGTGGTTGCGCTCCTGGGCGCTACAAATGGGGAAACGTCGAGGTCGAGGTACACCCGGATGGCCATGTCGGGTTGGCCGGGACCGAGTTTCTCGCCGGTGCCGGACACTTGCTCGATCGATGTCTCGTACGCTTTATGCGCGCGACCGGTGTGAGCCTCGACGAGGCGATCAGCTTGTGCACGACACTGCCGTGCCAACTCGTTGGAATTCCGCGACCAGAAATAGCGGTGGGAGCGAAAGCCAACCTTGTTGTTTTTCGTCTGCCGGAAATTGGGGACTCGCTTGAGATCTGCCAAACGGTGTTAGCCGGGCAGGTAGTGCACTTACAAAGGGGAGCAAATACGTGGAGTTAAAGCGGATCAAAAGTGAAAGTCTTAACGAAACCGTTCAGGAGCAGATCAAAGCGTTTATCGCTCAATCGGGGCTTCGCGGTGGCGATCCAATCCCCACCGAAAAGTCGCTGGAGGAGAAACTCGGAATTAGCCGAACTTCGATTCGCGAAGCACTCAGATCGTTGGAGGCACTCGGAATCCTTGAAACCCGCCACGGCGTCGGGAGATTCCTTCGTGATTTTAATTACGACGCGATACTCGCAAGCCTCTCCTACAACATCGCCGTAAACGTAAAGAACTTTCGCGAGATCATCGAGGTTCGTATAGCCTTAGAGACGAGTTTTCTCGAAACGGTCACGCCGACGATGTCGGACGCGGTAATCGCCGAATTAAACGAGATCGTCGATCTACTTGAGCAGCAAGTCCGCGACGGTGCCGCCGACGAGGATCTAATCCAAACCCATACCGATTTTCACCTCACGTTGTACAAAGACGCGGACAATGAGCTTCTTCTCCATCTCATACGAATCTTTGCGACGATTCAGCGAACGCTCACGATGTTTGACCAATATCACACGTCCGATATCAAGGAGTTTATCCGTCTTCACCGGCAACTGGTGGATGCACTCGTCGCTCGCGATCCGACGCTCGCGCGGACACGGCTCCTGGAGCATTTTACCGATGTCATCGCCTGGAGCAACGATCATCGAGTATCGAATGACGAATAAAACGTGCCGTTGGCACGAAAAAAAACAAGGAGGCGACAAATGAAACGTCTTGTATTACTGGCAGCGCTGGTAGTTTTCGGCGCGACGATGGTTTTCGCCGGCGGGCAGGCCGACGATGATTCCTACACAATCCGGCTCGGACATATCCGGGATACGGACCACCCGACCCACATGGGTGCCCTCGAGTTTAAGCGGATCGTCGAGGAAGAATCGGACGGGAGAATCGCCGTTGACGTCTTTCCCAACAGTCAGCTCGGCGGCATCCAGGAGATGTTTACCCAGATCGCAACCGGCGATCTCGAGATGGTTTACGGTGGAATCAACACCTACGGATTTATCGAGGGCGGGGACGCCTTTGAGGTAACGGCGATCCCGTTCCTGTACCGGGACTACGAGCACATGCTCGCGGCTCTCCAGGCCGACTTCTTTGAGCCGGTGTTTGCCGATGCAGAAGAGCGAACGGGAATTCGCGTGATGAGCGTCGGTGGCGATACCGCGCCGCGGGGGCTGACGGCGAGCCGGGCGATCCGCACGCCCGCCGATTTTGAAGGTCTGCGTATCCGCACCGCCGCGAGCGAGGTCGTGTTGCGGGCGATGCAGGGTCTCGGAGCGCTCCCGCAGCAAATCGCTTTTGCCGAGCTTTACGTCGCGCTCCGCACCGGAGTTGTTGACGCGCAGGAAAATGGGGCGATTGTCGTGGCGAACAACAGCCTCTTTGAGGTTCAGGACTACTACATGAAGACTGACTACATTCGCGACATCGAGACCTTTTACGTCAATCCCGGGTGGCACGACGGTCTGAGCGACGCGGATCGCGAGTTGTTGATGAGCGCCGGCGAGGAAGCAGGAGAGCTGGTCACGGAGTTGACCGGCGAGCAGCTCGATTCGGCGTTTGACGTGCTCGAGCAGAACATGACCGTTATTCGCTCCCCCGAGCTCGACCTCGACGCGATTCGGGCCGCCCTCGAGGGAACCTACGAGGATTGGGACGGAACAAAGTGGCCCGCCGGGCTTCTCGATCAGATTCGTGGTCTGTAATGGACGGATTTGCAGTTGGTGGTGAGGCGTCGATCGCGGCGCCTCACCCCGTTTGAGGAACGGTCTTCTATGATTCTTGTGCTATTTGCTCTCCTGTTTCTGCTGATCGGTGTAGGTTTTAGTATCTGGGCGGCGATGGGCGTGAGCGGAATGATATACATCGTGCTCACCGGCCAGGGTTCGTTTCGCTTAATCGCGTCTCAAATGGTCGGCGGGGTCAATTCGGATACGCTTGTCGCCATCCCGTTTTTTATCCTTGCGGGGAATCTCATGAGTCACTCGGGGATTACCCGGAAGCTTGCCGATTTCGCCGACTTTTTTGTCGGTGGGTTTCGGGCCGGACTTGCCTACGTGTCGATCGTCGTCAGCGTGATAATGGCCGGCGTTTCGGGGAGCGCAGTCGCCGACGCGAGTTCGGTTTCCGCTGTTCTTCATCCGGTTATGCGCGATCGTGGCTACGACGATACCTTCTCGGCATCGATAAACGCGAGTTCTGCGGTGATCGGGCCTATCATACCGCCAAGCATTCCAATGATCCTCATCGGCGCGATAAGCGGTATATCGATCGGGCGCCTGTTTCTTGGCGGAATCGTTCCCGGGCTACTTATGGCCGCGTTTTTGTGGGTCGTCTCAACGATCGTTAGTCGTCGCCGCGGATATCCGGTCGCGACCGGAAGGCGCGATTTTCGGTCTTTTGTCGCGGTACTCAAAGACACCTTCCTCGCTATCCTTGCACCGGCGTTTGTTATTTCGGGAGTCGTCTTTGGATTCGTGACCCTGGTCGAAGTCGCGGCGCTCGCGATTATCTACATCCTGTTTCTGTCGTTGGTCGTCTACCGAAGTTTGTCCTGGAGAAAGATGCTCGCGGTGTTTCGTGATACCGCGATTTTCTCGTCCTCGATCATGATCATTTTCGCGGTAGTCGGTCTCTATCAATATCTGGTTGCGTCCGCGCAGCTTGGCGAACAGGTGCTTTTACTGGTCGAATCCCTGCGGCTCGGCCCCGCGGGTTTTCTCGCGTTTAGTACGCTCTTCTTTTTACTAATGGGCTGCGTTCTCGATGCGGTGCCGGTTATGTTGATCTTCTTCCCGGTTCTTTTGCCCGTGGCGATCCAGTTGGGAATCGATCCAACTCATTTTGGCGTGATCGTCGTCCTCAACCTAATGATCGGACTCCTGACGCCGCCGATCGGCGCGTTGCTGTTTATCCAGACAAAGATCGCCGGTCTCTCGTTTGACGAGCTTGTCCGCGCGATATGGCCCTTCACCCTTGCGCTTCTCGCCGTGCTCCTTCTCGTCACTTACGTGCCATCATTGGTGCTGTGGGTACCAAACTTGGTGTTTTGAAAGGATCTTGGTAGATGGAAAAGCTTGTCGCTGTCGTTCATCGCAGTTTGACGTTGCTCGCCGGTATTCTCTTTGGCGCGTTGTTTGTGGTGACCGTGCTCAACATAACTCTCAGAAACATCGGCGGGATCACCTGGTTGTGGATTCCGGGAATGATGAAGTTTCTCTTTATCTGGACCGTGTTTCTCGGCACAGCTGTCCTGTATCACCGGCGCGACCACCTGATTATGGACTACTTTGTTGCGCGCTTGTCGTTGGGTAAGAGACGAGTCCTCGACTTGATTTCGGATATCGTCTTTTTTGTCTTCCTCGTCGTTCTGGTCATCTACGGATTCCAGATCGCTCGAGTTCGGATGGGCATACCATTTGAGACGTGGAGCTTCCCCACCGGCTACGCATTTGCGGCCGCGCCGGTCTCGGGGTTGATCATGATGTTGTTCTGCGTCCACCGGATAGTTGGACTAGCAAAAGGAGAAAACCGTGAATAAGGAATTCAGCACGTATCGCGACGCGGTGCTTATCCTGACCGATCGAATTGTCGGCGAGGACCAAGCGATTACGGCCGCGGCGATCGATGCCGCGCGCTCGATCGCCGCGGGTAACGTCATCCACGTTATTGGACCCGGCGGCCACTCCAATATGGCTGCCGAGGAGGTTCTCTGGCGTGCGGGCGGGCTTGCCCCGATCAACGCCATCCTCGACGCGGGGACAAACCTCATCCACGGGGCCAAACGGTCCAACTACATCGAGCGATTGCCGGGATACGCCGCCAAAGTCCTCGACGCCTACCGCGTCGGTAGTAAACCCGGCGAAGTGATCATTATCGTCAACGCGTACGGTATCAATCCGATGTGTATCGACACGGCCCTTGAAGCGCGGAAACGTGGCATGATCTCGATCGGAATTACCTCACGGGATTTTGCCGACGCCCTCGGCCCCGATCATCCGTCGCGACATCCGTCGGGAAAAAATCTCTACCAGGAGGTCGATCACTTTATCGATTGTCATCTTCCCTACGGAGACGCGGTCGTAGAGGTTGCCGGCGCCGCTCAGAAAACCGGGCCAACCGCGACGTTGTGTAACGTCTTCACGATTAATCTGCTTATGATCGAAGTCGTCAAACAGCTTGTCGAACTCGGCGTCGATCCGCCGATCTGGAAGAGCGCTAATCTACCGGGCGGCGATATGGCCAACAAGGCGAATGAAGAAAAGTACATGCCAATGGTAAGGCATCTCGCATGACATCTCTCATGGCCGGTACCGTGCCGGTACACATTCATCCCGACGAGCGCGTAATGGGTAATGCTGCCGCTGATACCGTCATAAAAGCCGGCCTTGCGGCGCGCGCACGCGCTAATGACGTTGTGCTCTGGACGATGGCGGCGCCGAGCGCGTTTTCTTTCTACGACGCGTTGGTTGCCCGCGCCGGGGCAGATCCCGAGGTTGCAGATCTTCTCGGCGCCGCCCGCTTTTACCAGTTTGACGATTACCCGATCTCGCGATCGAGTGATCGATTTCCCGTTACGTTTCGGCACCTACTCGAGACGCGGCTCTTTGAGCCGTTGCGTCGAGCCATCGGCGGAATCGGCGAGGTGTGTGCTCTCGACCTTGTCGGCGAAGCGGCGGCCGATGCGGAATTAATGGCGCGCTATGCCGCTGCTCTGTCGGCGGAGCTAAACGACCCAAACACGACCGTGATTGAGATAAAGGGGATCGGTATGGACGGGCACTGGGGTTTCCACGGCGCGGAAACACCGCTCAACGATCCCGCCGCTTTCCGACGCGTCCCCATGAAGAGTGCGAACATTCACCAGCAGATGATCGATTGGCCTGCATTTTTTCCGACGAGAGAGAGCGTTCCCGAGTACGCGGTTACCGCAAATATTGAGCTTTTTCTCAAGGCGGACCTGATTGTCGACATCGTCCCGCAGGCCGAGAAAGAATACGCCGTGCTCGCGTGCTACGGTACCGAGGCGGTACATCCCGCGATTCCCTCGTCGGCGATCAAAACACATCCGCACGCGCTATCGCACGTTACCGCAGCGGCGGCGCGCTCCCTGATAGCCGTCCGGAACGGCGACGCTCCGCGCCTCGATCCTGATACCGTAATCCGACTCGAGGCGTTGTGGGACAGCGAAGACGATCGGGCAATGATGAACGCCGTTCTTGCCGATCTATCGTTGATTTAGTCGTTTTGCCATAAGCCAAGACCACCGGACCTTCGAGGGTGATGCCTTATGAGCTCCACACCGAGCGGTAGCGTCCGCGCGGGTCGTATTTCTGGGCCTGTCGCTCCGGGTCAAAGTAGCGGTCCAGACGAGGATCGGTGCCGACGCCGACATTATAGGTCCAGTTGCCGTAGTTGCTCGCCGGATCATAATCGATGAGCAGACTCTCAAACCACTCGGCCCCCATGAGCCAGTTAACCCCGAGATCGCGGGCGAGAAAACTCGCGACGTTTTGGCGGCCGCGATTGCTCATGTACCCGGTCGCGGCGATCTCTCTCATATTTGCGTCGATAAAATCCTGACCGGTCGTGCCCTCGCGCCATCGGTCAAAGGCGTTCCAGTCGTCCCGCCAGTCAAAATACCGCTGCTTTGGGCCCGCAATGCGAAAAATAGCGGACCGATACTTTGCCGCGAGAAAGGCGAAGTAGTCGCGCCAGATGAGCTCAAAAACGAGCCAATACGTCGAGTCGTTCTTTACACGCTCCGATTCGTATCGTTTTACTTCGGCGTAGATCGTCCGGGGGCTCAGGGAACCGTTGGCGAGCCAGGGCGAAAGTTTGGTGCTGTAGTCGGCGCCGAGGAGTCCGTTGCGCGTGTCCCGATACCGCTTGATCCGGTCGCTATCCCAGAGGTAGTAGCGGAGCCGATCCAACGCGGCGCTTTCGCCACCGCGAAACGACATCACCTGACGCTCGTCCGTTTTTGGAGTCGATCTGCCCGCGAGATCCTTTATCGTTGGGAGTTCCGACCGATCCGAAGCGTTTGACAGCGCGTGAGGCTGAGACAGGTCGACTCCCGCCGGAGGATAGGATAGCTCGCCCGCTGCCTCCGGCAACGTCGGGAGGCGATCGGGCGTTGGAAGCGGCGAGCGAACGCTACTCGATTTCTCAACCGCTTTCCGAAAAGACGTGTAGACGTCGGGAATTGCCGTCGGCTCAAAGGGTAGGTCGTCCGGATGGTAGAGCGTGCTCCCGTGGAACGCGACCAGCGTCGTAGTTGCGTCCAACGTACGCCGCACGGCCTCAACTTCCGCTGCTTCTTCCGTACCGGGTTCTTCCTGGTAACAGATAGCGGTCGCCCGAACCCTGCCGGCGACAAAGCTGAGAACCGCGGCGGGGTCTCCGCGGAAGATAACAAGGTCGGATCCTCGTTTTTGTAGTGACTCCTTGAGCGCTGCCAGCGTTTCGAGGAGAAACTTGGCCCGGAAAGGGCCGGTCTTTCTAAATCCAAATCTTGTTGTGCCCGACGATCGGGGCGGAAAGATATATATAGGGAGCAGTCGTCGCGCGCCGACCGATGCGGCGAGCGCCGGGTTATCGTGAATCCGCAGGTCATTACGAAACCAGATTATCGTCGTATCGTAGTTCGCCCGTTGTTTGCTCACGGTCTACGTCCCGTGAGTCGCGGATATCGCATCTACGTTGTGACGAGCTTGGCCGGGGCCGGTAAAGGATCTTCCGCGCCCGATGCGAATTGGACCGCGAAACGACGACGGGTCGACTCTTCTGTTCTTCTGGGTGATCACAAGCTCTTCGCGGAGCGCCATGCGTCGCGCTGCTCGACGCGTGTCTTCCATGTAAGCGCGGAACTCGTCGCCAAACAGCGCGCGTGCGGCCTCGGATGGACAGATCGTCGCGGTCGGTGACCGGCGAGCGAGGAGGCTGCGGATAGCGACTTCGAGATCGCTGTGTACCCGACGTTTTGTTTCGCGTCGACACGCCGCACTACAGTAGCGCATTTCCTGCCAGTCGATATCCCTCATCCGACGTCGTTCGAACTTTCGTCCGCAGTGGGCGCAGGTTTTCTCCTGATGTCTATCCGGTTGTGACAAACTGCCTCGCCCGCGCTGATCCATACGACAAGGTACGGGCGTGGCCCGTTTGTCGGCAACGATGCCTCGTGTCCGGTCTACTCCATTCCATACTGTCGCATCATTCGATAGGGATACAAGTCGGGCAGGGCGCTCGCGGCATCGAGACGTTCCAACTCGTCCGGCCGTAGGTCTACGTCGACCGCCTGAAGATTATCGTTCAGTTGCTCAATCGTCCGCGCTCCGACGATCACGCTCGAGACAAACGGCCGACACAACAACCATGCCAACGCGATCTGCGGGGCGCTCGCATTCCGTTGGGCGGCGATCTCATGCACCGTATCAATAATCTTCCAGTTTCTTTCCGTCGCCCGTCGTTTCCACGCCTCCTCGAGCTCGTCGGCGGTATCGGCGATTCTGCCGGACTCCGGTTTGCTCGTTCGGTCGTATTTTCCCGACAAAAAGCCGCCACCGAGCGGTCCCCACGGCATACAGCCTATGCCCTGATCGGTAAACAGGCTGGCAAACTCGTACTCGATGTCGCGAACGACAAGGCTGTACTGGTACTGACCGGCGACAAATCGCATCCAACCGTGCCTGTCGCTGATTCCGAGCGCCTTGGCGACCTGCCAGGCCCGAAAGTTACTCACGCCGATATAGCGAACCTTTCCACCGCGGACAAGATCGTCAAACGCCCGGAGGCTCTCTTCTATCGGGGTCTGCGGATCCCAGCCATGCATATAGTAAAGGTCGATAACGTCGGTCCTCAGTCTTCGTAAGCTCGCCTCGGCCTGGGCAAGAATAACGCGACGGCTCAAACCGGCACCCATATCTACCTCCGGCGACGCCCCAAAGCGAACTTTGGTTGCAATAGTCACGTTTTGGCGACGTCCGTCGCTGAGCGCTTGGGCTATGATCTCCTCGCTCCGACCGGAGGCGTACACGTTTGCGGTGTCGATATGGGTGCCCCCGTAATCCATATAGGCATGCACCATTTTCTCGGCCTCTTCGGCCGGCGTGCTTCGCGAGCTCTCTTCCCCAAACAACATCGTACCTAACGACAAGGAGCTCACGTAGAATCCTGAGTTGCCCAGACGTCGACTTTTCATATCTGTCATCCTCCCTCGACCGAGTTTGGCGTCGAGCCTATTGGGAAAATATCAAAACAACAAATACGAGCAGGTTGCCGATCCCATGGATACAAACGCTCGGCCAAATGCTTCGGAATCGTTGCGCGAGGTACGGTGCAACGAGACTAACAGGGAGCAGGGTAATCCACGCCCACGGCATAAACGCGTGAATCAGGATGTTCCAGCAGAGTCCGTTGACGAGCCACGCCCACTTCCCAAACGCTCGTTCCATTCGCGGCAACGCGTATCCGCGCCAAAGTATTTCCTCGCCCCCGATATTGACGACGAGCCAGAGAATCCAGAAGAAAAAAACACCGGGGTTCCCTCGTACGGTAAGGCCAAAGAACGTCTCAATCGGTAGAACCGGGACGTATCCAGGGAGAAGGAGTGCCGGAAATCCAGCTGTTGGTACAAACGAGAACGCCGGCCCCACCCAGGCGGCGACACGACTCATTACAAGTTCGAGAATTTGTACGATAACAAAGCCGAGCGCAACGGCGATCAGCTGGTTCCCGGTTAGCGTGCCGATCCGCAGGTCTCCGCGCCCGGAGCCGATAGATCGCCACAACACGATGACACTCATCACGATAACTGGAGACCATAGCGATACGAAAACGGCCGCCCATTGGGGAATGCCACGCCCAATCAACCACGGACTGGCAAACCACATACCGAGCGCCATGAGAATCCCGGGTATCAGAAAGAACGCGAAACTTTTTCCCGCACTCCATCGATCATAACTGGCGCTTTGGTATTCGTTACGCGCGTTCATGAGCTTCCTCCCCATCACTGCTGGCCGGTGCATTTTTACGGGTATATCTTCTTCTTTAATGGTCGCGGTGATCGTCCTTACAACGCTCGCACTCACAATATCCTTTCATCTGGGCATGCGCTACAACCTTGCGCTCGTTCAAAACATCCGCGCGTCAATCGAGGCGTGCTTTCGTCCAATGGCGGTTGAGTATACGCCGATGAGGCAGGGAGTTGGTTTTGGCTTTGACTATCAGCTTGACGGTCACATTCCAACGATGCAGGGAATTATGACGACGCTACCGCGCTACACGCCTCTGTACCTTCCGATCGCCCGCTTGCTAAAGCGGGGAGACCTTCTCAAGCTCACGTTTCACTGCGGCGACACGCTCCCGCCGGGCGTCGGCGTACTGGTCAACGAGACGCGCGGTCGAGTATTCTGGCAAGCGGTAGATCGCGATCCCGATTGGCAGGAGGAATCCCACGTAGCCAGAGGGCAGTCGTTTCGGATCTTTACCTATAATCCAATGGTGCGTGACCGACTGCGCACTATCGCCGACAGGCTCATTTCTTTTTCCGGTTTTAACCAGCTCAGTGTTGATTCGAGATGTGGAAAAATCACAATATTTCTCACTCCGTCACAAAAAACGATCGATAAAGCTCTGAAAGAAGTGCTCGCTGCGCTTTTTTTCTTGACCGCCGACGATTAATGGTTTAGGGTGGAGCAACACCAAACCACTTCTTCAGGAGGTCCGAATGTCCTCGATCGTTGTAATTGTTGGTGTCGTTGTATATATCGCTCTTTACTTCCTCTACGGTGGAAAGCTTGAGCGAAACGTTGTAAAAGCGTCCGACGACATCGAAACACCGGCATCCCGTCTATACGACGGTGTAGACTACGTCCCGGCAAAAGCGCCGGTGCTCTTTGGCCACCACTTTGCGTCCGTCGCCGGCGCCGCGCCGATTATCGGCCCGGTTATCGCGATGGCCTGGGGCTGGCTCCCCGCCCTCGCGTGGATCTGGTTCGGCAACATCTTTATTGGTGCCGTCCACGACTACCTCGCAATTATGGCTTCGGTACGCTACGACGGTAAGTCGATCCAGTTTGTCGCGTCCGATCTCATCACGAAGCGAACCGGTAAACTCTTCTACTGGCTCGTTTTCCTCATCCTGATCCTTATCGTCGGCGCTTTTGGTGCAGTCATCGGCAACATCTTTGTCGGTAATCCCGCCGTCCCCTCGAGCGCGATGTTTATGCTTATATCAGCGCTGATCCTCGGCGTCCTGATGTATCGCGTTAAGCTAAACTTCGTCGTTGCGACCGTCATCGGTATCGCTCTGTTGGTTCTGTCGATCGTCGCCGGTATGGCCTTTCCTCTTGTTGCCACGCGCAACCTTTGGTTCCTCGTGATGTTCTTCTACATCATAATCGCGGCCGCCGTTCCGGTTAACGTTCTTCTCCAGCCTCGCGACTACCTCAATAGCTGGTTGCTTTACGTCGGACTCCTTCTTGGTGCCGTCGCCGCGATCTCGAGCGGAGTACAGTTTACGGCCCCCGCGTTCACCAGCTTTGCGCCGATCGTATCCGGCGGTCGCCCGAGCCCCTTCTGGCCGGTCATTCCGCTTATCGTCGCCTGTGGTAGCCTCAGTGGTTTCCACGCCCTCGTCGGTTCGGGTACGACCAGTAAGCAGCTCGACAAAGAGAGTTCCGGACTCAAGATCGGTTACGGTGGGATGCTCTTTGAGGGATTCCTCTCGACGATGGTCGTCGTTGCCGTCGCCGGTTACGGAATGGGTCTTCTCGTTGGCGCCGGCCAGGATCTTACCGCCGCTAACTGGGGAACCAACTACCTTTCAGCCTCGGCCGCGGCCGGGATCGCTCGTGGTGGTATGTTCACAGCGGCGTACGCCGAAATGGTTGATTCGACCTGGCTTAACTTCCTACCCAAGCAATTTGTACTCACGATTGCCGGTATGTGGGTTGCGTCCTTTGCGTTGACTACCCTTGATACGACCAACCGCCTCGCTCGCTACACGCTCGCCGAAATCGCGCTTCCGCTCAAGGATCGTGCGGCCGGTCTGTACAGCTTCTTTACCAACCGCTGGGTCGCCTCGATTATCCCTGCCGCGCTTGGTATGTACCTGGCGGCGTCCGGTAACTTCAGCATTCTCTGGCCTGCCTTTGGCGCCGGTAACCAGCTGATCGCTTCGATCGCGCTTCTCACCGGTACGGCTTGGGTTACCAAACGACTCAAAACAAAAGCCACGATGGCGCTCGTCCCCGCGTATCTCTTGTGGATAACGGTTACCGCAGCGATTCTCTGGCACATGTTTATTGTCGTGCTTCCGGCTATTCAGACCAACGCGGTTACCAATACCGTCGTCTTTGTCGTCGAAGGAATTATGTTCATCCTGAACATCGTTTTTATCATCGATTTTATGAAGACACGCAACGCACCGGCTCCGGAATCTTCCGAGGCCTAAACCAGTCGGTTTTCGCACAATGTGGGCTTCGTCGGTATCGGCGAAGCCCGCTGTGTATCTGGAGTACAATTCATGACCGATAACGAAGCCCGACCGGGTATTATTCGTCGTATCTGGAATGGAGTGGTCGAGTTTATCCGGGGAATGGACCAAACCCATAGGGAGCAGGTGAGCGCGTTGACGAGCTTCGAGGCTCGTGAACTCGAAAACATGTTTGTCCTTATACTTCTCGGCTCGTTTGCCGGGATGCCGTCTCCCCCTTCGTTCCTGGCGGTCGAGCTACTGCCGTTTCTCGAACACGAGGTTCGGGTCCTTAACAAGCGCGCCGAAAGCTCGAGTGATGCCCTCGCCGAGATTATGGGAAGTCTTGATGCCGACATCTAGCGCGGCAAATTTTCGATTTCGATGGACGTTAATGTGAAAACGATATTTTTTACTGGTAAAGGCGGTGTCGGCAAGTCGACGATGTCGGCGGCGGCCGCGTGGCAACTCTCCGAGGCGGGAAAACGTGTTCTCGCCATATCCTTTGATCCCGCTCACAATCTTGGCGACATCTTTGGTAAAACCCTGAGTCATAAGCCGACCCGATTTTCGAATAACCTAACCTTGCGCGAGACAAATCTCGATCAGGCGGCGCAGGAGTACATGAAGCGGAACACCGATATTCTGACTGAAGTGTACAGCTATACACGAGCGTTTAACCTCGACCGCTACTTTAAAGTACTCCGACACTCTCCGGGCGTTGAGGAATACGCGGCTCTGACAGCCTTGGAAGACCTGCTGCGAACCTCCGGCGACTACGACGTCGTCGTAATCGACACCCCGCCGACCGGGCTAACGCTCCGTATTCTTGCGCTTCCGCGAATCTCGATTACCTGGGTCGATCGACTCCGCAGGATCCGACGAGATATTCTCGATAAACGGCACACTGTTCACACAATTACCGGGAAGTACAACGAAGAGGGCGACAAACTGGTCTACGAGGAAAAAGACGATCGCGTTATGCAAAAGCTCAACGAGTTGTTTCAACGCTACCTGACCGTCGCGCAACACCTCGAGGGGCCGGACAACCGAATTGGCGTTGTATTTAATCCCGATTATCTGTCGCTACGTGAGAGCCAGAGAATATTTGAGGGACTCGCCGATCTCAACCTTTCGGTCGATGTCGCCTTTACCAATAAGTACCTGCCCGGTCTCAAAGAGATCGCCGATCAAATGGAAGGTGAGCTCCTCGACGGTCGTGACCAGTCTTTGCAGCACGTCCGGATCCCCTGGGAGCCGTTCAAGCGTGAAAAGTCATACGAGATCGGATATGATCTTACCGGTCTGTTCAACCTCAACTAAGGGGAGATCGGCGAGGAGCAGCGATGTTTTTAAATGAGGCACTGATTTACACACCGGCGTTTTACTTTCTTATCGCGTTTACGCTGATCCTTACGTTTGGATACATCTGGGGGCGTCGGCTCAATCGCCGCGTTCTTATGGGCGCTCTTGATCCGCTACTCGAGATATTTAAGGCCCGCGACCAGCAGTTCACCAACATCGGTGGCCAGACCGGATTCCATGCCAGTATCGTCCCCGGAAACTCGCGGGTCATCCGGCGTATCGACACGACCGTCACCTTGCTTCCACGTCAGAGCCTTTTGTACCTTCCGTTCTCGTTTGTGATCCGTAAATCAGACCGGATGCAGATGATTCTGTTTCTCAACAAGCGCGGCAAAGCCCTCAAGGAAGAAGCTCACCTTATCGATCGCCGATTTGAGCGAAGACCGGCAAACCGAATCGAGAACGCCGACTCGCTTACGCGCGAGGAGCTAAACTGGGACGGTCGACAGTTCGCCCTGTATTCGAGTTCCGCGACATCAAAAGACTGGATGGAAAGCTTGCGCTCGCGACTCGGTACTCCCGGTTCGCTACGACATGTCGCGATCCTGCCCGAGCAGGAACGGGCGTATCTGTTCCTTGTTCCAAAACCGGGTACCGCACCGCCGCTCGTCACCGCCGTACGAGATTGGCTTGACGCGACGGTCGAGTCCGTGCGCGGCGTTCAGAACGGCGCCGAGACCTCGGGTTGAGGGCGGTCCGGTTACCGCTGCGCCTGTGTTAGACTACCTCGATGCAAAAGCTTAAAGAGCTCATCGCCCGATTAAGTGCCGGTCGACTCGACCCTGCAACCCTCCCCGCCGGCGGAGATCCGAGCGTGCAAGCCCGTATCGATGGGATTCTTAAACGCCTACGAGATCCGGAAAGTGGCTTGCGGCTCGCCGAGCTAAACCTCGTCCGTCGCGTCCGTGTCGCGGAACGCGAAAAAATCGTGTATCTTGACGTCCCGTTTGACAGCCACACTCCCGGATGCATGGCCTGTGCCGGCATCGCAATGACTATAATCCAGGGTATTCGTCGGGAACTTCTCGCCGCATTTGAGAACGAGTTCCCCGGCTACGTTGTCGAGTTTATCTAAGTACTCACAATTCGCCAGATCGCGTCGGCGAGTAACTGGGCAACTTGTTTCGAATCGAGCTCGATAATCTCCGCAGAGGTCTCGTATCCGTCGAGATAGGGAAATAGCAGCGCCGCCGCCCGTCGGGTCGCCGTAGAGTCCCTGTCATGCTTCGTTATCTCAGCGATTCCGTCAACGAGTAGACCGTAGAGATCCTTATAGTACGCGTGTAGCTTGGCCACGATCTCCGGGTCCGTAAACGAAAACAACGCTTTGAACACCGCCACTTCCTCGTGATGTTTGGCGTCGCCGAGGGCTCGGACCAGAAATCGTTCGATTTGGGCGCGCGTATCCTTGGATTGCCCTGCCTCCTGTTCGCGCATTTGCGTAAAAACGCGACGATATTCGGCGATATCGGTGGCGAGTAGGCCCTCAAGCAGGTCTACCTTTGTCGAGAAATGGTATTGGAGATTTCCCAAGCTTATCCCGGCCTCCTGCGCCACCCGTCGTACCGAGAATCCCGCACTGCCGTCACGGATAAGTACCGTTCGAGCCGCGGAAACGATCTCCAGTTTTCGCGATTTCATAAAATAAATTATACACGCTTGACTCTTTGGGTCAAACGACCTATTTTGAGTAGGTCAAATGACCTAAGGAGTGAGTATGGAACTGCGAACAAAGAAGTATCGTGCGGCGTATCGTGATCAGTGTGTAGCTCTCATGGACGACACCTGGAGTTTTAACAAGTTCTTTCCGGACGTAAAAAAAGAAAAGCTCATCAACGAGCTCTTTTTTGAGGACTCGATAAGTAGGGCAAACTACTCGGAGGTGATCGTCGATGACGAGGAGAACGTCCACGGGTATCTGTTTGGTACTCATCGCCGATCGTTCCGCGACGTTGTTCACTCGATTTGGCGCCGTCTTGAATACGCGGTGCGCGTCGCCCGTCATTACATCGCGGGCGATTTTGGCCCACGAGCATCCGCTTGGCGTCAATTTCGTCAGATTATAGCCCTCGACGAGGCTCTCGAAGCTAAGCGAGAGCGGCGTGACGGATATGTGGCGCTCTTCCTTGTGAGTTCGGTTCTACGCGGCCAGGGATGGGGCAAGCGTCTTATTCAAAACTTTGAATCTCAATGCGCCGCGCGCGGTCACGAGCGGATCTATCTCTGGACCGATAAGGGATGTAACTACAAGTTTTACGATTACAACGGATACACGAGGATTTACTCGCTGAGTTCGCGTTTGCTGGACGGCTACGGTGAGGAGCCCAACGGATTTGTGTATGCCAAGAATCCGATATCAGGCGCTAGTACGGAGTCGGCAACGGCATAGCCAAGCTGTCAGGATGCGATTAACGCGTTGTACCACAGGCAGTTAATACCCGCGGTCGCTTCGCTAAATGACGATCTCCGGTTGCATCCGGACGACGTCCAAGAGATCAAACCTCCTCGCGACGCGATTCTGAGTCGCGGGGAGGTTTCCGAGGATCTCATCGTTGCGGCCCGGGCCCAAAACGCCGCACTGCGCGCCTCGCTTATCCGGCGCGGTCGATCGACTCGTTCACGTTTCCCTCTCGCAACGACGCCAGGTGACGTATCAAGAGAATCCCGGCCACCGTCCCTACGACAACATCGGTCCAGAAGAAGGTGCGATAGATACCTGAGATCCCCAACGACCGGACGGTTAGGATCGCTGTGGGAATAAACACGATCACCTGCCGCGCCAACGCCAACGCCGCAGGAGCGGCCCCGCTCCCGATCGCGGGAAAATAGGTGATTGCGAGAAACGGGATCGGCAGGAACGCGATCACGGTCACAAACCGCCGAAGGTCGACGATCTCCAGTGGATTTATCGTGCGATTCGGCAGGATTGCCGAGAAGACGAACTCCGGTTGAACCATTAAGAGCGCCCAGGTGATGATGCTAAATCCAAGCATCGTCCCGCCGAACACAAAGACGGCCGACCGAACTCGTTGATACTCTCCGGCGCCGTAGTTTTGACCGAGAATGGGCTGGAGGGCCCGCATCATCCCCACTACCGGCAGAGTGGCGACAAAGAACACCCGATACGCGGCACCAAAAAGAGCGGCATCCGCGATCGTTCCGTGAATCGCAATGAGTCTGTATACGGTAAACTGCTGCACGATCGCCATAACCTGGAAGATAAACGCCGGCGCTCCGAGCGCCAGGACGCGTTTTGCCTGCGGTCGGTCGAACCGGATGACGAACCGCCGACCGCCAAATGACGGACGCGAGGAACGGAAATACAAAACGTTGCACAGGCAGTACATCGCCATTCCCGCGTTGGTTGCCCACGCGGCACCGGACACACCGAGACCGTAGACGACGACAAACAGCCAGTTCAACGCGATGTTTATCAGGAGACCGACCGCAGCGTAGGCCATCGCCCGTCCGAGACGACCCTCGGCACGGATAATAAAGTTTCCGGCCAATCCCCATATCTGCAAGAAAGCGCCGAATCCGATTATCCGGATGTATTCGGTCCCAAAACCGACTGCCGCGCCGCGTCCGCCCATCGCAACAACGATCGGTTGAGCGAGCATGGCGGTCGCCAATCCCGTCACCGCGGCGATCACGATGCTCAGACCGTTAAGGTTGGGAACGATCGACTGCGCACCGACGGTATCGCCTTTCCCCAGGGCGATGCTGAGGAGCGCCCCCGCCCCACCGCCGATCATCGCCCCAAACCCGAGGAAAGATTGGGCGATCGGTAAAGATACGGAAACGCCGGCAAGCGCAGCCTCACCGACGTACCTCCCGACAAATACGGCGTCGACGATCTGGTTGACACCGAAAAGCACCATTCCGAGTATGGCGGGTAGCGAGAGCCGGATCATAAGTCGCATCATCGGTTCGCGGATCAAATCACGATTCATCGGTCGACATTCTCCTTCTAAAGCTTTCGTCGCTTGTTTACTTGGAAACTTCCGACATATTTTTACCTTTGTGCTACCGAAATCGGGATCATTTACAATCGACGGGTCGACACGTGGGGGACGCCAGTAGTGCATGTCGTTCTGCGTACGCCCGAGGACTTTACCAGCGGAGTGGCCCGTTATATGCGTCGGTTCCGACCCGGCTTTAACCCGCCGACCGTATGGCGTGTCGACTTACCCAAGGCATCCGGGACGGTCATCGACGTTCCGGTTTGCCCCGGAATCTCATGTACCGATATATCGATTCGTGTTGGAGACGGTTTTGAGCTAAATAGCGAACTGACCGGGATCCAAAAAACGGTCAAAATCACGATCGCTCTTGATGGCGAGCTCGCCTACGCGGTTGATCGAACGCGACGAGACTACGATACGATGTACGGCCACTGCTCTATCGGCGTCTACACGGGACGAATTCGTTCTACAATTGCGGCGAGAACGGCGGGAGTCGTGTCGATGCTACAGATTCACTACTCGTTTGCCGAGTTTGACCGCTTTCTCGAATCGCTGAAGCTCACCCAACCCAACCCGCTTATCAATGAAGTGTTGTCGCCGAGTATGCAGCCGTTCAAGTTTGCGACGGTTGCGGGACCCGAGATAGTAGAGCAAGCGCGCGTAATCAAGAACGATATTGCTACAATCTCGGCGACGGATCCAGCAGACGTTCAACGCCTCGCGGCGATGATTGTGGCGCGGACGTCTCTTCTCGAACGGTGGCCGTCGCGAGTCGTTTCACCGGCGGATCTCGCCCGAGTTGAGCACGTACGCAGCATCATCCTCGAATCTCTGGACTCGAACGCCACGATCCGCGAGTTAGCCCACCAGGTTGGAATCAACGAGTTTAAGTTGAAGTGCGGATATCGCCAGGCGTTTGGGACCACCGTCGCTGCTGATCGAATAGACGCGCGGCTGACTCAGGCTGCCCGTCTGATTCGAACGACCGACGCCAAACTGTTATCGATTGCCGGCGACGTGGGCATGCCAAATCCCGGCGACTTTTCGGTGGCGTTCCGTCGGCGCTTTGGGTGCACGCCGGGCGAGTATCGCAACAAAGACGGTGTCTCGATTCCGGCGATCAGGAATACGCGATAACGGGGGCGTCGGCCGTCAGTCGACACAAATCACCGCGTCGGAATACGGTGCGGGAGGGAGCGCGGACCTCGATCCGACTACCATCGGGCGTCCCTACCGTTACGAGCTGGTACGCCCCGTGAAACCGGGTTTCGACTACTCGCGCACTCCCGTTCTCGTCGGGCGTCACCTCGAGCGTATCCGGTCGGACGAGAACGCGAACCCGACCGTGTTGGCGCTCGTGAAGGCGGAAACAACCGAGGGGACAGCGCACCGACTCACCCTCGGCGTCGCCCGCGATTAGTCGTGCGGCACCTACAAAACCAGCCAGTGCCGGATTAACCGGTTGGTGATAAATCTCCCGCGGCGATCCCATCTGAGCGATCGACCCGTCAAACATCACCGCGACGCGATCTGCAAGACTAAGCGCTTCCTCCTGATCGTGGGTCACAAGTATGGCGGTCGCGCCGGATCGGGCGACGATGTTCCGCACCTCGGTGCGGGTCGCCTCCCTCAGCATAGCGTCAAGATTGGAGAACGGTTCGTCGAGAAGTACGATGTTCGGATTAACCGCAAGCGCACGGGCGAGGGCGACGCGCTGCTGTTGTCCACCGGACAACTGGTGCGGAAAACGTTTGAGGACGTCGGTCAACGATGCCATTTCCGCGAGTTCGTGTACCCGCGTATTTCGAGAATCTCGTCGTGAGCCGTTGATTCCAAACGCGATATTGGCCTCTACGGTGAGGTGCGGAAACAACGCGTAGTCCTGAAACACCATGCCGACGCTTCGTTCGTCGGGCGGCATCCAACGGTGTTGATCAGCTACGATCTCGCCACGGAGCCGGATAGTGCCTTCGTCGGGGGTTTCGAGGCCGGCGATGAGGCGCAGCGTCGTCGACTTGCCGCAACCGCTCGGCCCAAGCAACGCGAAAAACTCGCCGTCCTGTACGCTGAGGTTGACCGAATTTACCGCGACGACGTCTTTGTCGTACCGTTTGGTGACCTGCTCAAACTCGATCACCGGTTTATTCCGCATTGATCTTTGCTTTCGCGATCCGGTTGGCCACAAAGGTAAACGCAAATGCAACTCCAAGGCCTGCTAGCATTACGACTAAAAATCCCAGGGGATTATTGCTCAACCCCGGGGCGACGATCGACGGGACGTAAGCGGTACCACGTACGCCAAGGACACCGGCGAGCGCACCGCTTACGGTACTCGCGATGATGGCGCCGGCAAACACCAGTTTGTCGGAGAACATAAACGGATAGGCTGCTTCGACAAAGGTTCCAAAACCGACGTTAATCGCAAATCCGGGAGCAGCCACCGCCCGGTCGCCCGCCCGGCGTCCGGCGACGACATTAGCGAGAGTAATTCCGGCCGAGACCATGACCAGCCCGCCCATGTCTACCGCGCCGAAAAAGCTGGTTCCAACCTCCTCCATCTCGAGAAGGATAATCGGCAGAATCGCCGCGTGATAAAAACCGGCAATAATTGCCGGCCAGATAATCGCACCGGCAATGGCGCCCGCGATAATCGGACTGAGCGCGACGGAGTTGTCGATGAGGGTTCGCAGTCCGTTACCAAGCGCTTCGGTTATCGGAGCGAGGGCGACAAACACGACCATTCCGGCGATGAGTCCGGCAAGACCGCCGGCGACGATGTTCGCCGTCGTTCCAGGGAAGTTCCAGCGAAACGCGAGTCTAAGCAGGTGGGCGACCAGGACGCCGGCCAACATACCCCCGACGATACCGCCGAGTATTCCACCTTCTTGAGAGAGAACTCCGGCGACAAGACCGGCGACAACCGCGACCTCGTCCAGGCCGCTTACTTTTTGGGCGGCTATAACCGCGACAACGATCGGCAAGGCACCGATGAGCAGACCAAAAATATCGCCAAACCACGGTACCCCGGGTATCTTTGATATCGCCAGCGTGAGCGCCATTACGATAAAAGCCGGAAGGGCCGGAACCATAATTCCTTTGAGGTCAAAGTTCTTCCAGATCGACCCGACCTCTACCGAAGTACGCGCTCCAATCACGGCGCGATAGGAGAGTCCCCAGTGTTTGGCCAACGCGGAAACGTAGCCGATCGCCCGGGTTCGATTGGTCGTTCCGGTTGTACCGGTCATGGATAGAAAGCTTATCCCCGCGCTTTGGGCCGCCGCCACCGAGCTTCCGCCCGATCCGACGGCCGCGATTCCCGTCGAAGCGGCCGCGGAGACGACTTCTCGGTTAGCGCCCTCGGGATCGGCGCTCACGAGAATAACGCCATCGACCGTTCCCCCCGATATCAGCTTGGCAACGTCGCTGTCGACCGTTGCCGCCGCGCTATTGACCTCTTTGAGCGTACCACTAGGGGACGCGGAGATCGTCCCATCGCTCATCGTAAACAGCCGGGCGCCCGTCGATTCGTCGGCGCCATCCAACGACCGATCCGCGGCGACGTATTGGACCGCGGCAATTTCGATGTCGGCGGCGTCGCATTGCCGCTTTATCTCCTCAAGTAAGGCTACCGGATTGTTGCCGCCAATCCCGTGAAGATTGCCGCCGCTAGATCCGACGATAGCTACGCGTTTTTGACTCACTGTAAAACTCCTGATCGACAAATTGCGACGATGATTTTCGCTCATATACAGGATTCTTGCAACTTTATGCAATCGCGCCGACACGATGACGTTTCTTGGAAAAAGGACTTGCCTTAGCCGTGTAAGATTACGACTTTACGCGGGAACAAAAGGAGAAGAAAATGAAGAAAATACTTCTTTCCACATTACTCATTGCTGCACTTGTTACCGGCGCTTTTGCCGGAGGCTCTGCGGAGGCCGAAACCGAAGAGGCTGATGTTCTCCGCGTCGGTATGGACCTGCGCTACCCACCGTTTGAGACTCGCGATGACGACGGGGATCCGATGGGCATCAGCGTCGATGTTGCCACCGCCTTTGCCGATTATCTTGGTCGTCCGGTTGAGATCGTTGACACCAACTTTGCATCTTTGATTCCCTCGCTTAACGCCGGCGAGATCGACGTTATTATCGCGTCGATGAGCCGTACCGACGAGCGCGACGAGGCGATCGATTTCTCGGAGCCGTACTTTTACTTCAAGATCATCAGTCTGGTAAATGCGGAGTTTGCGAGTGAGAGCGGAATTACCGAAGACTCGTCCACCGAGGACTTGACGGCGGTAGACGGTGTCGGTTTTACCGGTATTACCGGTCAGGTTTCGGCCAGCATCCCGCAGTCACTTGGATTTGATGTCGAGATCGCAACCAACCTCGAAGCGGGTGTCCTCAACGTCGTTCAGGGAAGCTCGGACGTGTTGATGATGAGCGCCTTTCCCGTTACCCGTGGCAAACGCGCCAATCCCGACGAGACGATCGTACTCTGGGATCCCTTTGTCTCGAGTCCGATCGCGATGGGCGTCCGTGATGGAGATACGGAGCTACAGGCGAGCGCCAACGAGTTTGTCGCGATGATGTCTGAGCCCGGAGGACTCTATGAGGATCTGACCGCGTCGTGGGACGATACCGTTCGAGAGCTGCTGGGCGGACGTGGTCTCGAGTTCTTTATCAGCGAGAACTAAGTAGTACTTCCCGTGGCCGACAGAAACGGTCGAACGACCAAGTCGCCCAACGCCCGCCGCATCAGCGGCGGGCTTCTTACGTCGTATACGTTCGCGATTGCGACCTTTATTGCGCTTGCGGTTTTTGTTGTAATCCGTCAGTCGAGACCGTTTGATCTGGCCGCTATCGTTCCGTACGGGGAAGAGATCCTGCGCGGTTTTGGTCGAACCGTTTGGATCTCTTTGTTCTCGCTCGTGGCGAGTACGACCCTCGGATTTCTCTTTTATCTGCTGTCGGTTTCCAAAGTCCGCTATTTCCGGGCGTTTACCGACGTTTTTACCGAGATAATCTACGGTACTCCGCTACTCGTTATGATCATGATCATGGCGTTTGTTATCGGTCCGGCGTTTGGATCAAGTAGCCGGGCGCCGATGGGCATATTCGGGCTTATCATCTACATAACGCCCTATATGACCAACATTTATAAATCGGCGATCGCCAGTATCGGTAGCGAGCAGTACATGGCGATGGATCTGTTTGGATTTACGCCGTATCAGCGGTACCGGTACATCATCATTCCCCAGGTGGTGCGTATTTTGATGCCGCCGTTGATGAACAATTTTTCGCTCATTATCAAAGGAAGTGCTCTCCTTAACGTCCTCTCCTATCGCGAGTTGTTTTACGAAGTCCAGTTAATGACCAATAACAACTTCCGATTTGTCGAGGGATTCCTTTTGATGTGGTTTTTATACCTGATGATCACGATCCCACTCTCTCAGGTGACAAAATGGATTGATCGGAGGTGGGGACTGTGAAGCTCGAACTTGAAGGAGTATTTCACCGCTACGACGTTGACGTACTCAAGGATATAGACTTTTCGCTCGAAGGGTACAAATCAATCGCGATCATCGGTGTGTCCGGGAGCGGTAAATCGACGCTCCTGAGAATTTTGTCGGGTCTCGAGCAGCCAACCGGCGGTACGGTTCGCGTAAATGGGCATGACGTTACCGCGCCCGAGTATCGTAAGTCCGTCGGGTTTGTGTTTCAGAGCCATAATCTCTTTCCGCACCTGACGCTCGAACAGAACATCACGCTCGTGCTCGAGAAAACCCGCGGATTTACCCGCGAACGAGCCCACGAACAGGCGGCCAAATACCTGGCGACCCTCCATCTGTCCGACCAGACGCACAAGCTCCCCCGCAACGTTTCGGGCGGGCAGGCTCAGCGTGCGTCGATCGCGCGGGCCCTCTCTGTCGAGCCCGAGGTGATCTTCCTCGATGAACCGACGTCGGCGCTTGATCCGGTGCTCACGTATGAGGTCCTCGGGGCGATCAAAGAGCTTCGCGAACTCGGGATGGAGTTTATGCTGGTATCCCACGTGATGAGTTTTGTCCATGATTTCGCGGATTACGTCCTGTTTATGAAGGATGGAAGAATCGCCGAACACGGCCCGCCGAAAATCCTGGAGAGTCCGCAGACCCAGGCGCTGAGCGACTTTATGGCCAAGGTTCCCTGAACAAACCGAGCCGTCTTGTCTCTTCCGCGTTCACTCAAATCGTCAAGCGTCGCATTGCTTTTTGGAGTTCTGGGCATCTATGCCTTTGGACTGGAGAACGACGCTCCCGAATTAGAATCTCAGAGATTTGTTGTTGGAAGCTTTAACGTTCGGTTTGACGGTATCGGTGAAGATACCTGGGCCTGGCCTCGACGCCGTGACCGCGTTGCACTGGCGATTCGGCATTCCGATGCGCATATCATCGGGCTCCAGGAGATAACGAGTTGGGAGGGCTTGTACGCCGTTTCTTCACGCCAGATCCCCGATCTGATCGAGGATTTGCCCAATTTCGCGATTGTCGGCCATTCCCCGCAAGATAAGATCTGGAGTTCCAACCCGATTCTCTATCGACCGGACCTGTTTGTCGTCGAGGAAACGGGTGTTCTTTTTTTCGCCCGCGACCCGGAGCGATTCCCACAGGGGTGGTGGGGTGACATGACGGCTCGTTTTGCCCGGTGGGTTCGATTTTCATTTGTCGGGGATCCGGAACGGACGATTCTGGTCGTCAACGCCCACTATAGTCCCGTTCGGCTGTACCATCGTTGGCGGTCTTCGGGGATTCTCGCTCGCCACGTACCGAAACTTCGACTTCCCGGGGAACCTCTTGTTGTCCTCGGAGATCTCAACGCCCGACCGGGCAGACCCTCGATCCAGAGGCTTCTTCGTCGTCTTGCACTTAGTGATACGCTGGCCGCGGATCCCGGTGGGAGCTTTAATCGTGGACGCCGCGAAGCTCGCCCCGGACGTATCGACTATGTACTCGCGAGCGAGCAGCTCTATACCCATCGTTCCTGGATCGATACCCGGGTCTTTAGCGGTGAGCTCGCCAGTGACCACTTTCCCGTATATAGCGAGTTTTTGCTCGGCCCCGTCCGTCCGGGACGCGAATAGCGCGCCGGTTCCGAACTTATTTCGTCGTGAGAAGGCGGTGAGGTGAAATGACGGGAGTAAGAAGTTCTGAGTGAGGACTAAAACACGTGCCGGCGGAGAGACTCGAACTCTCACACCCTTGCAGGCGGCAGATTTTGAGTCTGCTGCGTCTACCAATTCCGCCACGCCGGCTCCGATGACGCAGAATACTACACAGCTTGTCATCGCCTGACAAGACGGCGTCTGGCTATGCAGTAATAACGCCTATACCCAGATTACAAAGAGCGCGCCGTTAATAAGGTGGACGACGAGCATGTAGGTGATAAAAAGGAAACTCACCGAAAGCTTTCGTTCTTCAAAGTTGGCGGTCGTGAGGAGAGCGACGCCACCAAACGCAAACCATATCAATGCTCCCCAGCCGGCGCCGAAAAGCGGATTGACAATACGCATATTAGCGAGGAGCAGAGCGAGGACGAGAGCCCCAAGAAACGCGCCGAGCATGGGCACAAGATAGGTAAGCGGGTTGGATCCGCCCTGGATTTCTTCCGCTCGTTTGTCGATTAAGCGCAACCACAGCTTACCGAATATCGGTCCGTACCACAGGAATCCGACAAACATGTTGATCGCCATCGCCGCAAGGACCGCCCACCAATTGAGCATGCGTTACCTCCGATTCTTCCGTCAGTCGTCGAGAGCGTGATGAGCCACAACACGCTCCATAATGTACTCCACCCGCGGCATATCCAGCTCCACCGCATACTGATCGACAAGTTCGCGCAGGAGTCGCCACTCCGCAATCTCGAGTGGATTTCCCGTGTCATCGTACTGCATCCACATGAGGTCGACAATCTCGGCCAGCGTCTGATCAAACTGGTCGCTGTCTCCGATTCGCTCTTCGACGCCGGCATAGAGGTCGTCGGCCAGACCGTTAGGCAGGGGAGGTAGGTAACGCGTAAAGCACGCAACCCGATCGTCTCCGGTCGTCCCGGAGAGACTTTTGAGGAATGCTTGCGAGCGAAACATAACGACAGTCTACCGCGTTGACGAAAAAGGGTGAATCGCCTATCGTCGCTGCAGATGTTCGGCGCCGCCGCCTCTCGGCCAATCCCGCACCGCAGCCTGCGTGGTGCTTTTTTTTCGTTTGTTATTTGCACGGCCCTTTTACTCGTCTCTTGTCGGTCGGCGCCCGACAACGGCCAGCCCCAGGCGCCACCCATCACGGTAATTGCCCATCTCGATCAAGCGCTTGCCGTGGCCTTTGAAGCGGCCGAACCGGTGCGGACGGAAATATACGTAAACGTTGCCTTGCGCCTTTCGGAGTCGGGCGATACCGGCGCCGCTGCCCAGATTCTCGACCGACTAGGCAATGGGAGTGCCGACACGGCTCTTCTTGTCTCTCGAGGGTGGAACGGGCTCGCATCCGTCGACGAAGGATCTATCGAGCGGGCGCGAGAGTCCGACAGCCGTGCTCTCGCCGCCATTACGGCGCTCGACGACGACGACGTTCGGAGAGAAAGACTCCTCAGTCTCCTTGAGATACAATTGGCCAACGAAAACCGGGCGCCCGATTCGGTGCGGGCATCGATCGACGAGCTATACCTCATACCCGACAATGAGGCTCGAATAATCGGATTGATTCAGGGCGCTGTTCTGATGCAAGCAGCCGACGAGCGCGGTATCTTGACGGCGATCGTTCAGCAAGCGATCGCAACCCTGCCGGTCGTCGAAGATCCGTTTGTCGGTGGGGTCGCGGCCGCGGATCTCGCCGAGCTGAGTAACTTTATCGAAAGACGACGCGATGTTGAGGCCTTGTTGGCGACCGCTCTCGATCGAATTGAAGCGGGTTTGCTGATAGACGACCAACGACTGGACGATCTTTCTCGTCTGATAACAATCACAAGTCGTCTCTCGAGTCCGGATGTTGCCGAGGCTGTTGCCGAGAACGTCACGCCGCGGGCGTATCGAGCGATCGCCTACGCGTGGATCGGCGCATCGCTCGAAGGTACCGCTTCCGCACGTTACTTCGAGGAGGCTCTTAGCCGCGCCGCTGCGATTACGGACCTCGATCGGCGTGGCCGTACCTCGTCGCAGGTCATTCTCGAACGCGTTCTGAGTGACCCGTCGTGGAATCCGAGCAGCGCGGCCGCCTCGATGATTCAGACAACGAACCTCGCGCGTCGATCGCCCGAGCTTCGGCTCGAGGTTCTTACGGCGATCGGCGTTGCCTACTATCTTGCGGATCAACCGGAGGAGTTCCAGAGACTCCGCGGTCTAATCGGCTCTTCAGGCGAGCTGTCTGCGTTGACGGTTGCGGTGGCGGAGGAGCTGTACGACCGCGGTGACGTCGATACCGCACGGGAACTTGTCAGCTTAATACGGCCGACGCCGGAGACCCTCCTCGGTTTCTCCACGCGACCGGCGATCGTCGCCGCAGACCTCTACCGCCGCCTCGGCTCGTACGATCGCGCGGTCCAACTCCTGGCCTCGTCGACGGATGCCCAGGTGATAACGGCGGAGCAGGCCGCCCTTGTTCTTGCTCGTATCCCCGCGGACTATCGACCGGATCCCGCGGTGGTCTCACAGCTCGATCGTATCGAGTAACGTTAGTTCGGACCGATGACCGTGCCGACGAAATCGGCGCCTGCGAGTATCGCCGCGGTGTTGTTGAGGTTTTTCCCGTCGGCCGCGATGACCTTCATTCCGAGCTCGGCTGCGCGCTTGGTGGCAACTGGATCAAACGGCAGGTTTTTACCGGGCGTCCACTCGTCACCGACGATCTTTCTGAACTCTTGCCAGCTCACCCGATCGAGCGGCCGCGCGTCCGGGTCAGTGCGTGGATCCGCGGTATACACTTTAGCGATGTTGCTTAGGTTCACGACTGTGTCGGCGCCAAACCGTTCCGCGAGGAGTACGGCGTCGTTATCCGTCGAAAATCCCGGTTTCCAACCGGCGCCAACTAATATCGAACCGGTAAATGATATCTCTCCAGTCGGGTCGTAGACGACCGGATCGACGCAGAGCGGATAGAGGGCGTGACGGAGGAGCTCGGCATTGATACGCGTCGCCATGACACCAATCCAATCCTCCGCGTCGGGATTCTCATCTTCACCGTGGGTGGCCCGGACCGTTCGATACGCCTCTTGATAACGACGCGCCGGCGCGCCACCGCCAACGATGATGACGAGTCGCCGATCGCTGTCTGCCGCAACGTATCGCGCCACCAACGCACAGAAATCAGTTACAAATGCAGTGTCGATTTCGTCGGGAGCGACGATCGATCCGCCGAGAGAAACAACAAACATAGCCGCATCATATTCGAACTTTTTTCCGGTGGCCAGCACGCCGCGCGTGTGTATATGTTAGTCACAGTACATGGCACAAAACGACTTATCCGATATCCTAAACTCGTGGCAATACGATCCCGATCACACGGTTCGTATCGTCATCGCTGAAGATGGCCGATCGGTGCTTCAAGTTCGACTACCACTCGGTATTGAGCAGTACGAACTCGAGGGGCGACCCGACGGGGAGACGCCCAATGGGTACCCGACAGTACTCGCGCGTATCGAGGACAGTCTCACACGCTACGTCGTCCAGCACGGCAACGACGCCGGATTTCGAATCACGTCCGATGACGCACGGGCGCTTCATACGGAGGCGATCCTCTTTTATTACCGCTATCTGCTTTTGTACCAGATGAGCTACAACGATCTTGTTGTTGCCGATACGCAACACAATCTCGATATCTGTGATCTGATGGAACGATACTGTCCAAGCCAGGAGTGGCGCGAATCGATCTTACAGTTTCGACCGTACATCATGCGGATGAACGCTGCAGCTCGTATTCGCGCGATAGCCGGCGGTGAGCTCGACGGCGATGTGGATAGCGTCGCCAATAACGCGATCGCGGCAATCGAAGCGCTCGACGAGATCGACCGACCGTCGTTTCAGATGGAACGCGTGCGTTCGGTAAATTACCTCCGGTCGCTGCAACAGAAAGTAGCAAAGGATGAGAACTCCGCGGCTACACCTCAGAACGAACAGGAACGCCTCAACAAGGAACTCGGAGAGGCGGTAGAGAAAGAGGATTACGAGCGAGCGGCGTGGCTCCGCGACCAAATTCGTCGTGTTGACAAAGAGTCGTAGGTCATTAAACTGACCTGATTGAAAACGAAACGTTCAGTACTTTCGATCGCGCTCCTGATGGTCGTTGCGGTCGCTGCAACTGCACAGGATATCGAGACAGCTTCAGCATTTTTCGATCGCGTCTCCGAACGGTACGGTCAAATCGAGGACTACACCGCCGCCGTCACCATATCCGGCGAGGAGCGGCTTTCGTACGGAACGCTTTTTTATCAAATCCCGAATCGCGTTCGCATCGATTTTGAAGAACCCGTCGGTCAGGTTCTCGTATCCGACGGCGAGACTCTGCAGGTTTACATCCCGCGCTTCAACGTGGTCCTTCAACAGAGTCTCCGGCGCCGCAGCCCGGAGTCCATTGCGGCGTTGGCGAGCGAACAGGGGCTCAACCTCCTGCGGACCAACTACAGCATTGCGTTTCTTGACACGCCGGATCCGGTACCGCTTGACGACGAGTCGGACGAGATCGTCGTTAAACTGCGGCTGAACTGGCGCAACACCAGTGAGGGATATCGACAGTTGGTCCTGTCGATCGCTGATGACCTGACCATTCGACGGATCGTCGGGGTAACGGCCAACTACGAAGAAATCACCTACGATTTTGAGAACGTACAGGTCAACCTCGGTATCCCCGAAGCCCGATTTGACTACGAAGCGCCGGCGTCGGCCAACCTGTTTAGCGATTTTCTTTTTGAGGGCGAAGGATAAATATGGAGTCCATCGGCGCCAAGCTCGAAAATGCACGTCAGACAAAGGGCGTAAGCGTTGAACAGGCGGCTCGCGACACCCACATCGCCAAGCGCTATCTTCAGGCACTCGAGACCGAAGAGTTTGACGAGTTTCCCGGCGAGGTCTACGTCCTCGGATTTCTCCGCAGCTACGCTGCCTATCTTGATCTAGACGCCGACGAGCTCGTCACGCTGTATCACAACAAGTTGCTCCAGGAGCAGCCGCCGCCAATCGACGAACTCCTCGATCGAAAAGGCGATACCCGACGTGCCTGGCGGACGATTGGTATCGCTGCGGCCGCTGTAGTCGTCGTTGCGATTATCGCGCTTTTCGCGTTTGGAGTGATCGTCGTGCCGGAGCGCCAACCTCGCGCGGAGGAAGCGGTTGTTGAAGCTAATCCAATCCAGCGGCTCGACGAGCAGTTTATCGAACGCAGATTTGAACAGGGCGAGTCGATTATCGTCCCGGTCGACGGTGTCGACGCGCGTATCGAGTTTGTCACGGTCGGTGATCGTGTTGCGATCGGCAGCGACGCGGGTATCGTCCGGCTCGCAGTTGGTGAGCGACAAGTGCTCGACATTACCGGAGAGGGTAGCGGTGACGTAAGTCTCTCGATTACCCGTATTTATGCCGACGACGATCCTCCCGCGCTGGTCGCGCGCGTTGATCGGGTCGTCGAGTCTCCCGGTAGTCGTGACGAGGTGGAAATCGCCGAGGTTTCCGACGCCGACCGTGCGGACCTGGCAATCGGGCGAACGGTTGAGCCGACCCGGGAGCAGGAAGCCACCGTTGTCGCCCGATTCGATGAGGTGCAGTCCTATTTTATCGAAGCGGACATACGCGGATTCACGATGTTTCGCTGGGAGATCGACGATCAGGAGCGCGAAGAGCGCTATTTACAGAACGGCGATCAACTGCGTGAGGGAGTCAACGAGATCGTTCGCCTGTGGGTGAGCAACGCCGGAAACGTCCGTCTTCGCGTCGCCGGAATCCCCGTGACGCTCGGCGAGCAAGGCGAGGTCGTGGCATCGGTGATTCGCTGGGCCGAAGATCCGGACGACGGCGTCAGGCTCGAACTCCTCCCGCTGTATTGATGAAACCCGGACAGTTTTACATCGAGCGACTCGGCTGTGCTAAAAATCAAGTTGACGCCGAGATTATGCGCGCCCGCCTTGAGGACGCCGGCTGGTCTTTGACCGAGGATCAGCGGGCAGCGTCGTTGATAATGGTCAACACCTGCGCGTTTATCGAACCCGCGCTTCAGGAGTCGATCGACGCGACGCTCGGCCTTCTCGCCGAGTACCCGGAGACACCGGTGGCGATCACAGGTTGTATGGCCCAACGGTATAGCAACGACCTCGTCTCTGAAATTCCCGAGCTTGCCGGTGTTTTCGGGAATCGCGATCCGGCCAAGATCGTCGATTTTGTCCATGCACTTGGAACCGTGGACCAGCCGTTTGTGTACGTCCCCGAGGGAGGTCCCGGTCTACCATCCACGCCGCGGCGGCATCTTTTTTCGGCGCCCGGCTCAGCATTTGTGAAGATCGCCGAAGGTTGCCAGCATCGGTGCACCTTCTGCGCCATTCCTCTGATTCGTGGCTCGCTGCGGATGCGGACCTCCGATTCGGTTTGCGACGAAGTGAGGCAACTCGCGACAGCCGGTATACGTGAGTTTAATCTGGTTGCCCAGGATCTCGCAGCCTGGCGAGATGACGGCGATGGGACGTCGGGTGTGACGGCGCTCGTTCAAAAAATCCTCGACCTGCCCGGCGAGTACTGGATACGCCCCCTGTATCTCTATCCGGATACCTTTCCTCTCGACCTTGTCGAACTCTCGTGTAAGGATCCTCGGCTCCTGCCTTATTTTGACCTTTCGGTACAACACGCGTCCGGTGAGATCCTCAAACGAATGGGACGCCCGGGATCGGGCGAGGACTACCTTCGCTTAATCGACAGCATCCGCAGCATAAATCCGGATGCCGTTTTGCGATCAAGTCTGATTGTGGGATTTCCGGGCGAGACAACGAGCGATCACGAGAAGCTCATTTCGTTCTTAAAAACCGCGGAACTTGACTGGGTCGGCGTTTTCGATTTTTCACCCCAGGAAGGAACGCCGGCTGCGCGGCTCGCCGAGCGCGAGGGCATGCCCGACGCAGAGACGGTGACCGAGCGGCGGCGAGAGCTTGAGTCACTTCAGACAGAAATTATGAGCGTGCGGTTACGACGCTGGGTCGGGCGACGGATGCGTCTCCTGGTTGAGGAGACGATGGAAGATTTCGCCATTACCCGATCCGCGATAAACGCCCCGGAAGTCGACGGCCTTGTGGTTTTGCACACCGACGGCGCGACACCGTCACCCGGCAGTTTTGTGAGCGCTGAGATAACGGGTGTGAGCGGCGTCGACCTTCAGGCGCGGTTGATTACGTAAGCACCCGTTTGCTCAATCCGTCGAGTCGTTGTCTTTCGGTTGGAGACAAATCACAGCGATCCAAAGCGCTTGCCAGACCGATAAAGTCCTGGCGATAGGCGGCTATCTTGAGCGTCTGCAACACCTCTAACGCGGAACCATAGGCGCGTTTGTCGATGAGGGCGCGGCACACCTCAACCTTGTCGGCGCGGCAACGCTCAACCAAATCAAAAAGCGCTTCTACGTCAGCGCAATCCTCGATCGCCGTCACCCGATACGCCGAATCCAGGACGAGGCGGTTTCCCCGCATGTCCGAGAGGACAACTCGATCGGAACTGGAATACTCGACTTGGCCACCGAGTTGTTGCCAGCGCTCCGGCGTAAGCGCCGCGTCGCGGATTGCGCGGACGATTTGGTGTTCTCGCAACTCGCTGACGATCGCGTCGCGCTCGTTCCGGGATTGGCGTCGGCCTTTGATCGCGAGGTAGAGATACTCGGTCGTATTTAGCGCGCTCTGTGTCCCTTTGCCGCCCCGATATTTGGTGTACTCGTCTTTCATGAGGAGGACAGTGTTGGCGCCCTCATCGCTCAGGAGGCGGACGATATCTTCGGGCGGGATGATGCCGTCGTTGTTGTAGGAAACGATGAGCGCCCGCGCGTTGATCGCGTTGAGCGTTTGCGCGAGCGCGTTTCGCGCCCGATCGCCGCTGCGACGACAAAACTCCGATCGAACGTGATCCCGGCGTATCCCGGCCCGGCTACCGCGGTCCACCGGACCGGGATCATAGCCGTCCCAGCGAACGGCACTGGTCAGCAGATGGTAGTTGGCGCCGTATTGATGAATCGTATAGGGCGGATCGAGATACGCGAGATCGAAGCGGGCCAGCGATCTATCGGCAAACACGTCGGCCGCATCGCCTACGGTCGCCACTCCGCGGGGCCCTGTGATAAACGGCAGCGGATCCATCGTCATCGGTGCGAGAATCCGCGAGAGTGCGTCGCCGCCACGACCACCCCAACCGCGGTGATACCCTTTCATCACCCCCGAGGTGTTGTTGTGGATGCTCATCTGTATCAGTACGCCGGCGAGAAGAACGTCGCGCGCCGGTTGTACAAAGCGGGAGTGAATCTGCTCGAGCATCGCGTCGAGTCGCAGCGCGTTCTCTCGGGTAAAAAAGAGTCGCTCGCTGTCGGGATCCGCGGTCGCGGTATCGGCCGGTGCATAGTGACGAGAAAAATAGTGATGATCGGCGGATCCAGGCTCCGATAGCTCGTTGAGTGCCTCAAGCGTTTGGCGGTAGCCACCATAGCGGGCAAAATGGGTCTCCACCTCTGCTGGATCCAGCTCAAGAAACGTCCGTCCGAGAGGCCGCGTGTAGTCTTCGATATCGTTGCTGTGTACGCTCAGACCGCCGAGGCGGGCCATTCGACCGACGACGCCGGATCCGGCAAACGGCTCGGCAAAGCGGTGAACCGTGCCAAGCTCTCGAGCAACGGCGGTTATACCGCGGGAGATAAACGACAAAAGGCGTCGTTTGTTTCCGAGGTACGTGATCAGGGCGGATCGGAGCGCCGGGTGGTCGCGGACCTCCATGGTCTCTCAGCATGCGGGCGCGCTCATGAGCTGTCAAGTAATGGAGTTGTATCTTTGCGCGTGCTACAGATTGACGGTGTACAAGCGATGATAATACGGTACTACGCCCGGCACGTATACGAACGACGTAGTCGGTACGTCGCAGAGAACGCTTGGGAGGCTTGAATCGGCGATGGGCGAGTTTACCCGCAGTGACGCCGCTGAACATCGACGATCCGGGGGCAAGCGATGAGATTAGTCGACCGCATCCTTCGCCGGCCGACGCTCGTCGTTGTCATCGTATTTGCCGCGACGCTCTTCTTCGCGATGCAGATTCCCAACGTGGAGTTTGATAACGATCTCATGTCGTTTGTCCCGGACGATCAGCCGGAACGCCTGGAATTTGACCGGCTCGACGATCTGTATGATACCGATCTCGCGATCGTTGTCGCTATGGAAGCGATATACGGTACGATATTCGAGCCGCACGCCGTATCGACGGTCATCGAGATCACCGAACGACTCCAAAACATCGCCGATGTCTCTGACGTCGAGTCACTCGCAACGGCCGATTTTATCAGTGGTACGGCGGAAGGTATGCAAGCCGGCCAGTTACTCGAAAATTTTGCCGGAACATCCGAGGAAATACGCGAGCTCAAACAGCGCTTGCGATCGTGGGAAGTCTATGACCGTGCGATAGTCGCCGACGACCACCAGAGCACGCAGATTCTTATCCTTGTCGAACCCGGCCTCATTGACGGAGCGCGCGAGAGGGTGCTCTCAGACATCGAGGCCGTGCTCGCCGACTATCGCGACGAGAGTTTCGCTTTTTATGTCGCCGGCGAGCCGGTGATCGACGTCCTCCTGAGCACCAATATGCGAGCCGACGTCGCCACGCTCATCCCGATCGTGATCGCCGTTGTGATCGTTTTGCTTTTTACGTTTTTTCGCCGGACCGGTGGAGTCGTTCTTCCGTTACTCACGGTGCTTATCTCCACGGTATGGACCGTCGGCCTGATGGCGCTGCTCGACGTCCATCTTTCGCTTGTGGCTACCGTTATTCCAGTCCTCTTGATAGCGGTCGGTAGCGCCTACGGGATTCACATCGTCAATCACTACTACGACGAACTCGATCGTCGGGCCGACACCCGCGATCGGATCGATCGGGATGTAAACCGCGAGGTCGTCGTCGCGACCGTTCGGCGGGTTGGTGTGCCGGTACTCACCGCTGGCTTGACGACGATGGCCGGGTTTGGCGCGCTTATCACGAGCCGCGTCGGTCCGATGCGCGATTTTGGCCTGTTCACCGCCATCGGAGTCGGAACCGCCCTGATCGTTGCCCTTACCTTGATTCCGGCGCTCCTCCTGATGCGTCGTTCCTCGGCAGGACGTTGGGCGCGAAACACCGGACGCGGTGATCGAGCATTGCTTTTGTCGGTCTATCGATTTGTCGCGTCGCGGAAACGGAGATTTCTTCTCTTTGTGGTCGCTCTCCTGGTCGTTGCGGCGTGGGGCAGCTCTATGCTCATCGTCGATAACGAGATGATCGGCTACTTCAAAGCGACGACAAGTATCAGAATCGCCGATGAGTTCTTGCGCACCCACTTTTTGGGGACGAGATCGTTTAACATCAACGTCGTGGGAGAGGAGCCCGGTGACCTCACGAGGCCCGAGATCCTTACGGCGATGGACGACCTCGCACTCTACCTGGAAGACAACTACGAAGAGATCCCGCGTGTATTTTCCTACAGCGACTTTATCAAACGCATGAATCAGGTTATGCATGTCGGTCAGCGGTCTCCCTACACCGAGGGCGCGGGCGATCTACCCGGTGGTGTTGATACAAGCGATAGCGATGAAGCAAATGAGCCGGCGATCGAAGGATCCTTGTCGTTTGATTCGGATGATGGATTCCAGGTCGAGGACAGCCTGTTTGAGGATTCGGATTTTGGAGAACTGTTTGGGAGTGCGCTTGTCGCGACGGAGGGCGAACCGACACCAGCGGTCGAGCCGTTGGATCGGGCGAGCGGCGCGCCAACAGCGCTCAGTTATGCCGGGGTGCTCAACGACGCGCTGGCCCTCGCCTCCGCTGCCGACATCGAAACAAACGAGCTGATTCGTCTGGTAAATAGACGCGTCAATTATCAGGGCTCTGCCTACTACGAAATTCCGAACGATCCCGCGCGTTACGCACTCGAGACCCGCGATGAACTATCAAACCTTATCGCGCAATATCTCCTGATCTACTCGGGAGAATTGCGTAGCTGGGCAGATGACGCGCTGCAACCGCGGCAGGCGCGTATGTCCGTTCAGCTCCGGACAAGCGGTAACGAGTTTACCCGGTATATCGTTCCGGAGATCCATCGCTTTGCGGCAGCGCGTTTTCCGGCCGGGTACCAGATCGAGGTCTCCGGCGTCGCGATAATCGAGCGCGCGGTTACAGAACTCATAACAAACGCCCAGGTGATGTCGATAATCGTCAGCCTGTCCCTCGTCTTTACGATCGTCGCGCTTACGTTTCGATCTCTTGTCGCCGGGGTATACGGAATTGTGCCGCTTGGTTTGACAATTCTGGTAAACTTCGGAGTGATGGGGTTTTTTGGTATCAAGCTCGACGTCGCAACGGCGATGGTGGCGTCGATCGCGATCGGTATCGGAATCGACTATACGATTCATTTTTTGAGCGCCTACCGGCACTACCGCGCCGAGACCGACGACGTCGTAATGGTTGAATCGCGGGTTCTTGCCGGGACCGGCAAGGCGATCGGATTTAACGCGGCATCCGTTGGGATCGGTTTTGCCGTACTTCTGTTGAGCCAGTTTAATCCGCTCGCTTACCTCGGACTCCTGATCGCGATCACAATGTTGACCTCGAGCGTCGCCAGTATCACGGTACTACCGGTGCTTTTGGACCTTTTCCGGCCACGGTTTATTCTTCCCCAAAAAGGAGACACGCGATGATCGTAAGACTCGTACGGAGCGCCCCGATGACGGCGATTCTCATCGCCTGTCTGGCAAATGTGGCCGTCCCATCGGCGGCTCTAACCGGTCGCGACGTCATGGAGAATGTAGAGGCACGCGAAAGCGGAGAATCAACGCACGCGCTCATCGGCCTGCGCCTGATTGACCGTAGCGGGCGAGTAAGCGAGCGCGTTATCGAGCAGTACGGGCTCGAGGACGAAAACGGATTTGTCCGCAATGTGATTATCTTCCATCGACCGGCGTCCGTTGCGGGAACCCGTTTCCTGACGATCGAAAACGAGAATCGGGACGACGACCAGTGGATTTATTTGCCGGCGTTGCAGCGCATTCGTCGTATCGCCGCCGGCGAGGGTAGTAGTTCGTTTATGGGAACCGATTTTTCCTACGACGATCTCTCCCCGATCGACCTCGACGAGTACCGCTACGAGCTGGTGCGAAGCGAGGAGCTCGACGGTCGGCCCACTCACGTTGTCGCGATGTACCCGATTGACGCCGACTCGTCCGCGTACAGCCGAACAGTCCATTGGGTCGACACCGAGCGCTGGGTACCATTGCGCATTGAGTTCTACGACGAGGACGAGCAACTACTCAAAGTCAACACGATTACGCGCCTTGAGCGCGTCCAAGGGTATTGGACGGCGATCAACAACACGATGGAAAACGTTCAAACCGGCCATCGCACCGAACTTCTCGTGCAGCGCTGGGTGTACAACGAGGACCTCCCCTCGTCGCTGTTCACCCGGCGATTTCTCGAGACCGGTCGTCCATAGCGATGCGTCTGCGTAGGCTGATCCGTTCGTCTCCGTATCTGATGGGTTTGTCTCTCCTCCTCGTAGCCGTCTTTCCGGTACACCCGCAGGACGACGATCCCTTTGCCGATGGTTTTGGCATCGACGACGATGCGGGATTTTTTCTGGACGAAGCCGGAGAACCGGACGGTGTCGCGGAAGATCAGCAAGGTACGACCGTCGGCGGTGAGAGCACGAGTACTCCCGCACTCTCGTGGGGCGGGCGTCTTGCGTTTACCGGTCGCGGCACCGTCGATTACGACGATCCGGCGGATAGCCCCCTTGATGTCGCCGCCGACGCCCGCCTCGACCTCGGCTATCTCGCGAGCGGATCCGAGCTGTTTGCTCGTTTTGAAGTCTCCCAAGATGCCGGTTCCGCGATTTCCGCCGACCGGCTGGCGGCAAACCTCGTGGACGAGGCGTACTCGACGTTTTATTACGATCGGTTCTCGATTTCCGTCGGCTATATAAAGACGGTGTGGGGAACGGGAGATGAAATTCACGTCGTCGATCTCCTCAACAGCGACGACTTTTCCGACTTTATCAATCCCGACTACATCGAACGCCGCGTTGCCACCGGCATGTTCAAGGTGGACGTGCCCCTCGGACCTGCCGTGCTCGAGGTCGCCTACGTCCCGGTACTCAATCCCGACGTGGTTCCCGACGACGGGATATGGGCTCCCGTGGAGGTTGAAATCCTCAATGAACTCGCGGCGGGCTACGAGACCGGCCTCGTGAGCCGAGGCGATCTCTCCGCGACCGAGATCGGAGCGGCGGTTGATCTCGATCGACTCACCGACTTTGAGGACGCCAATCAACTGGAGGACGCGCAAGTCGGAGTGCGGCTCCTGGCGACGATCGGGCGTTTTGATCTCGGGCTGATCTACTATTGGGGTTTCTTAAAGACTCCGGTTCCCGAAATTCGGCTTGCCGATGAGACGCTCGCCAACGCGTTTATCGCCGATCCCGGTGGCGGCGTATCGCCGGGGCCCTCTCCCGACGGGAACGTCGCGTTTTTCTATCCGCGTATGCACGCGTTTGGCCTGGAGTCCGCGGCGGTGCTCGGACCGTTTAACACGCGAACGGAGATCGCCTACTACCTCACCGACGATATCCAAGGTGACGATCCGGAAATTCCAAATAACAGCATAAACTATCTGGCCGGATTTGATGTCGATCTACCGGTGTCCAACCTTAATCTCAACATTCAGGGAGCCGGTTCGGTATTGTTGGCGAGTGACAGTATCGACGCGGCGGGCCAGATCGCCGAGGCAACTCCGCTTATCGAGAGCGCCCTCTTGGCCGGCGGTGCCGATCCGTTTACGCTCCTTTTTGCCGATCCCTCCGCGCGGTACAACTATCAGTACAACGACGACGATATCTACACGTCCCACCTCGTTACTGTCGTCGTCGCCGACGCGTATCGGAACGCCAGGATTCGTCCTGAGGTGGCGGTCGCGTTTGGTGTTGAGTATCAGGACTGGCGCGTTCGACCTGCCGTCGAATGGGACCTTCTCGACGATGCGACGGCCGAGATCGCCTACACGATCTTCGCCGGCGATGACGAGGGGCGGTTTGGCTATTTTGAAGACAACGACTACCTGCAGGTTCGTGTCCGGTACAGCTACTAGGGAGTGTTCGTGCGCATACTGTTTTCGTATCACCTCGCGCTTGAGTTTCCACAGATCATAGCGCAACACAAGCGTCCTGGCGTTGAGCTTGTCGTCGCTCGTGATAAAAATGATTTTGAACGCGAACTCGCAAGCGCCGATGTTCTTATCGCGGCTCCAAAACCGCGCGAGGTCCTGGATCGTGCGTCCCTCCTCAAACTCCACATAGTGCCGTTTGCCGGGGTCAACCGCGCACCGTTGACGTGGTATGAAGATCGCGGAGTCCTTCTCGCCAGCTCCCACGGTAACGCCCGGACGGTTGCCGAGCGCGCGGTTGCTCTCCTGTATGCGGCCGCCGGCCGGATGGTCGAGTTTGACCGCGGGCTCCGTCGGGGGTGCTGGCACCGGAGAGAGGACCGTGTAAGCCCGTTTGAATACTGGCGAAGCATCGCGGGCGGTCGAATTGCCGTCCTCGGAACCGGGGAGATTGGCCGGACGGTAGCGGAGTACCTCAGTCCGATCGCGGGGGAGATCGTCGGGTTTAACCGCTCGGGGAACGACCCCAGCGCTTCCTTTGCCGCCGTCACGCAGGATATCGAGGAAGCGCTCCGCGGGGCGATCGCGGTGATTTCGACGCTTCCCTTAACGGATAAAACGCGCGGATTGCTCACTCCTGCGGGGCTCGCGATGACGGATCGCGCCGTTTTTATCAACGTCGGCCGGGCGGAGGTCGTCGTAGAAGAGGACCTTTATCGCGCGCTTACCGACGGGACGCTCTACGCGGCTGGACTCGACACCTGGTATCGTTATCCGGATCCACCATGGGACGAGGGTGAGAACGCGATGCCGGCGTCACTCCCGTTCCATGAGCTCGACAACGTCGTCCTCTCTCCTCATGCCGCGAGCCACACCGAATCGGGAAAGCAAGGCCAGCTGATCGGCGCGCTTGAGCTCCTCGAGGAGTTTCTCGACAGCGGAGCCGTAGCCCGTACGGTGGTTCCTGGTCCCGGGTACTAAAAAAGGCCGCCCGTGCGGGCGGCCTCGACTCGTGAAACGGCGATCTTTAGAAGAACGCCCTCAGAATAAAGACAAGACGATTGGCCTGCGTCTCGTCCTGCCCAAAGAGGGCGATGCTGTACGCCGCGCTCAACTCGATCGGTAACGGAAGCGCTCGGATAAAGGTGCCGATCTCGGGAGCGATTGAGAACACGTAGCTCGTATCGCCGTCGTCCGTCTCGCTCGCCGCGACGACACCGACGGCTTGAGCTGCGGGATCGGCGCCGACAACCGGTACGACAACCCCGCCGATCGTCGTCAGCTCGAGGTCTTGCTCAACTTCCTGCGCGGTTTGTAGGGCAAAGAGTCCGGTAACGGAGAGATCGAGGCGGAACGTCTCGCTTAAGGGGATCTTCGCCTTGGGTTCCATACCGAACTCCCAGTAGGTATGGCCTCCGTAGACGAGATCGTAGCTGTCGTAGACGTCCTCACCGTTAAAACCGGGCGTTCCGGCGGCCACGCCGGCGACAAAGGCGTTGTAGAAATCGGCGACGTCATAGGTCCGCGGGAAGCGGTAGCGGCCCTCGGTAAAGAGGTTTACTTCAAAGATCTCAGTGATGATGTAGTCAAAGTTGACAAGCACACCCGCCTGAAACTCGGAGCGATTGACCGAATCGGGAATAGGCGCGTCTTTCTGCGCGGCGAAATCCTCTCCGGCGCTCTCCCAGTCGCCGTAACCGGGGAGCGGTATACCGATACCCGGGGTGACGGAAAACCTGAACATCTGATGGGGAATGTATCCCTGCTCGCCGAGGATCTGAATCTCCGCTCCAAGGTCGATATGCTCAAAACCCTGTGCCTGGGCGTCGTAGTCGTCGGAGCCCGTGGCATCGGCGTCGGATGCAAACTGGTATGCAGGAGCCCACTGGAGACCGAGGCTCACCTGGTTGGTAAGGCCGTACTCGTACGCACCGCCAAACGCAAAAACCACCTCGTCGGGAAGCCCATCACGCGCGTCATCCTCGTTGTCGGTGTGATCACCATCTTCATCCCAAGCGCCGTTTACAAAACCCAGGATCGGCACAAAGGTGAGTCGGCTGATCCCCTGAGGCAGGACCAGCGCATCATCCGCAAACACCGCCGGAGCGAGAATCGCGACGAGAAGTGCGATAACTACTAGTCGTTTCATTGTATAAGAACTCCTCTTTGTTCGGTCTGCGACCGAGAATAAATGGTATTGTCGGACGAAATAGGAAATCTGTCAAATTGAATAGTTGCTTCGCCAACGCTCGGCGCCGGTCGCCAACGGACCGATGCTTCGCTAAAATGTGGCGATGACTCCCGAGTTGCAACGCTCACTCTCCGGCCTTAATCCGGCCCAGCGAGAGGCGGTACTTCACGAAGGATCGCCCCTCCTTATTCTCGCGGGTGCGGGTAGTGGGAAAACGCGCGTAATTACCGTCAAGATCGCCTACCTCGTCGACCAGTTGGGGATCGATCCACGTTCCATACTGGCGGTGACCTTTACCAATAAAGCCGCGGGAGAGATGCGCGAGCGCGCCGCGGGCCTCGTCGACCGCGCCGCCGACGTTACGATTCGTACCTTTCATTCGTTTGGGGCGTGGATGCTGCGGCGCAACGCCGACGCAGCGGAATTACCGCGAAGTTTCTCGATCTATGATGACGATGACTCGATCGCACTTCTGCGGGCGATCTACCCCGAGCAGAAGCGAGCCGTTCTTGCGCGATACGCACACCTTGTCAGTCGGGCCAAGGACTATTGCCTCGGTCCTGAATCCGATCTCGACGGCGTTACTAACGACCCCGAGTTTCCCGAGATCTATCGTGCGTACCAGCGGCGCCTCGAAGAGATCGGTAACGTTGATTTTGGCGATCTTATTATGAGACCGGTTTCCCTGCTCGAAAACGAGCCGGTCGTGCGCGATAGGATGCGCGCTCGCTTTCGCTATCTCCTTGTCGACGAGTACCAGGACTCCAACGTCGCCCAGTACCGAATGCTCACCGCACTGGCCGACGAGCATAGCTACGTATGCGTGGTCGGCGACGACGATCAGTCGATTTATCGGTTCCGGGGAGCTGAAGTACAAAACATTCTCACGTTTCCGGAGTACTTCCCCGACACGACGGTCGTCCGGCTCGAACAGAATTACCGTTCGACCGCCCCGATTCTCGATCTCGCCGGAGCGGTAGTCGCCGAAAACGCAGGTCGTCTCGGTAAAAAGCTCTTTACCGATCGAGAGGGGGGCGACAAGCCCGTACTCGCGCTTTTGCCGGATCAGGACGATGAAGTCGAATACGTAATCGACGATCTTAGTCGAACCGGGTCGGAGCCCGGGATAACCGCGATCCTGTATCGAACAAACGCACAGTCGCGAGTATTTGAAACGGCGCTACTTCGGGCCGGGATACCGTACCGAATCGTGGGAAGCGTCCGTTTTTACGAGCGAGAAGAGGTCAAGGACGCCGTTGCGTTTCTCAAATTTATCGCTAATCCGCGAGATGAGATCGGTTTCCGACGGGTAGTCAACAAACCGCCGCGCGGTATCGGTGCCAAGAGTATCGACCGAGTCATTACCAATACAGTCCACGCCCGCGGAGATCTTAATCTCGCATCGGAGTGGGCGCTTCGGGATCTCTCCAAAAAAGCCGCAGCCGGTCTCGAAGCATTTGTTGCCCTGAGCCGTCGACTTGCCAAGATTCTCGAGAAGAGTACGCCTTCATCCGCGGAGACACCTGTTTCGACCCTTGGCGAGTTTGTCGACGAGCTTCTGTCCGCAAGCGGGCTGGCAACCTACCACGCCGAGCAGGACGAGATAGCCGCGAGCGGTAAAATGCAAAACTTGGAAGAACTCGTCAACGCGGCTTCCCTGTATCCGGCCACCTTTGACGGACTCACCGAGTTTCTCGAGGCGATCGAACTCGATTCGGCACGCGAGCAGGAGAGTTCGGAGGACGCCCAGGTCGTACTGATTACGATGCACAACACAAAGGGTCTCGAGTTCGAGCGTGTCATTATCACCGGTTTGGAAGACGGTTTGTTTCCTCGTGACGGTGACTCCAGCGAGATTGAAGAGGAGCGGCGTCTCTTTTATGTGGCCGTAACGCGGGCCAAGGACCAACTCCACCTGACCAGTTGCCGGTCACGGCGCGTCCACGGCCGGTACCAAGAGATGATGCCGTCCCGTTTCCTCGGTGAAATCCCCCCCGAGTTGATCGAAATCAAAGGCGAGTACGCTAGCGCGATGCACCGCGGTTTTAGCGCGAGCGCGCCCGTCGACGACCACCCGTTGCCGCGGGGTACAACTGTCTACCATGACGACTACGGAACGGGAGTCGTGACAAAAGCGTGGTATTCCGGCAACGAACCCGTTGTCGTTGTTGGATTTGAAACAGGCATGAGTGGACAGTTTCTGACCAACTACACGCCGCTCGACACGATCGCCGGGGCCGAGGACTAACGGTGCAGTATCCCCTCGCACCGGATACGGCGATTCGACGCGCCCGCGGATGGCGTCTCTACGACGCCGTAGGACGACGCTATACAGATTTCTACCAGTACGACGGCGCCGCCTTTCTCGGTCACCGCCCCGCTTCGGTTGCCCGCGTCGTTGCCGCGGAAATCGATCGAGGACTGTGGGCCCCGCTACCGAGCGCCTGGTCGGGTCGTTTTGATCGAGGACTCGCCGCGATCGCCGAGCTCGCCGGAGCCGCGCACATAATACCAATCGCGCCGGGCCGGGACAACAAACATCTCGACCAGACAACGCCCCGACGGTGGTACCCGCTGTCGGTTGATCCATCTGACGACGATACCCGGGCCGCCCGGGAGAGGGGAGAAACGGCAAGCCTCGTCATTCCGTTCCCCGTCACGCTCGGATATCACGATCGTATTGCCCTTCCTTCCGCGAGCGAGCTTGGGCCGGTCGTCCTCGCGGGTTTTACCCGCGCGCTTTGGTCGCTCCGCCGTTACCTCAGTTCCAGCAATGCCGTCGACAGGCTGGCACTGGCCGCGTTACTGGCGGTACCCGATGGTTATCGTCGTCGCGGCGTCTACTTTGTCGCCAACGACCACGTGGCGGATGATCTCTACCAACGACGAGTAACGGCGGCCAATCGCCTCGGCATTGTCTTACCCCCGCGGGCGGATATACCCTTCACCGTGCCCGGTGAGATCGGCCGGGCGGAAATGCGGTCCTGGGAGGAACTATGTGATGACTGGCCCCGGTGAAATCTCTGTCCTCGTCATCGACCTCGGTTTGAGCGGGATTGCGACGTTCTTGGCGATTATGCTCTGGTCGTTGAGCCGTGAGCCGGCTTGGATGCTTGTCGTGATCGGTATCATCCTCCGGTTTGGTGACTTGGTCTTCCAAACATTAGATCGCTTTGGTATGATCGCCGTTGCCGATCTTGACGTATTAGGAATTCCGCTTTTTTGGGTTTTATTACGTGCGGCGCCGTGGCTTTTTATCATTGCCGGGATTGCGGCGATGATTCGTGCTCTGCGGTTCTAAACTATACTGTCGATTGACGGAGGAATATCATGGGTGCATTGATCGTAGGAATACTGTTTGTCCTGTTTGCCGTATACGCCGTATTACCGGCGTCCGTATCGTTTGCCCTGCTTAATTGGTGGGAACAGGTTCGAATCGTGTTGGCCGGTGGTTTGCCCCTCCTCGCGTTGTTCATCGGATTGATCGCGATCATGATTGGGATCGCCGATATCAAGGACAAGATTGAAGCGAAGAAGGAAGAGGAAGAGGAAGCTCGTGCCGCTGCGGAAGCCGAGAAGAACGAAGCCACGGCCGGAGAGAGTTCGTCCGAATAGCCGCGAGTTGACATTTTCCGACGACTATGGCACGTTTCTGCCTCACATTTGACGACGGATAAACGAATGAAGACGATTTTTGTTAAACCAAAAGAAGTAGACCGTAGCTGGTACATTATCGATGCCGAAGGCCAGCGCCTCGGTCGAGTCGCCACGCTTGCTGCCGACTTGCTACGCGGAAAACACAAACCAGAGTTCACGCCTCACCAGGAGATCGGGGATTTTGTGATTGTTGTCAACGCGGACAAGGTTGTGGTGACGGGACGCAAAGCGACTCAGAAGATGTATCATCGCCACAGTGGATACCCCGGCTCGCTTACGTCGACCTCATTTGCCAAGATGATCAAGCGAAAACCGCAGTTCCCCGTTGAAAACGCGGTGCGCGGAATGCTCCCGCATAACCGGTTGGGACGAAAGCTATTCACAAACCTCAAGGTATACGCGGGTGGAGATCATCCCCATGCCGCCCAGAAGCCGACGCCTATTGAGGTTCCGCCGGTTAAGGAGGCGTAGTATGGATCAATTTCAAGGCACCGGACGCCGTAAGACGGCCGTCGCCCGCGTCTACCTTCGGCCCGGTAACGGTCAGATGGTGATAAACGGGCGCGCACCTCAAGACTATTTTCACCATGCCGAAAGCTTGGTGGTTTTTAAACAGCCGCTTGCGGTAATCGAAAAAGAAACCGCGTTCGACCTGCACGTGAACGTGCACGGTGGCGGCGAATCGGGTCAGGCTGGGGCAATTCGTCACGGTTTGGCACGCGCGCTCGTCAAGTTCGACGATTCTCTCATCAAGACGATGCGAACCAACGGGTTCCTCACACGGGATCCTCGAATGGTCGAGCGAAAGAAATACGGTCGCCGTGGCGCGCGCCGTCGGTTCCAGTTCTCCAAGCGTTAGGCACGTTTCGCCGGATACGCCGGCACGAGTTGTCGCAATACGCCCGCACGCGCATGTCGCTGCGGGCGTTTCCGTCTTTGTTCGTGTATCTTCGGCGGATCGCGATTCGCTGGACATTCGTTTTGACCTCTCCCGAAATATCGTTCGGGACGCCGCGCTGACCGAGGATAAAATCGTCGCGATAGCGCAACTGCACGAGTACCGTGGGGAAAGCGAAATTACGTTTGTCTTGTACGACGCGACCGCGATCCTCGCCCGGCGTGACCATAGTCGCGCGGAAATCAGACGAAAACTTGCACGGCGCGGTTATAGGAACGAGACTATTACATGGGCGCTGGAACAACTGGCTGAACGTTCGGTTCAAGACGACCGATCGTTTGCGCAGTTATTTATCGAGCAGCGGATGAGACGGCGCCCGATCAGCAGACGGGCGCTGTGTGCCGCGCTCCAGAAGCGAGGAATCGCACGTGAGCTTGCGGAGGAGGAGACGATGAAGTTTGAGTCTGAGAATCCGGATTGCTTTGAACGCGCCCTCGAGGAAGCGATTGCCAAAATGAAGGATCGCGACCGTGTGGATCGTGGAACAATAACGCGACGTTTATTACAACGTGGGTTTTTGATAAGTGACGTCGAGCGTTTGTTACCTTGACATTATGGATTTTTTAAAAATATGTTAGTACGTAGATAGCAATAACAGGACGGAAGGTATGGCAAAAACGAACAAAAAAGAACGGGTGTTCTCTGCTCACGAAGTCGCGAATATCTGTGGGGTCGTCAACCAGACGGCGATAAACTGGATTGATAAAGGTCATCTCGAAGCATACACGACGCCGGGTGGGCAGTATCGTGTCTATGCCGACGTCCTCGCTAAGTTTCTTCAGAAACAGGGGATGCGGATGCCCGACGAGCTTCGCCAGATTCTTGCCGAGCAATCCAAGATTGAAAACGTACTGATCGTCGACGACGACCAAGAGCTAAATGACCTGATAAAGCAGTACCTCGACAAGCGATATCCCGAGTTTACCGTTAATCAGGCTTACGATGGATTCGACGCCGGTCGCGCCATCACCGAGTATAAACCCGACGTTGTCCTGCTCGACCTGAATCTCCCCGGTGTCGACGGCTATAAACTGTGCCGCCAGATCAAAGCCGACGAAAACCTTTCGCGGCCGATCGTCGTCGCGATAAGCGGGATGGAGGACGCCGATACCGAGTCCCGCGCAACCGAGGCGGGTGCCGACGCGTTCCTCAAGAAACCGATTCAGCTCGACGAGCTCCCGGCCTTGATTGAGGAACTAGCCGAAAACCGGATAACCCGACGACCCTGACGTGGCGCGTACAGTTCTCCTGGTAGAGGATGAAGACGCGATTCGGCTCACCCTTCGCGATTACCTCGAGCGACAAGACTATCGTGTGCTCGTCGCATCCGATGGCGTAGGCGCAATCAAACACATACTCGACAACGAGATTGACATCATCGTTACCGACTATCGCATGGATATTTTTGGTGGCGATTACTGGATTCGCTTTCTCCAATCCTTTTGTCCCGACCAGTCGGTCGTAATAACGAGTGGTTTTCTCCGTCCCGAAATACCCATTCCGTACGAAGTTATCTACAAACCGTATGACTACGATGAACTTGCGGCGCTGATCGAGAAGGTTCTCACCTCCAGAAATTGATGCGCGTCGCCATCCAGGCCACGGTCCACGGACTCGTTCAGGGAGTCGGCTTTCGCTACTACACAAGAAACGTTGCGGCTCGAATAGGTGTTGTCGGCTGGGTCCGCAACAAGCCGGACGGCACGGTTGAGGTGTACGCTGAGGGTACCCCGGAAGAAATACGCCGTATCGAAGACTTTCTCCATTCCGGTCCCCCCCACGCCCACGTGACTCATGTGGAGTTGCGTCGTCCCGCACCGACCGGCAGCTACGATCGATTTAAAATCGACTACTAATTGACCGATCGGTTTGACAATGGAATTCTCGCCCTCTATAGTTCTAGAGGTACGTTAAAGTCCACAACGCTTTTATCAGGGGGTAATGATGAAAAAGCTACACGTTTTGGTGTTTGTGATGGTGTTTGCCGCGCTACTCGGCGTGAGTGCGCAGGACTGGTCGCAGAACCCGTCATTCGGCGAAGTCGCCTTGAGCTCCGGATTTACGCCTGATCCGTATCGCGTGTCGATACTCGCGGGAGGATCGATCGATATCTCTCGTCTGGGATACTACGGCTACGTCGCGGACGCTCCCGATTTCCGCCTCTATTACACGGCAGGCAGCTTCGATTTGACTCTGGAGGTCGAACGGGCGCAGGGCGATACAATCCTCCTGATTAACGCGCCCGACGGATCATGGCATTGGAACGACGATGCGATGGGGAGCATTAACCCGTCGTACACCTTTGCCAAGCCACAATCGGGGCGGTACGACATCTGGGTCGGCACGTTCTCCCAGGAGCTGGTCGACGCGGAACTCGCCATTACCGAGTTCTAGTCGATACTACATAAAAAAGGCCACCCATCGGGGTGGCCTTTTTTTGTCGCTGCACGTTTACCGCTTTATTGAATAAAACGCATCCATTCCCAGGAACTGGGCACTGCGGTCAAGTTCGTCCTCGATCCGCATGAGCTGGTTGTACTTGGCGAGTCTGTCGCTCCGCGATAGCGAACCCGTTTTGATCTGGCCCGTTTCAAGCGCGACGACGAGGTCGGCGATAAAGCTGTCTTCGGTTTCGCCACTGCGGTGGCTCACGATCGAGGTATAGCCGGCGCGTTTCGCCATATCAACAGCCTCGTAGGTCTCGGTGATCGTACCGATCTGGTTGACCTTGATCAGGATCGAGTTTGCAATGCCCTTGTCGATGCCGTCTTTGAGACGCTTGGTATTTGTCACAAACAGATCGTCACCAACGAGCTGGACGCGGTCGCCGATCTTGTCGGTGAGGTATTTCCATCCGTCCCAGTCGTTCTCGTCGAGTCCGTCCTCGATGGAGATAATGGGAAAACGCGCCGCCCAATCGGCCCAGTAATCCGCCATCTCCTCACTCGAGAGCTCGCGACCATCGCTCTTCTTAAAGACGTACTTCTTTTTTGCGGCATCGTAGAACTCGCTGGATGCCGGATCAAGAGCGATCATGATCTGCTCGACGGGCTTGTAACCGGCTTTCTCGATCGCCGCGAGAATAACCTCTACCGCTTCCTCGTTGCTTTTGAGGTTCGGGGCAAATCCGCCCTCGTCACCGACGGCAGTGCTGTAGTTTTTGTCGTGTAAAATCTTCTTGAGGGTGTGGAACACCTCGGTGATCATTCGGACACCGCCGCGGAGACTGTCGGCGCCGACAGGCATAACCATAAACTCCTGGAAATCAACGGAGTTATCGGCGTGCGAGCCGCCGTTGATGATGTTGGCCATCGGAACCGGGAGGACGTTGTGGTGATAGGCGCCGAGGTACTGATAGAGCGGAAGGTCCAACTCGTCGGCCGATGCGCGCGCGGCGGCCATCGACACGCCGAGAATCGCGTTTGCGCCGAGGCGCGCTTTGTTCTCGGTGCCGTCCAGTTCAATCATCGTCCGATCGATCTCCACCTGGTCGAGCGCCTCCATTCCTTCAACCTCGGCGGCGATCTCACGATTGACGTTCTCTACTGCTTTCAGGACACCCTTGCCCATAAATCGGCTTTTATCTCCGTCTCTGAGTTCGACCGCCTCGTGTTCTCCGGTTGATGCTCCCGAGGGAACCGCCGCGCGACCCATCGCGCCGCTTTCGAGGTGGACGTCAACTTCTACGGTCGGGTTTCCTCGTGAGTCGAGGATCTCCCGTGCTTCGATCTTCTCGATATAGCTCATCGTCTGACTCCTGTGTGGTTGGTTTGTTTCAATCATGAGCGCCCAAGGGGCGAAAGTCAAGGCGAGCTTGTCCTGTGGGCAGGTGTGACCTACACTAAGAGGACGCATGCGCTACTCCCAGCTCTTTCCAAAGACGATGCGAAGCGTCACCGGTACGGTGAAGTCGCGAAGCTACCGCCTCTTGCTTCGTGGCGGTTTTGTCCGTCCGCTTTCTACCGGGCTGTTCAGCTACACACCGCTGGGTATGCGTGTGATTCGGAATATCAAGCGGATTATGCACCAGGAGATGGATGTCCTCGGCGGGCAGGAGGTCTTGGTCCCTGTCGTCAACCCCGTCGAGATCTGGTCGGCCAGCGGGCGAGACGAAATGGTGGGCGCCGGAATGGTTCATTTTCACGATCGTTCGGGTCGCTGTTTTATCCTGGCACCGACCCACGAAGAAGCGATGGTGGAGCTTGTTCGGGCGTCAATCCGCAGCTATCGAGATCTGCCCGCGTTTCTCTATCAATATCAGATCAAGTACAGAGACGAGGAACGTCCGCGCTGCGGCCCTATTCGAGCGCGGGAGTTTATTATGAAGGACGCGTACTCGTTTCATCGCTCCTTTTCCGAACTCAACAATTTTTTCCCGCGTGTATTTGCAGCCTATCGCCGAATTTTTGAACGCTGCGGAGTCTCGGTCACGGCCGCGCAAGCCGGAGTCGGTTATATGGGGGGCGAGTTGAGCTATGAGTTCCTCATGCCGGCCGAGTGCGGCGACGACTACCTCGTCCGCTGTAGTAATTGCGACTACGCGGCCAACGAAGATGTTGCCGTGGGGACCAAGGAAATCGACCGCTTGCCGCCGCAATCACTCGAGCTCCACAAAGGAGCCGACGGCGACGGTTTGGTGACGGTCGCCAATGGTTTGGCGGTGAGTCCGCGCGGTGCGATTAAAACTATGCTGTTTCGAACCAGCGATCGCTTTGTCATGGCGATCGTGCGTGGCGACCATCGGGTAAGTGAAGAAAAGCTGGCGCAAATCATGGACCGACCGATCATCGGTCGGGCGGGATCAGAGGATCTCGAGTCTCTGGGGCTCCAAGGGCCCTGGTTGTCGCCGCTCGATCTTCCCCCGGAGGCCCGTGAGCAGCTATACATCGTGGCCGATGACGCCGTTATCGACGGATCTAACTTCCTTGCCGGTACCAACTCGCCGGGAGATTACTATCTCAACGTAAATTTCGGTCGCGACGTCGAGGTCGACCGGGTCGCCGATGTCGCTCGCGCACCGGAGGGCGCCGCCTGCGTGCATTGCGGAGAGGGCGTTCTGAGACGCGAACGCGCGATGGAACTCGGGAATATTTTTCGGCTCGGCGACTTTTACTCTCGTCGCATGGACTTTTCGATCCCGGACGAAAACGGCAAGCCGATTTACCCCTTGATGGGGAGCTACGGCATCGGGTTGGGGCGACTGATGTCGGCAATCGTCGCCGCCAACAACGACGAGCGCGGAATCATCTGGCCCGTCGCTCTTGCACCATACCAGGTGTTTCTTATGTCGATTGGAAAGGCGGTCACCGTACGCCGCGTCGTTGAGGATCTCTACGAACGGCTGGGGCATAACGCGCTCTTTGACGATCGCCACGCCTCCATCGGACGCAAGTTTAAAGATGCGGATCTCCTCGGGATTCCGATCCGGGTGGTCGTCGCCGCTGAGGCGATTTCCGCCGGAACCGTCGAGATCGCGACACGTGATCGATCGGAGTCCCTAAACGTCCCCATCGAAGACGTCGTCGCGACGGTCGATCGTCTCCTCCGGGAGATAAAGGAGAATTGGGAGCGACATCGTGTTTGACCTCAGCGAGGAGGTTGTCCGGCAGGTGATTTTCGGCATGGAAAATCAAAACCATGTCTACCTGCTTGATACCGCCGAGGGCCGGGTAGTGCGCAGCGAATCGACAGACGAACCCGTGGACCTCGATCGTTTCTATCCGGACGCGCGTTACTATCCGGTTCCCGAGTGGAAAAGCGCCGACGGGTTTAACATGATGCAGGGATTTGTGGGTGAACTGCACGATCCACAACTGCGTCGTGACCTGAGCGATATTTTACTGAGCGGCAAACGCGTATTTCGGCGCTTTAAAGACCGTTTGTCGGAGAACCCCGAAGCACAACGCCGATACTACGCCTTTAAGTTTCTGGAAATGCGTGCGGTTGTCGCCGAGTGGTACAACGCGATCCGTGAAATCCACGGGTTGGACGCCCTCGAACTCGGTTCCGATGAGGAAATCGGCGATCTCGTCCTCACCGATATCGTCATTGAACGGCCGCGACCGCTACCGGCGACGATGCTCGAGGAATTGGATCGGCAGGCGTTTTATGAAGCGCTCTCGGACGCCGATCCCGAGGTGACTCGGTTTTTGTACCGTCGTCGGATCGCCCGATTACCGGCGATAAGTCATAGTCGAAGCGTCGTTCTGGTTGCCAGTAATCCGATCGGCGACCTTTGCGGGTTTTTGTGGGTCGTTGATGATCGAATTGAAAACGGTACGTACCTCAAGACGATCGAGCAATTGTACGTGCTATCGGAGTATCGCCGCCTCGGTATTGCCGGCGCGCTTCTCGATCGATTTGATAAAGACGAGGTCGTCGGAAACCGCGCGACTACCGTGGCTCGCGTCGTCGGCGAGGCGGATCACCGCATGGAGATGTTTCGTCGACGCGGATTTGCCTTTCTCGAATCGAGTTTTGTCCGGTCTTAGGTCCAGTTGAGCTGGATCGCCTTTGGATCTATTCCCTTTTTATGTAGATCGTCCACGGCTTGTTTCCGTAACGCCGCGGCTCGCTCGTGCATCTGCTCAAAGCGACGCCCCACCGCCGACGCTACGAGTTGCTTGGCCTCTTCCCCCTGCGCCGATCCGCGAGCATCGGTCCGAAAATCGGCACATCGCGTGACTTCACTGATAGAGTAGACGGCAACGTCGGTGTGAGGAACGTCGTGTTCCATATCGCCTTTGACGTCAACTTCAAGGGTGTTGCCGGCGATTCCGACAAATACCATCTCATCAAAACCTTTGATGTACGAGTCGACCTCTTTAAGTATCGTCTTGGTTTCCGGCTTTCCCGGGCGATATCGAGTGCCGGCAGGAAAAAGCAGGATCATCCGCCCCGAGTGCTTTACCCGGATCATCTCGCGTAGAGCGCTGCGGTTTATTACACGACTTCGCATCCGTTCGGCCTCAAAGGCGTCGGTCCCTTCAAGTGCGGTGAGCATCCGGGCCGGGTAGATCACAATACGTGTGTAGGCCTCGGTAAACGCCAGGACAAACTTGCTGTCCTCATTTAGTTTTGTACCGGCCATCGCGACGATGGAATTCATCGTTGTCTCGCCGTCGTCATGTTCTTTGGCGAGTAAGAATAACGCCGGAATGTCAAAGTTACTGTAGTGTTCCAGGAGCAGCAGGCAGGACTTGCCGGTTTGAGAAAGCTGGTACAGCTTGGCGAGGTTTTCGTACCCGTCGATATGGCTTCCCGGCAGGAGTAGCGGCTTGATGATCTCTTCTACAAGTGGTCGATTGGCCATATTGGCTTCTTGAAAGACGCGCGTCTGATCAACTTCTTGCTGTTCGCGTGAGTTTTTCATCAGCTGGTCAGTGACGCGCTGAAATATCTCAACGATATGATTCATTGTTTCTCCACTTGTTTTTTTTGTGTTGCAATTGTTACTTTAAAACCGTATTCCTCCCCAGTCTCTTTGTCAACAAAGCAATATTGCGTCGTTCGTCTATTTAGGTGTAGTGTTGGCCAATTGTATTTATCCCTAAGGAGGAATGTACTCATGAAAAAGGCTCTTACCATTCTGAGTCTGTTTACCGTTCTCGTTCTGCTCCTCGCGGGTTGTGGCGGCGATCAAGAAACCGCCGGCGCGGCCGACGGCGGCGAATCAGCAGAACCGAGCGAGTTTATCATTGGAAACGGGACGGAACCGGAAACCCTCGATCCGCACCTCGTTTCGGGAGTGCCCGAGCACCGCATAATGATGGGTATCTTTGAGGGTCTCGTTACCCCGGATCCGGAAACTGCAACGGCGATGCCCGGCGTAGCCGAGAGCTGGGAGGTTAGCGACGACGGTACCGTTTACACGTTTACGCTCCGCGAGGACGCTGTGTGGTCAGACGGTACAGCGATTACCGCTCAGCAGTTTGTCGACAGCTGGCTGCGGATTCTCGATCCCGAAACTGCCGCTCCATACTCGTGGTTCCCGAGCATGTTTATTCAGGGCGCGAGCGATTTTAACGCCGGTGAGGCGGGACCCGAGACCGTTGCTGTCCGCGCGATCGACGATCGTACGTTCCAGTTTGAGACGGTTGGTCCGCTTCCCTACGTTCTTGACGCACTCGCTCACTACTCGTTCCAGGTCGTTCCGCTTCACGTGATCGAGGAGTACGGCGCCGAATGGACGCTCCCCGAAAACTTTGTCGGAAACGGTCCTTACACCCTCGCCGAGTGGTCACCTCAGCAACAGATCGTTATTGAGCCCAACCCGACGTACTGGAACGCCCAGAAGGTGTCGATCGAGCGAGTCATTTTCCTTCCGGTTGATGACGACACGACTGCTCATCGCATGTTCTTGAATGGAGAGGTTGATTGGACGGCAACCATTCCGGTTGGCCAGATCGAGGAAGCCCAGCTTCGCGATGACTATCACGCCGATCCGTACCTCGGTACCTATTACTACGTGTTCAACAATCAGCGCGAGCCACTTACCGATCCCAACGTGCGTCGGGCCCTTGCCATGGCTATCGACCGCGAGCTTCTCGTTGAGACCGTAACCAAAGCCGGCCAGGTTCCGGCATACACCATGGTTCCGGACATGACCGGATATCCCGGTATCGGGGGCTTGAGCGAAGACGTTGCTACTGCGCAGCAGCTTCTGGCCGACGCGGGTTTCCCCAACGGCGAGGGATTCCCCGAGCTCACGGTTCTTTACAACACCAACGACTCCCACAAGGCGATCGGTGAGTTTATCCAGCAGCAGTGGCTCGAGAACCTCGGGATTACCGTATCTCTCGAAAACCAGGAGTGGGGAACCTACCTCAACTCACGACGACAGGGCGAGTTCGACATCGCTCGCGCCGGCTGGATCGGGGACTACCAGGACCCCAACACGTTCCTGGATATGTTTGTTACCGGCGCCGCGATGAACGGTGGTCGCTACACCAACGCGGCCTACGACGAGTTGATCGCGCAGGCCTCTCTTATGCCGAGCGGTCCCGAGCGCTACGACGTTCTCGTTCAGGCTGAGGAACTGTTTATTGAGGAAGAGATGGGCGTTATGCCGATCTACTACTACGTAAACCTCAATATGATCGACCTCAACCGCTGGGCCGGTTGGTACGCCAACATCATGGGATGGCACCCCGTAGGTGACGTCGCCTCGATGTAACGGCTGACGCTGTCGCGTCGATCGGGCCCTGCTCCACGCGAGCAGGGCCTTTTTTTATACTTGTGCGGGCTCACAAACCTCCGCTATAATCGCGCAAATGACTCGCTACATCATCCGTCGGTTCCTCGGATTGTTTCCGACCCTGCTTGTGATCATTACGATCAGTTTTTTTATCATTCGCATCGCCCCGGGCGGGCCGTTTGCTCGCGAAAAAGAACTACCGGCCCAAGTACTGGAGAACATCGAGCGCAAGTACAACATGGATCAGCCGGTCATCGTTCAGTACGGCTTGTACATGTTTGACGTTTTGCGTGGCGATCTCGGTCCTTCGTTTCGATACATGGATCGCGACGTCAACTACTACATCTTTAACAGCTTGCCGGCGTCGATGTTCCTGGGGGTTGTATCGCTCTCCATTGCGCTGGTTCTCGGCATCTCCACCGGAGTGATATCCGCATTACGGCAAAATAGCATCGTTGACTACGGATCGATGTCGCTTGCTGTTATCGGAATATCGGTACCACTCTTTGTTATCGGTCCCGTCCTTATGTACTTTCTCGCCCTACGGTGGCAGTTGTTACCGACGAGCGGTTGGATTACCGGTCGCAACGGTTGGGTGACCCTCATAATGCCCGCAATTACGCTTGCATTTCCGTATTTTGCCTACATCGGCAGACTCACGCGGGCGAGTGTCATCGAAGTCTTGCGCAGCGATTACATCCGGACGGCGCGCGCGAAAGGGATGCGTCAATCGGTCATCGTCTTTAAACACGTTCTAAAAGGCGCGTTGCTTCCCGTGGTAAGCTACCTCGGACCGGCGTTTGCCGGTATCGTAACCGGATCGGTTGTCGTCGAGCAAATCTTTCGTGTTCCCGGGCTCGGTCGTTTTTTTGTGCAATCCGCCTTTAACCGCGATTACACCCTCATCATGGGGACCGTTATCGTTTATTCGATAATTCTCGTCGTCATGAACTTTGTCGTTGATATCGTGTACTCCTTTCTCGATCCGCGGATCTCGTATAAGTAGGTAGCTTGGATGAGTAGTATAGAAAACCAAGAGTTGGATCAGGCGGTCGATCAGTTTGACCAACCAGTTAAGGGCGTCACGCTCGGTCAGGACGCCTGGCGTCGTTTAAAGAAAAACACGATGGCGATGATGGGGCTCATGGTCGTTATTGTGTACGGTCTCGTCTCGATTACCGCTCCCATACTTCCGATCCATTCATTTCGATACCAGGTCTCAGAACACCGCGATCTCCCGCCCTCGTTTCGCAAGAACGCCGGAGAGCTCTGGTTGGAACGCGAGGAAGCGCGCATGATCGCCCTCGCCGAACGCGATGGACGCAGCGGACTCAACGACGAGGATCGGGAGCGATTGGCGGAGATCGAGGAACGAGTCAGGACCGAGACGGCGGAGATTGACGGCGAGGAGGTCATGCTCCACGAGCGTCGGTACTTCTTGGGCACGGACCATCTCGGTCGCGATATGCTGAGTCGGATTATCTACGGCGGTCAGATCTCCATCTCTATCGGTTTGATCGGAACGATAACCTCCGTTTTTATCGGTATCGTCCTTGGAGCGATCGCCGGATACCTCGGCGGCAAGACCGACTATCTGATAATGCGCTTTGTCGACGTCATGTACGGACTCCCGTACATGCTAATCGTCATTATTCTGATGGCCATTTTTGGCCGAAACATTTTTAACCTCTTTCTCGCCCTCTCCTTGGTGAGCTGGCTGGTCGTCGCCCGCGTCGTACGCGGACAGATCATCTCGCTCAAAAACAGCGAATTTATTGAAGCCGCGCGCAGCATGGGGGCTTCGTCGGGACGGATTATCTTTCGGCATCTCGTTCCAAATACCCTCGGTATTATCATCGTCTTTGCAACGCTCCGAATCCCCGCATTTATCATGCAGGAATCTTTCCTTTCGTTTCTCGGGCTCGGAATCTCGGCTCCGTTTGCATCCTGGGGTTCGCTCGTCAGCGACGCGGTCGAGCGCATGAATACGGCACCGTGGCAGCTTTTCTTTCCGGCGCTGGCGATGACCCTGTTTCTATTTGCGATGAACTTCCTGGGAGACGGATTGCGCGACGCGTTTGATCCGCACAGCAAGAACCGACTCTAAGGTGGATATGAGGTAGCAATGAACTCAAACATACCTTCCGACCCGATATTGCGCGTACGCAATCTCCAAACACATTTCCGAACGGACGACGGCATCGTTAAAGCTGTCGATGGAGTGACCTTTGATCTCCACAAAGGCGAAACGCTCGGGATCGTCGGCGAATCCGGTTCCGGAAAGTCGGTGACCAACCTTTCGCTAATGCGGCTGATCCCTTCTCCTCCCGGTAAGATCGTCGGCGGCGAGGTGCTGTTTCACGACGAGGATCTGCTCCAGGCGTCGTCCCGACGCATGCGCGACATTCGCGGTAACAAGATATCGATGATATTTCAGGATCCGATGACTTCGCTCAATCCGTTTCTCCGCGTGTCGACGCAGCTCGTGGAGACGATTCGCTTGCATCAGGGATTAAGCCGGCCCGCCGCGTTTTCGCAGGCGGTCGATCGCCTTGCGATGGTCGGCATACCGCGACCGGAGAAACGAATCCGCGATTACCCGCATCAGTTTTCCGGTGGCATGCGCCAGCGCGTCATGATCGCGATGGCGTTGAGCTGTAATCCCGAGATCTTGATCGCCGACGAACCGACGACCGCCTTGGACGTGACGATCCAAGCCCAGATTCTGGAGATAATTCAGCGTCTCGCGGAGGAACTCGGAACGGCGGTGATTATGATCACGCACGATCTCGGCGTCGTGGCGGGAATGTGCGACAACATGGTCGTTATGTACGCGGGTAAGATTATAGAGAAGGGCAGCGCAAAAGAACTGTTTAAATCGCCGGAACATCCGTATACCCGCGGCTTGATCAATTCGGTGCCGCGTCTCGATCAAAAACAAGCGGACCGCCTCTTCTCAATCGAGGGACAGCCACCTAACCTCATCGACCTTCCTGACGCATGCCCGTTTTATCCGCGATGCGATCACGCCATGGATATTTGTCGAACGAAGTACCCCGGTACAACGGAGCTCTCCGAAACACGCAGTGTGAATTGCTGGTTGCACAACGATTCCACGGTCTCAGAGGAGGTTTCCGTTGCCGGACAATAAAACTGATGGCCCTCTCCTCGAAGTAAAAGATCTCAAACTTCATTTCCCGATCGAGGAGGGAATGCTCTTCCGTCGGAGCGTTGGATTTATACGAGCCGTCGACGGCGTCAACTTTGAGATTCGACGCGGTGAAACGCTCGGGCTTGTCGGGGAATCGGGTTGTGGAAAGTCGACGACCGCGCGGGCGATCGCCCAGCTCCATCGCCCGACGTCGGGAGAGGTCGTTCTTAACGGGGTAGATCTCGCCCAGTTAAGCGATCATGAACTCCTTGAACATCGTCGGGACGTTCAGATGGTTTTTCAGGATCCGTACGCATCGCTTAATCCGCGTATGACCGTGCGCGACATCATCGCCGAACCGATGCAAATCTTCACCAATCGCGGGCTTATGAAGATGACTAAGGACGAAATCGACGCACGCGTTGAGGAGTTGATGGAACGCGTCGGGCTCAGTCGCTTTTTTAAGAACAGATACCCGCATGAGTTTTCCGGCGGTCAACGGCAGCGCATCGGTATCGCCCGCGCGCTGGCGTTAAATCCCCGGCTGATCCTCGCCGACGAACCGGTGAGCGCGCTCGACGTTTCGATTCAGTCGCAGATTCTCAATTTGTTGCGTGACCTTCAGAAAGAGTTTCACTTGACCTACCTTTTTATCGCCCACGATTTGGCGGTAATCAAATACATCAGTGACCGCGTTGCCGTTATGTATCTCGGCGTAATCGTCGAGGTCGCCAAATCGGAGACGCTCTACGACGAACCGCTTCATCCGTATACCCAGGCGCTCCTATCCGCGATCCCGATTCCGGATCCCGAGGTTGAGGAAAAAAGACAGAGGATTATCCTTTCCGGCGATGTCCCCTCGCCCGATCGGGAACGCCCCGGATGTTATTTCTACGACCGCTGCCCCAAGCGCATGGACAAGTGTCGGACCAACGTTCCGCGTCTGACCGAGGTTCGTCCCGATCATCAAGCGGCGTGTTTTCTATACTTCGAACCGACTGCCGAGACGGTTGTGCGCGGGACCGCGATAGACGGAGACTCTGTCGATACCGGAGAAAGATAAGCGAGACAAACCAGCCGAGTAACACGCACCTACCCACGTGCGAACTGCCGTCGGTATCATAAGTACCTGCGGAGACGATACCGACGAGGTCGTTCGGTCGCCTGTCCTTTCTTATTATATCGACGTCCGCTCAATCGGTAGGTCGAGATGGCGGGCGAGTATCTTGGGGATCGCGATATCGGCCTCGAAGTCGCGGACGCGCCGGATCTCGATCTGTGCAACGTCTCCGTCGCTTGTGCGCAATCCGTAACGGAGTAGCGAGCGTCGGGCCATACGCCCCATTGCACCTCGATAGCTCGGTGTCGCGTCCGCTTCGGATCCGTCGGATTGCGGCGTTACTCCCGGAATGCTGCCGATCCGATAGCTGTGGTACTCAACGGCGCGCAGGTCGTCGTAGGACCAACGCCGTGTGCGCGCCAGAAAGACTAATCCATGTCGGCCCTCGACCTGTCGCCGCGTTGAATCAAATATCCAACGCTCCTCGTATGACGCGCCGACAAGCAGCGTTGCCACGATAAGCAGCGGTACGATACCAACTTCGCCGCCAACGACCATAGCCAGGATCACAATCAAGGCCAGCGCCCCGAGTAAAACACGAAACCGAACGCCGAGATGGAGTACGATCGTGCCGCGACCGTCATCTACAAGTTGGAGGGCGATGTTTATCATCGACTCGAGCGCGGAACGATGAGCCGGCTGACGTTGGCGTTAGTCTGGCTGTCGTAAAAAATCTCGGGGTTCGTCGGATCGAGAATCCGCTCGCCGCCGATGAGGTAGTAGTAGTAGTGCGACCCGGGCGGGAGTCGTAAGTTCAGAAAATAGTTGTCGGGGTTTTGTGGATCCTGAACCATTGGGGCTACAAAAGGATCCCAGCCGTTAAAACTGCCCACCACCATCGGCGTCTGGCGCGGTAGGACAGTAATCGAAAATGTGCGGTCCTCGTGAGTCGTTACCTCCGAGACGATTCTCCGGTCGTAAGAAAAACCCAGTTGGACGGTGCCGTCGGCGCGTATGCGCGGACTCGAAAACTCGGTGATCGGTCGATCTCGAACCCGAACCTGTCCAATCGGTATACCGCGGGGATCAATAACGCGGTCCGGGGCATATGGATCGACAAGCCAAACTCCATCGACGACGATCCGATACTGGAGCATCTGGTCTTCAAGCTGTTCGCTCAAGCGCCGATCGACCGGATACACGAGAAAAAAGACCTCGTCGCGGAGATCTCCATCGAGGCTCGGCCGCGCACTGTAGGTATGGAGTTGCTGATAGCCCTCGTGAGTAAACGAGGCGGCGACATAGCGGACAAATCCCCGCGAGCGGTAGGTAAAGATGACGTCATTTTGAAGGACAACAGGCGGTCCGGCATCATCGATCGAGATAATCGCCCGAAATACGTCCGGCGGATAGATCACGCCGTCGATCTCCTGTCCGTTTACGGCGACGACAACAGTTGCAAGATAAAGCACGGCGAGTAGCGCGGCGCCGCGGGGCGATGCAATATCTCTCATGTGTTACAGTTTATCGGTATGGACGATCTTCGTCTTGATTCGGATCGCAAAGCGGCCGACATACTACCCAGAGAACTATGCCGTCAACGGAAATCGTAGAACGACTTCACGAACGACTTATTCATCTCGGTGATGAGCCCGCGGTCGCCGCCGAGCGCGGCGAGGTGATCGAACCCCCCGTCCGGCCGGAGTCGAGTATCGACGACGACCTCTCGGCGTTATTGGGTGACGCGCTCGCCGACGCGGAACCGGAGCCGGTAAGCGATCAAACGGATCAGGCGACGTCAGATCCGTTTGCCGACGTTTCCCTCGGTGACGATGATTTTCCCGTTCCGCCCGATTATTCTTTTGATCCCGACGCCATACCCGAAGGAGCTGCCGAATCTGGCGCCGAAGCGCCGACCGAGGACGTTGATTTTGGCGATCTCAGCGGCGACTTTGGCGATATAGACGAAGGGACCGAAGACCTCGGTGACTTTGACGCGCTTGCGGCGGAGGACCTCGGTGACTTCGGCGCGCTCGCCGAGGAGGATCTCGAGGATCTCGACACCGAGCCCGCCACCGATTTGGCGGATGCCGCCCTCGACGAGCCGCTCGCCGCTATAACCGATGCCTCGTTTGACGATCTTCCCGAGACGGTCGGCGAGGAACCACCGCAGGACGTCGACTCTGGCGATATAGACGAAGGGACGGAGGACCTCGGTGACTTTGACGCGCTTGCGGCAGAGGACCTCGGTGACTTCAGCGCGCTCGCCGCGGAGGATCTGGAGGATCTTGCGACGGAACCCGCTACCGATTTAGCGGATGCCGCCCAGGATGAGCCGTTCGCGGATATATCCGATGCCTCGTTTGACGAACTCCCCGAGACGATCGGTGAGGAGCCACCACAAGACGTTGACTTTGGCGATCTCGGCGGCGACCTCTCCGATGAGCTTGGTGGCGACTTTGGCGACGTAGACGTTGATGCTGAAGATCTCGGCGATTTTGGTGAGCTTGCCGCCGAGGATCTCGAGGATCTCAGCGCCGAGAGCGCTGCCGATATGACCGATACCGTCGTCGGTGAGGAGCCACCACAGGACGTCGACTTTGGTGATTTCGGCGGCGACCTTTCCGAAGACCTTGGCAAGATCGACTTTGACGCGGGAGACCTTGGCGAGTTTGGTGAGCTTGCTGCAGAGGATCTCGAAGATCTTGGCGCCGCGCCCGCTGCCGATATCGCGGATGATGTCGTCGGCGAGGATCTACCACAGGACGTTGATTTTGGGGATTTTGGCGGCGACCTCTCCGAGGACCTCGGCGAAATCGACTTTGATGCTGAAGACCTCGGCGATTTCGAAACCGACATAGCGGATGAACTTGATTCATCGGAACCGGTTCGGCAAGAAGTTGCGGAATCCGCGGCCGAGGAGGCCGAGCAGATAGTCGTCGATACCGAGCTGACCGAGGAGTTGGGCGATTTTGGCGATTTAAGTTCGGGCGAGGCCACGGAAGAGTTTGGAGTTGCTGCCGACGGAGATTTCGCGGGTCTGAGTGACCTCGACGAGGATATAGAAGAGGAGACAAGCGACCAGGCGGGATTCGGCGCCGATTTTGGGAAGCAGGTTGACGAGGAGTTTGGCGATATCGACCTGGACGAAGATTCTCTGAGCGCCGATCCGTTTGCCGACGCCACGGTCGATTCCTTTGAGCTTCCCGCGGTCGAAGATTCGATACAGGGAATAGAGGAAGAAGGATTTAGCCTCGGCGATTTTGGGGACGCGTTCGACATCGACGAGGAGTCGATGGACGATTTTGCCGGTCTGGATACGGGGATCGCCGAGGTCACCGATGAGGTCGAAGTCGAGGCGGCGGTCGAGGCCGCGACGGAAGAACTCGCGGAGAAGAGCTACACCGATGAGGAGTTTGCTCGTATCCGCCAAACTCTCGGCACGCTTCCGCTTAACGTTCGGATCGCCGTCGAAGAATGTATCGCCGAGACCAAAGGTAGCCCTGAGGAAATACTTGCGCTGATAGATCTCCTCATTACGGGCGAGACACCACAGAAAATCGCGCAACACGTCTCTCGGATCACCGGAACTGCTGTTCAGGTCCCTAAGGGATATCAGAAACGCAGCGGCGTCGCCTTTGAAGAGGAAAAAAGCACTCTTCGTTATCGAATAGTCAACGTCTGGCTACCGTTCTTGCGCGTTGCGGCGACCGTGAGTGCAGTCGCCGTTGTCCTGGGTCTCGCTCTCTTTCGCTTTGTGTACCAACCGGCGTACGCCGGGATTCTGTACCGACGTGGCTACGATTTTATCCTCGAGGATCGCTACGACCTGGCGGAGGAAACGTTTCTCCGCGCCTACGAGCTCAGACCTCGAGACCGATGGTTTGTTCGTTATGCCGAAACCTTTGTCGAAAAACGAGAGTACCAGCGGGCCGTTGAGAAGTACGACCAACTGGTGTTCGGCGTCGACGAGGATCGACGGCGAACTCTGCGCGAACTTGTGGCCGGTAACACCGTTGCCGGTGACCGCCTCGGCGAAGTGTTACGCTATGTCGGGCCGAGCGACGAGGATGCCCAGTTCTCGGAATCCGAACAGCAGTTTTGGGACGGAAGACGCGTGATCGATCTGCTTAACGTCGATCGATCCGCGATACTCGATCACGGCGAGCTACAATCGGATACTCTCGCAAATTACCAACGCGCCGAGGAACTGTACGCCATTCTACTATTTGAGAACCGATTTGACGCCGCTGCACTGCTGGCCGCCGGCGACAATTACTATCGTTGGGCCGATACCGATCCTACGAGGATCACCACCGCCGGCGAAACCTATATGACCTACATGCGCGCCCATGGGCAAACCGATCAGTTTATGATGCGTATGTTGCGCTTCTGGATACACCCGGCGATGGATGGGGAAGACGCGGAAGGCTTTGTGCGCGGAATCGTAAACGAAATGCAATCCCGCGAGGACGCCGAGATTGACGCCCGGATTTACGCCAATGCCGCCAACTATTTGCTCGAGCGCGAACTCGCGCGTCCTCCGGCGGGTTTACCGATCGATACCGAGGACGTTGAGACCGCCGAGGAGCCGGGGCCCGACGTGAGCATCTCAGCAGTGTTGCGAACCGCCTACGCCGCAAATCCAATGCAGCCGGAAGTCCACTTTGTTGATGCCCGCAACCGGCTTCGTCTCGGCGACAAGCGAGCCCATCGAGCCTCGCTCGACGAGGCGATCCGGCTGTTCGAGATGGCCGCGCCGCTTGATCCCGATCAGCTGTCGATGCAGATCAGCGCCGACATCCTCAGCGGCCAGTACTACCTCGATCGTCGCGAGATTCTCACCGCCGACGGTGAGCTCGATCGGGCGCTGCGGCGGTACGACCGAGCAAAAACGGTCGGGCTTCTCGATCCCGATCCGCGGCTCGCCGAAGTCTACGAGCTCCGGGGCGACATTCTCTACTACGAGAGCGGAAGCGAGGAAAATCTTTCGACGGCACTCGACTACTATCAACGCGCTGTCGACGACGGTCGGGACAGCGACCGTCTGCAGTACAAACGGGGTTTTATCCGCTACGAACGCGGTGAACATAGTACCGCCATAAATCATTTTCTCGATGCCTGGGGCGGAAACGGATTTGTCGGCCCCGACAACGTGCTCTACGCGCGGGCCAACACCCTGTTTCGCCGGGAGTTGTATCCGGCCGCGGAAGCCCACTATCGCGAACTGTTGCAACGCCTGGAAGTGCGACGTGATCTGATTCGAAATCTGTTGATTCAGGAGAACCCCGAACATCGCGCGCTAATCGAGATGCTATACAAGACAGAGAACAACATCGGCGTCACTCTTTATCGGCAGGCGCAACGCGGCGGGGACGCGTCGGCCGCCCTCACAACTGAAGCGTTGGACTATCTCCGTCGCTCAGCTGAGCGTGTCGAGAACTACCTCCGTGATCCCGATACCGCGATCCGCGCCGAGGCGCGTAGTCTCGCCAACCTCAATATGCGTCGGATTCTCTATCCGGGACCGGAGGGTACCCAAGAGTTTATACCGTCTATCCATGAGGCGATTCCGCGAGACGAGGAACAACTCTTTTTCTAGCGGCCCGACAACGGTAGGGTCTTAGGTCGCCGGGTAAATAAATGCCCTATCCCGTCGCGACGCCGACGGGAACGCGGGCCATCCAGCCGTGCCGATCCTCGACCGCACCGTACTGCATTCCCTTGAGTTCGTGGAGAAGGTCGCGAGTCAGATCGCCCATTTTTCGGTTTCGGAGAACGCGTTCGTGTCCTTCGTGGGTGATCGATTCGAGATAGGAGAGACCGGCAGCCGTTCCCGTAACAAACGATTCGACGGCATCACTCATCACCTCGTCGATCGCGATACGGCGTTCCTCCACCGTCACGCCGCGATCACGAGCGAGCTGAATGACGCTCATGCGCGTTATGCCGGGGAGAATCGTATCTTCAAGCGACGGCGTGACCAGAGTTCCGTCGGATAAGAGGAAGAAGATATTGCTCGACGAGCCTTCCTCGACGTATTGATGCGTTTCACCGTCGAGGAAGATCGCCTCCATATAGCCCTGGGACTGCACCTCAAACTTGGTGAGCGTTGGGACGACGTAGTTTGCGTCACATTTGATCCAACCGGTTCCGCCGCGAGTCGCACGGACCTTGGTCGTCGTTATCGCCCGACTATCCGCGTCCGGGTCAAAGTAGCTGCCGACCGGCGTTGTGATGACAACGACGTAGGGGTGTTTGCTCAAATTGAGCCCAATCCCGGGCTCCGAGTACGAAAACGGCCGGATGTAGACCGAGTTTGCGGAGAGAAAGTTGTCGTCCTGCCACGATCGTTCGTAGGCGGGAGCAAATCCGAGATCCGCGTTCCGCGCGACGGTGCCGAGTACCCCGTCCAAAAACATCTCGACCGGTAAAGGCGGCATCTGCAGGCCGGCCATCGACCGGTTCATTCGTTTTCCGTTCTCATCGGGCCGAAAACTCCTGAGCGAACCGTCAGGTTGTGGAAAGGCCTTGAGACCCTCAAAGCAGCCTAAGCCGTATTGGGTTGTATAGTTGACCAGCGGAAGATCGGGAATCGAATTGCGACGACCGAGAAGCGCGAGTCGTTCCGCATCCGGAAGCGCCTCCTCCTCACTCGGTGACAGGTGCTCCTGCTCGCGAAAATCGCCATGCCACCCAGCTTCCTCGCCGTGGTGGGCTACATAAACCCAAGGGTATAGAGATAGACTAAATCCAGCAGCCATAGCTTCATTCTATGTCCGCCTCTACTGGCGGTCAACAGTCTCGTAGTTTATAGTTTGCCCGGGAGGTGTTCCGTGGTCGATAACGTGATTATTCTTGCCGGCGGTTCGGGTACTCGATTGTGGCCGGCGTCTATCGCCGAGCGCCCCAAGCAGTTCTTTGATCCAGGGACGGGCAAGTCGCTCCTTCAGATGACGGTCGAACGCGCCGCCGAAGTCGCCACCCGCGGAAGCATCGTTATCGTGACGCATCGCTCTCAAGTCGAGCGCGTTCTCGATGATTGTATCAAGCTCGGACGATTGCGCGAGCGCATCGTCGTCCTACCCGAGCCCGAGATGCGTAACACGGCGCCCGCCCTCGGATTTGCCGTCAGCTATCTCGCGGATTGTGGCGCAGCAGAAGAGACCTCACTGGTTCTCGCGTCAGATCACCTCATCACTCCCATCGAGCAATTTGCCGCCGATGTCGCCAAGGCGGATGCCCTGGCGCGCGACGGTTACCTCGTTACATTTGGGATAACGCCTACCCGCGCTGAGACGGGATACGGTTACATCGAAGCCGGAGAACCCGTGGGAGTCGGCCGAAAGGTCACCGCGTTTCGGGAGAAACCCGATGAATCGACGGCCGACGAATACCTCGCCGCGGGAAATTTCCTGTGGAACAGCGGGATGTTTGTGTTTCGGAACGACGTGCTGCGCTCAGAATTGGAGACTTACGAACCCGAAATCCCCAATGCCTTTGCCGCAATCGGTGCTTTGCCGTTTGAAGATCGGCGCGTTGCCTTGTCGGTGATAAATCGCGACGGGATAAGCGTGGCGTGGCAATCGGCGTTTATCGACCAGTTGTACACCCAGCTGCCGAAGATATCCGTCGACTACGCGGTGATGGAGCGTTCCAATCGTTGTGCGACGGTCGAGGCGTCTTTCCGGTGGAACGACGTCGGAAGCTGGGACGAAATGGCCCAACTCACCGACGACGGAATCGTCGGCGAAGCTAATGGCAATTCCTATACGCCGCGCGACGGTCGCCCACAGCAACCCGCGTTCCAGATAGAGTGCTCAGGAAACTACGTGTACTCCGAGCTACCGATCGCATTATGTGGCGTCGAGGATCTGATCGTCGTCGTCAAGCAAGGTCGAATTCTGGTGACGCGGCGCGGTAAAGCGCAACTTGTCCGCCAGGCCGTCGGCGAGATGCACGAGAACGGTCGCGAAGACATCGTCTAAAGGGTAGAGCGTCTCTATGCTCGGGCCCACATCCGCAGACGGCGCGACACCTCGACCGCCAGAATGCGACCGAGACGGTGTCCGGCGTCCTCGCCTCCGGCGAGGTCCTCGGCGAGGTCCTTTTCGCGGTCGATGAGTGAGAGAATCGCATCCTTGTTCTTGCCGAGGGCGACCAGCGGCTCGCGCATCCCACTGTGTTCCTTTGATACAAAAAGAAACGTCGCCCGGACGCGGCTGACTTCTTCAATTTGTTGGGTCAAAAGGCGCGTCCACGCCTTGGTCTCGATGTTGTCCAGTACCGAACCGCGACTACTTTTGCGCAGTTCCTCCTGTTCGGTGAGAAAACTGCGGTAGTTTTTACGAATACTGTCAAATATTCGCGAGAAGCTCGCTGAAAACGTCTTGGAATACATCTCGAGGCGGTACGAACTCGCCTGGTCCTTGAGTTTCTGATACGTTGCCGCCTCTTCGCGGTATTTCGAGAGTTGCAACATGATATTTTTGATCGCCGCGTTCATCTTTAACGACGGATCGGCCGCGACGATCTCCTGGATATCGGTGACGATTCGCCGGATATCGGCGTTGACCGCTGCGTCCTCCCCGCCGGCCGTTGTAGGACCGTCCGCCCCGGAGTCCCCCGTGGCCTGGGGTTCGTCCGTCTCCGAGTCGGATTTGATCGATTTCTCGGCGGATTGCTCTTCCTCGTGGGCAAGAAACCGGAGTTCACCGGCCACGAGGGACCGCTGCGCAGCGCATACGAGTAGAAGCGTTGTCGCGTCGATCTGCTCACGGTCGAGGTCGCGAAAGAGCTCACTCGTGTACGCCGCCTCCTCGAGTTTGGCCAACTGCAAGGTGAGGCGCCGGCGTTTAAACTCGAATATGCCGCCTTCGATCGCGCGTTCCAGGTCGTCGCCCACCGCATCCCAGAGCGCGGGGGATAGCTCCACCTCGTTTCGGCGGACAAGGAGATCGAATAACTGATCGGCATGGTGAATTCTCTCGCGGACCTCAAACCATTCGCCGCTGACAACCTGATCGAGCTCAGCCACGACTTAAGAATAGCAGGAAACGTGCAAAAACCGTAACCGACGGCATTTTAACGTGGTTTAGGAGGTGACAATAGCGCAACGAAATGCTGACTGTTGTTCTTGACAGCGAATTTTGCCGTTGCTATACTACCGAGGAATCCTAAGATCAAGGGGTATTACCAAGTCGTTGACTTGTAACCCCGACACTTTCGAGGAGGAATCCATAATGAGAAGAGTTTCTCTACTACTTGCAGCGCTTCTCCTGGTTGCCGGGGTTGCGTTTGCGCAGGTCTCCATTGAGCCGGAGATCGAGGTTGAAGCTTCCGCCACGTTTGGCGTGCAGCTTGACGAGATGGCCACTGGTATTTCCAACTCCGCCGAGTCGACCCTGAGCTTCACGTTTACTGAAGAGCAGACGGAAGAGTTTGGCGAGGGCGAAGTATACGGTTGGATCGAGCTCGAAGAGTTCGAGATTGAGTTTGAAGCCGAAGGCGACGACAGCGAAGACGAGGGCGCGTTTGACGTCAGCGTTGGTAGCGTCACCGGTAAAGTCTTTATTGGTTCGTTCTGGATCAATCTTGACGAGGCAGAGGTCGAGGCCAACGAGGCCGAGGCGTTCTCGCTTATCGACGTTCGTCTGATCGACTTCCTGGACGTTTCGGGTAGCACCGACGGTACCGCTGATGTAGCGGCCGACGTCGGCACCACCTACGCTCCGGAATTCCCCGGTGTTGCGCTCGGTTTTATGATCCCCGACCTCGTAGAGGTTGAGTTTGGCGTAGCTTCCGAGTTTGACTGGGACTCCGACGCCGACGGTTCCGCGACCGGCGCCAACGACGACAACGCGTACATCTTGAGCATCGATGCCGAGATCACGCCCGTTGAGGCTGTCACCGTCGCTCTCGTTACGACGATGGAAATTGCCGACGGCAACGACCCCGGCACCGCAGGCTATCCCGCCGGTGTTGGTCTTAGCGTTGAGTACGCACTGCCGATGGGCGACATGACGATCGCTCCCGTTGTCGGTGTAGACTTCTACAGCGAAGAAGACTCCGTCGAAGACGCTGAGAGCCGACTTGAGATCGGTATTGGTGCCAAGATTGACTGGCTCACGCTTGGTCTTGATGAGGATGAGGACGACCACATCGACTTTATCGGTAATGCCGACGAAGAAGAGGAAGTCACTTCCGGTGCGTATTTTGGTGCCGTTTACGGTATCCACAGCGCCGACCTCGTTCTTGGTGGTGACACCGACGAGAGCCTCAACACTCTCGGCATCCGCCTCGGTCTTTATGAAGACAGCGGCGACGAAGGCCTTCTTCCGGTTATCGGTGCGGCCCTTATGGTTGAGTACACCCAGCTCTTCGACAACGAGGACGCGGGCGTTGCTGAATCACGCAGCGACCTTGGTATCGGCCTCCAGGTCGACGCTGACCTCGGTGTAGTTTCTCCCTACGCGGGATTCCTCTACATCGCGAACGACCTCGGCGGCGAGTACCTCGATGCCGACGGCGACGGCGAGACCGACACTGATACCTTTGCCATGATGAACGTTGGTGTTGACATCAACATTATCTCCAACACCACCTTCACGATCGACTACGCTTCCGGCGACCTCCTTTACGACAAGGATGAGAACGGCGGCGCAGACCCGACCTACGGCAACACCTGGGGTCCGTTTACCGGCTCCAGCGCCCAGGCTGGTGTCTTCTCGATCGAAACCACGGTTGAGTTCTAAGCAACTCTTACCACGGTTTTTCGTTGGGCCCGCTTCGGCGGGCCCTTTTTTTGTCTCTGATAGTTTATACGTTTCTGTTTTTGGTCCGCACCGGCGCGGTGGATAGACTCTCCGGTCCCGATCGTCGGTCTATTGCTGACGGGCGTACCTACACAAACGGGACTCAAGTTGCGCGTAGTCCAGATCGAGTCCGGCCAAGCCGTATCGTACGGCCCTGTCTCCATACCCATAGATCGGCACTAATCGCAGCGAGCGAGCTCCATCTAATGTGTCGGTACAAGCAATCCACTATCTATGTCAAAGGATCTCGGATTCATTTGGGGCGCAATTTGGGGAAAGAGGCGCCGGCCCCGGGCGACGGCGATCTATTACTGTTCTTGAAGTATAAGCGTAAGACGGACGACGATGTCTGTGTATCCTGCATCGCTCGCCAGCCTGACGGGAGTCTGGCCGCTCGTTGTACGGGCTGCGGGATCGGCACCTTGGGTCAGCAGGTACTCCATGATGTCGGTGTATCCGCGTCGCACCGCCGACATTAACGGCGTCCATCCAAAGCTGTTTTTATGATTTACTTCGGCGCCGTTTTCGACGAGGTATAGGACCATTTCGTAATCGCCCCGTTCGATAGCCTTGCGAAGCGGAGTTTGTTCTCCATCGGCCTCTGGCATTGTGGCGTTGACGTCCGCACCTTGCTCGACGAGGTATCGAACGATGTCCATCTCACCAAACTGAGCGGCCATGATAAGCGGGGTCATGTCGCGATAGTCGAGCGCCTCGATATCCTCACCGCCGTCAATCTCGGCGCGGACAGCCTCCAGGTCGCCACGTTCGATCGAGCGGTGCACCATCGAGAAACACGAAGAAAGTATGCCAACGAGCATAACGAGAACGACAATTCGCAACGTTTTCATGGGCGGCAGTATAGCGTGGGCTATTGTGTCTGGTCTATCTTTACCCTAAAAGAGATAAAGGACGAACGTAATCTGTTCACCTACACCAACGCCCCAGGGAACAAGGCCGTTGCTGATGTCTTCGTCGATACCGTCCGCTAATTCGCTCTCCGGAAACCCGTTGATCGCGATTCGCGGCGGATCCGACCCGGCATCGACGTCAAACTGCAGGAGTAAAAACCAGAACTCGTTATCGGAATCTTCGAGGTCTATTCCATACGGCGTGTAGCCGGTATCACGGTACGCTTCAAGCGTCGAAAAAACCGCCTCCAGGTCGTTCGCCGCCACTTCATGGATGCGCCATCCGGCGATTGCACCCTCCAGAACAGATCCCCTAACGAGAAGTACCGTAAGCGAATCTTCGCCGATCGCGATGTCCATCGGGATCCAGCCGTCAAAGAGAAACGCAGTTAGTTCATCGTCGATCGTTTCAAACGAGAAATCACGGAGTATCCAACGATCAAAAACAACCTCGGGCGCCGTCGCGTACAAGACGGTGAGTCCGCCTTCGCTGTAGTCGATGCCGACGGGAACGTATCCGTCTGCGATCGTGTTCGAGACCTCGCGCTCAATAGACGCTTCGATGCCGTGTTCCACGATCGCCCAGACCGGTTTTCCGAACTGGTCGCCGCGCTCAACATTTTGCTCTATCTCGTTACCGAGTTCGATTCGGGTGCCGGGATCACGTGGTTCCGGTTCGGTCTCGTTGTTTCCGCCCGCCGTAACGGTGGTGACGGAGATCGTCGCGACAAACGACAAAATAACTAATTGGTGTAATCGCATCGCGCGAAATGTATCACAATCGTTCGGCCCTTAAAAGCAAATCGTGTCCTGTTTGTCTCGGAAGGGGTATCCAAATATGAGGAGGGAGCGATGAACGATCTCAATTCGATTTTTATCGAGGGCAATCTCACCCGGGATCCGGTCGTCAGTTCGACGCCGGCGGGCACCTCGGTCTGCAACTTCTCGATGGCGACGCACCACATGTATCGCAAAGAGGAGGAGCAGAAGCGCGAGACGTCGTTCTTTGACGTTGAGGTTTGGGCTAAACTCGCCGAGAACTGCGGCGAGTATCTGGCGAAAGGACGTGGCGTCCGCGTTGTCGGACGACTCAAACAGGACCGTTGGAAGAACGGAGAGGGCGAGCCCCGCTCACGCGTCAAAATCGTCGCGGAACACGTCGAGTTTCGACCGATGAAGAAGAAGGTCGAGAATGATCCTGAGGCGACGGAGACCGACGCGGCGTCGCTTGCGGAAGAGGGCGTGATTGAAGAGCAGCCCGATCCGGAAAAGGAGGACCTGGTCCTGATTTAGAAATGCCGTGCGGTGCGGGCAATTGCGGCGGGAACGAGAACGGTGTAAACCCTTGACGATCTGTCAGGATTTCGATATCGTCGCCGGACATGAAGCTGGTCGTACAAACGAGCACGATGATAACTTCGCGATTCTGGTGGTGGACCTCGTAGTCGGTCCGCGCCGTTAAACAACGTCTAATGCGGATCGAGTTCTTTGATCCGCGGATACAAAGCCGCGTTTTTTCGCGGCTTTTTTTGTTTGGTGAGCGATTCGGTAATAGAACGGGGGAGAAATGGAGAAACGGTCAAATCAGGTAATCAAAGTTTTGTCCGGCGAGCGGTTTACTCCGTATGCGCTCGCGAAAAAGCTCAAGGCACGCGTCGTGTTGGAATCGGCGAGCTTCGACGGTGGACGGGCCCGGTATTCGCTCTTGATGGTAAAAGAGGCGTTCCGCGTTGTCCAACGTAACGGAGAGGTCTTCTTCGAAGATGGTACGCGTTCAGCGAGGATCAAGAGCAAGGCGCGCGACATTCTCGACGTGCTCAGCTATTTCGCCGATCAACACCAGGCACCTCAGCAGGATTTCCCGTTTCCGGCCGGCGGGATCGGATTTTTATCTTACGAGTTTGCGAGTTATTGCGATACGATCACCTTTCTCCGCCGCGAAGACCCGGTCGGTCTCCCCGAAGCGAGTTTTCTTTTTGGCCATATCGTTGTCATCTTCGATCACTATAGCGACCTGATTTACGTAATTGGTCTCAACTACGCCGAACATGAGATCGATCTTGACCAGGCGGTTCGCGAGACCGAGGAATCGATTCACGATCTCAACTTCAACTACCTCAAAGATCAGGATAGGGTCTGGCCGGCCCAGATACTCACGGAACCGGACGAACGAGTCGCATTTCTCACCGGCGTCTCAACCGTACGCGATGAGATAGTCGCCGGGAACCTGCTCCAGGGTGTCCTCTCTCGCCGCGTACGGGTAAAGACCGACATGCCGGCGCTCGAAGCGTACCGCCGATTGCGGTCGTCCAATCCGGCGCCGTACCTGGTCTATCTCGACTTTGGCGACGTCCAGTTGTTTGCTGCTTCTCCGGAGATGCACGTTCGCGTCAAGAACGGCCGAACGACTATGCGACCAATCGCGGGGACGAGACGACGCGGCGCAAGCGAAGATGAGGATCGCCGACTGGAACGTGAACTCCTCTCCGACGAAAAGGAGCGCGCCGAACATCTTATGCTCGTCGATCTTTCCCGTAACGACCTCGGTCGAGTCTGCCAACCGGGAACCGTGGAGGTAACCGACTTTATGACGATAGAACGCTACTCCCGGGTCATGCACATCGTCAGCCAGGTCGAAGGGGATCTGTCTCCGGGACGGACGGGTGTCGCGGCGCTCCGCGCGACCTTTCCAGCGGGGACCGTGAGTGGAGCGCCAAAAATTCGGGCAATCGAGACGATAGACCGCCTCGAGCCGCATCGACGTGGATTTTATGCCGGGGTCGTTGCCTACATCGAACCCGGCGGTAATCTCGACAGTTGTATTACGATCCGCGCGGGATTGCGAACGCCGACCGAGATGATTCTTCAGGCCGGCGCGGGCGTCGTATTTGACTCAAATCCGGAGCGTGAGTACGTCGAAACAAACGAGAAGCTCGCCGCGCTGATGCGCGCCGTCGGGTTGGAGGAACAGGAATGATTCTTTTACTCGACAACTACGACTCGTTTACCTACAACCTCTATCAATACCTGTCCGAGTTGACGACCGAGAAAATCCGCGTCATTCGCAACAATCGAATCACCGTGGAAGAGATTGAGAAGCTCGATCCGAGCAGGATCGTCGTTTCGCCGGGGCCCGGGCGACCGGAGGATGCGGGCGTCTCAGTGGACGCGATCCGGCGCTTTTCCGGCCGGGTACCGATCTTGGGGGTATGTCTCGGACATCAGGCGATCGGGACGGCATACGGCGGTACGATCGTTGGCGCGCGGGAAATCGTTCACGGGAAGGTACGTCGAATCGACGTAGACGGGCGCGGACTCTTCCGTTCCATAAACTCTCCGGCCGAGTTCACGCGTTACCATTCTCTCGCGATAGAAGAGGATTCCTTGCCGGACGAGCTCGAGATTACCGCGCGGAGTGAAGATGGCGAGATTATGGGAGTTCGGCATCGCGAGTATCCGGTCGAAGGCGTGCAATTCCATCCCGAGTCTATCGCCGGCGAGAACGGCAAGCGCGTTCTCCACAACTTTCTCAGCTATCGACGCGAACCGTTCGAACCGCGTATCTACCTCTCAAGAGTGATTGACGGCACCGACCTCAGCCAGAACGAGGCGGCCGGCTTTATGGAGGAGTTAACCGACGGCAATCTCTCCGACGCCCAGATCGCCGGATTTCTTGTGGCGCTCAACGCCAAAGGTATATCGGCCGCCGAGATCGCCGGTTGTGCATCGGTTCTTCACCGTAAGCGCACCCCGCTTCCCGTATCCGGAAGCCTTCTCGATACCTGCGGTACCGGAGGCGACGGACTGGGAACGTTCAATATCAGCTCCCTGACCGCACTTGTCGCCGCCAGTTGTGGCGCGCGAGTCGCCAAGCACGGTAACCGCGCGGTGAGTTCGCGTAGCGGGAGCGCCGATTTCTATCAGTCGTTGGGCATAAACATCCAGATATCGCCGGAACAAGCGGCGGCGTGCATAGAGACGACCGGTTTTGCGTTCCTCTTCGCGCCTTTGTACCACGGGGCGATGCGGTTTGCCGGACCCGCTCGTCGCGCGCTCGGCATCAAAACGATCATGAACGTACTCGGTCCGCTCGCCAATCCAGCGGGTGCCGATAGCCAGCTTATCGGTGTGTTTTCGCCCGCGTATCTGCGGATCGTTGCCGAGGCTGCGGTCCGACTCGGGGTTCGTCGGGGCATGATCGTACACGGGCTCGATGGACAGGACGAAATCAGCGTTTCGGCGCCGACGAAAATCGTGCGGTTTACGCTCGACGATACAGCGGCGTCTGACCCGGAGGCCCGGCTACAAGCCGCCGTTTTTGAAGAGAGCGAGATAACGCCGGAGGACTACGGATTGGCCCGCCATCCGATTGAGGCATTGAGCGGAGGCAACGCGGAGGACAACGCCGCGATTGCCCAAAGACTAATTCGCGGCGATCGCGGAGACGCGCAGCTCGAAGCCCTCCACGATGCCGTTGCGTTTAATGCCGGCGCCGCTCTCGAGCTTGCCGGCGTAGCCGAATCGATCGAATCCGGCGTGAAACTTGCAACTGCGGCGATACGCGATCGGCAGGTAGCGAGTACTCTCGAAAAGGTCATCCGGGCAACGGAGAACAAAGGTGCGGGCTGACATCCTTGATAAGATCGTCGCAGCGCGACGCGAGCGGCGGAGTCGCGAGGGATTGGAGCAAGGGTTGTCTGATCAGGATTTTCCCGACGATCACAAGCCTTTAGTGTTTCCTCCGGCCCTGATATGCGAGGTTAAGCGTCGGAGTCCGTCGCGTGGCGCATTAACGGGCGTTGAGAAGTTTGATCCCGTAAAGCAGGCGGCGCGTTACGCCGCAGCTGCGCCCTGCGCGATCAGTGTTCTCACCGAACAGGATCATTTTGGAGGGAGCCTCCGCGACCTCATTGATATTCGGCGGGCTCTACCGGAAACGCCCATTCTTCGCAAAGACTTTTTGCTCGACCGCGATGACGTTCGTGTATCGCGAAAGGTGGGTGCCGACGCCGTTCTCCTTATCGCCGCAATTCTATCGCGAGCGGAGATCGGCGACATGATACGGGAAGCGGAAGCGCTCGGAATGAGCGCGCTCGTTGAGATACACGACGAGGAGGATCTCGAGAAGATTATTCCGCTCCGTCCGGCGCTTGTCGGGATCAACAGTCGCGACCTACGCACGTTCCGGGTCAATCTGCTCGGACCGTTAGCGCTCGCTGGGCGGATCGATTGGCCGTGCACCCGTGTATATGAGTCGGGCGTATTTTACGAGGAAGACGCGCTGCTCGCCCGTGATGCCGGGTTCTCGACGCTCCTCGTCGGTGAAGCGGTGATGGGCGCACCAGAACGTGCCGCCGCGCTCGCGCGCGCGATTGCCTCCCCGTTCGTACCCGCGGGGCGTCTCGATCCGTTTTGGAACTTCATCTCCGCCGCTCTCGCCGGAGAACGTCGACCCGTTGTAAAGGTTTGTGGGATAACCAATCGGGACGACGCTGAGCTCGCTCGTGACCTCGGCGCCGATATCCTTGGATTGGTGTACGCTCCGTCGCCACGAAAAGCCCCCGATCGTTTGGCCGCAGATCTTGCCGCCGACATTGGTGTGCCCCTCGTTGGGGTCGTTGTTGAGGGCCGCAACGACGAAGAGAGCAGGTCGTTAGTTTCTCGGGCGCAGGACGATCTGGCGCGGGGCGTGTTAGATGCTCTCCAGTTACACGGCGATGCCGCCGCTGACGAGGCTCTCTTATACGGGTGGCCCTACTACCAGGCGATCCGCCCACCCGACGAAACGAGCGCTCGTTCTGCCGTAGCGGAAAACCGCGGGGCGCGCGTACTTGTCGACGCGTTTGACCGTCACCGCCCCGGAGGTACCGGTCGTCCGGTTAACGACAGCGTGCTCGCCGCTGTGATCGAGGCGCTGGCCGAGCGTCCTCATGGTGAACTATGGCTCGCTGGCGGAATTGGCCCCGATAACGTGGCCGAGATCGTTATGCGTCACCGGCCCGAGCTTATCGACGCTTCGAGCGCCCTTGAACAGACTCCGGGTCGGAAAGACCCGACGGCGATAAAACGGTTCTTCTCTGAGATACAACGCGCACGAGAGGTGGTAGACCAACGATGATTAAGCAAGCGACCGGATATTTTGGCGAGTTTGGTGGTGCGTATGTGGCCGAAATCCTTCGCGGACCACTGGATGAACTAACCGAAGCGTTCCTTGCGGCGCGTTCCGACAAAGGCTTCTGGAACGAGTTTGCGGCGATCGAACGTGATTACACCGGGCGTCCAACTCCCCTCCTTTTTGCGGAGAACAGCACGCGCGAGATTGGCGGCGCCCGAATATATGTGAAGCTCGAAGGTCTCGCCAACACCGGAGCTCACAAGATCAACAACGCCCTTGGCCAGGCGCTCCTCGCCAAAAAGATGGGCAAACGGCGCATCATAGCCGAGACCGGCGCGGGTCAACACGGTCTGGCCACAGCGGCAGTGGCGGCCAAACTGGGCCTCGATTGTACCGTTTACATGGGCGAGGTCGATATCGCTCGCCAACGCCCAAATGTATTTACGATGGAACTGTTTGGAGCGCGAGTAGTGCCGGTCTCCTCGGGCGCTCGAACGCTCAAGGACGCGGTCAACGAGGCTTTGCGCGACTGGGCCGCGAGTTTCGGCGACACGCACTACATCATCGGCTCGGCCCTTGGTCCCGCGCCATACCCGGATATGGTACGCGAGTTTCAGTCGGTCATCGGGCGAGAGCTTAAGGATCAACTGGCGGAGCGTAAAGTCGATCCCGCTGCTCTTGTCGCGTGCGTCGGCGGCGGTTCAAACGCTATTGGTTTTTTTGAACCCTGGCTGGACACCGCCGAGCCACGCTTGGTTGGTGTGGAGGCAGGTGGACGAGGACGCACCCCGGGTGACCACGCCGCGCGATTGTCGGGAGAGGGTCGCCTCGGGATCGTCCAGGGATACAAATCGTTGTTTCTCCTCGATGAGGATGGACAAGTTGAGTCGACGCACTCGATCTCGGCCGGCCTCGATTATCCGGGGGTCGGTCCGCAACTGGCTCATCTCGGAACGTCGGGCCGCATCGAGTTTCGTGTCGCAACCGATTCGCAGGCGCTCGAGGCGTTGCGCTTTTTTGCCAAAAACGAGGGAATCGTCTTTGCGCTCGAATCGGCCCACGGCGGCTACCAGGCGCTCCAGCTGGCGCGGGAGCTTGGACCCGACGCAGCAGTGGTCGTAAATATGAGCGGGCGGGGGGACAAAGACCTCTTTATTACGGCGCCACAAATCGATCCGGACACGTGGCGCCAATTCTTACTTCAGGAGGCCGGTCGATGACGACACCACAACTGATGGCCCATATGGTCTCGTTTTTTCCGGATAAGGATCGAGCACGGCGGGTGGCGGCGGCCCTCGTTGACGCCGGAGTTGCCTACCTCGAAGTACAATTCCCGTTTAGCGATCCGACCGCTGATGGCCCCACCATACAGGGTGCGTGTGCGGCCGCGCTCGACGCCGGATTTACCTTACGAGAAGGCTGGTCATCTCTTGCCGAACTCGTCGACTCCGGAGCGCCACCGATTTATCTCATGAGCTACGCCTCGCCCGTATACGCAACGGGCGTCGATCGATTTGTCGCGCGGGCCCACGAGATCGGGATCCGCGGGCTCATTGTGCCGGATCTGCCCTTTGATTCCGACGAGGGTTTGTACAGCGCCGGAAGGCGACTTGGAATTGAGATAGTCCCCGTTCTCGCGCCCGACACCGGCCCGGAGAGGATAACTGCGCTCGCCAAGCTGGCCCCAAAGACGATTTATGCGACGCTCCGCCGCGGTATAACCGGGACGCGAACTGAGATCGGATCCGAGAACGTCGCGCTCTTGGAGCGATTGCGCTCGCTCGGCGCACGGGTCATGGCCGGTTTTGGTATCGAGGAGCACAGCCAGGTCGAAGCGCTTGCGGGTCACTGCGACGTTGCTGTGGTTGGATCGACGTTGGTACGATCGATTCCCTCAAAGGGTGACCCTTACCAGGACGTCCGGAGGCGCGCCGAAATAGTACTCGGCGTTTGACTCCAACGGGCGGAGCGGCTACTTTGGAACGATGAAGATCGAACTGACAACCGAGAGCTTCGAACACGAGGTCCTCGAGTCTGAGGTCCCGGTAATCGTCGATTTTTGGGCCGACTGGTGCGTACCGTGTAAAATGATCGCTCCGATCATGGATGAACTCGCCACCGATTTCTCGGGACGTCTCAAGGTCACGAGCCTCGATGTCGACGCCCACGGCGAGATCGCCGCGAAGTACGACGTCGTGAGTATCCCGACGATTCTCCTGTTTAAGGGCGGTGATCTCGTTGACCAGCACGTCGGGGCCGCTCCAAAACAAACGATTGTCGATTTCTTTGAGAATCACCTGTCTTAGACGACGTCAAGGCACATAGACCTCGTCGCTGTTTACCGATCCCGGAGTTGCTCCGCTCGTTGGTACGATGTGCCAGTCAGACGGATGATTGCTGTCCTCTCCAGTGCTCCGCCGGTTAATCGATCGTGTTGCCGTACTGTCTTCCGGGTCAAATCCGTCGTCGGGTATGACAAAATCTCCGGAGATAACCCACCCGCCGGCGGCGACTATTTCCTCAAAAATATCGAGTTGGGAGGACAAACCAAATCCGCGTTTGTCACTGTCGGCTTCGTACCGTTTTGTCGTGTATAAAAACGCGTCTAGTAATGGTCCGCCCGGCCAGGCGGACAGCGTGAGGCCGCCGGTGCTGTTAGGGATTCCATCTCCACCGGCGACCCAGACGTCCCATGCGTCCGGATGAGCGTTTGTGCCACCGCTTTCGCCGCGATCGTCGATCTCGGTGATCTCGTCACCATCGCCGCTCGGTTTCCAGTGGACGATAACGTAGTCGTCCGCCGCGACTTCGATCTGCGGGAACACAAACCGACTATCCCAGGTACGAGGTCCTCCTTCCGATATACTCAGGCCACCGAGATTTCCCGGCTCGAGAACACGTAGCTCAACAAAGTCCGGACGACTCCCGGATCCCTCGCAGACGATCTCATTTATCAGCACCGGAGGGAGGCGCGGATTAAGACCGTAGAAACGGGCGACAAAGGCCGAGATGTTTCCCGCTCGATCGCGGACTTCGGCGTCAATCGCGTATTCCGCACCAGGATCAAATGACTGTGAGACGCGAAGCACGAGCGCTTCACCATCCCATGACGTATCGACCACGTCGCCGATCTCCGGGTCAAAACGCGATCGAATAAGCTCGACTTCCTCGCTGAACGTAAGGGCTATCGCCCGCGGCCCGACCGGTTCGACCTGCTCGAGGATCGCCGGCTCCCAGTCTCCCTCGATCATCGCGGGAAGATCGGGCAAACCGTTACAGCCGAGTAGCCCGCAAAAAACGAGAGAGCCGAGTATTGCAACAGTACAGCGCCACATATCGTCACCCCGGTAAGCGTGAGGCGATGCGACGGCTCTTTGCTTGGCGGGGCTTAGCTTGCGGATCGATCCTGCCGAATCTTATACTTGGAGATGTAACGGGAGGAAACACGGTGTCCGACAATCCACTGTTTGAGAAGTACGGCCAGACGATACGCGATGGAACGATAATCTTTTCCGAGGGTGACGCCGGCGACAAGATGTTTATTATACAGAGCGGGGGAGTTCTGATTTCCAAGACGATCGACGGTCGTCAGCACAAACTCGCCGAGCTCGCCAAAGGTGATTTTTTTGGCGAGATGGCTATCGTCTCCAACATCAAGCGTTCTGCTTCCGCGATCTCGGTCGGCGCGACCGAGCTCCTCGCCTTCGATCGCGCCGGTTTTGAGGCGATGATCGGGAAGAACACCAAGATAGCGATGAACGTGATCGACAAGCTTTCCAAGCGCCTGCAAAATGCCAACTCACAGATCCAGCAGTTACTCCGACGCAATCAACGCAGTCTTGTTGCGCTTAACCTGTACAATCGTTTTATGGAGTGCGAATCGGCCGAGCCGATCCTCACCCTCGATCGCGCGATCGAGGGGATCGCGCTTGATTTGCAATCGCCCCAGCTGGTAGTCTCCGAGCTCATAGCAAGTTTCGACGAGTCCGGAATCTGTGAGATACAGGGAAACGCGATACGATTAAAAAACAAGAAACGCCTGGTCGCCATGACCGAAGCGTAGTGAAGGGAATGTTTTTCTATGTGTGGAATTATCGGATACTGCGGTCCGCGCTTGGCCGCTCCAATCCTGATTGAAGGACTGCGCCGTCTCGAGTACCGTGGCTACGATTCCGCCGGTATCAGCGTTGAACACCAAGGTTCAATGCGAGTTATCAAACGAGCCGGAAAAATTCAGGAACTGCGAGCGGCGGTACCGCAAGACACCCCCGGCACGATCGGTATTGGTCACACGCGTTGGGCGACGCATGGCGGCGTAACCGACCCGAATGCGCATCCCCACCTCGATCCTACCGCAACGGTGGCGATCGTACACAATGGCATCATCGAAAACTTTCAGGCGCTTCGGGATCGACTCGAAAGCGAAGGTCACGTTTTTTCGTCGGAGACCGACTCCGAGGTTATCGCCCATTTTGTCGCCGATTTTTACGACGGAGATCTCGAACAGGCGGTAAAGCAAACGTTGAGCCTCCTCAAAGGTACGTACGGCATTCTTGCTATGCACGTCGACGAGCCCGATCGCCTCGTTGGCGCACGGAACGGTTCGCCGCTTGTTCTCGGCGTCGGTGATGATGAGATGTTCCTGGCGAGCGATGTAACGGCGATCATCGCCCATACCAAGCAGGTTATCTACATCGAGGACGGTGAGGTCGTTTCGATCCGTCCCGATGGTTACATCACGAGCGATTTGCGCAACAACGAGATAAAGAAAGAAGTCGAGCATATCAGCTGGGAACTCGAGGAGATCGAAAAGGCCGGATTTGCTCACTTTATGGAGAAGGAAATCTTCGAACAGCCGGCGTCGATCGCCCGGGGATTTACCGGCAGACTCGACCAGGAGTTTGCCACAGGGCACCTCGGCGGTCTTGAGCTGAGCAATCGCGAGCTCCTGGATATAAACCGAATTAAAATTCTCGCGGCTGGAACGAGCTACCATGCCGGTCTCGTCGCGTCCTACGTGCTCGAGTCGCTGGCACGTCTTCCCGCCTCCGCCGAGCTCGCGAGCGAACTTCGCTACCGTAACCCTATCGTCGAACGAAACAGCTTGTACTTTGCGATTAGTCAGTCGGGAGAAACGGCCGACACGCTCTACGCGATGCGAGAAGTTCAGAGAAAAGGCGGACGCGTTCTGGGCATTTGTAACGTCGTCGGTTCGACGATCGCCCGAGAGTCCGACGGGGGTGTGTACATTCACTCCGGCCCGGAAATCGCGGTTGCCTCGACAAAGGCGTTTACGAGTCAACTGACCGCTCTGTATCTCTTTGCTCTGATTATGGGTCGGATGCGCGATATCTCCTATGACTTTGGACGTCGTTTTATCGCCGAACTTGAAGCGGTTCCCGGGAAAATTGAGCAAATTCTCAACAACTCCATGCCGATTCAGGCGTTGGCGAAGAAGTACGCACGGGCAGAAGATTTTCTGTTTCTTGGACGAGGACTCAACTACCCCGTTGCGCTCGAAGCCGCACTCAAGCTCAAAGAGGTGAGCTACATTCACGCCGAGGGTTACAGCGCCGCCGAGATCAAACACGGCCCAATTGCGTTGATTAACGAGCAAACCCCGTCCTTTTTCTTTGTTCCCGATGATGGGCTTCGCGACAAGGTGATAAACAACATCAAAGAGGTAAAGGCGCGTTCGGGACCGGTTATCGCATTGGCCGTCGAAGGTGACCACGAGGTCGAGCGCATCGCTGACGATGTACTCTACGTTCCCTCTGCCGATGAGTTGATGTACCCATTCCTTATGACGGTGCCGACCCAGCTGTTTTCGTACTTCTGCGCCCTCGAGAGGGGATGTAATGTCGACCAACCGAGGAATCTCGCCAAGAGCGTTACGGTCGAATAGACGCCTCATCGGTCTAGTCGTCGCCTGTTTTTTCTTAGGGACCGGGATCGTCGGGGCCCAGCAAACCGCGTCACGCGCCATTCTGGTCAGTCAGCCGCGGTTTCAAAGCGGTATCGCTCGCCTGCCGGCGAACGATATCGCCCACTTTGTCGCATTCTACGATGTCGACGGTGTGTCGGTTGAGGTTCTGCTCGCGGAGCCGCAACGGACGGCGGATCCCGCGGTTAGTCGATGGCTCCCGTACGCTTGTAGTTTTGCGCCGACCGAGCAGTACGACGGTCGGCGGCAAAGTGCCCAAGACCTGATCCGCTATGCCACGCCGGATTTTGATCTCTACCTTGTCATTCCGGAGGCAATTCCCTGGGCGTGTGATTTCCTACAGGAGTATACGGACCTCTTGCTGTTCTTCGCCCAGGCGGACCGGAAAACGGCCCGCGCTCTCGAGTCTCTTGCGACCGGAGCAATCGCGCAGGCAACAGGGATACCGGTTCCCGAGTTTCCCGCCTTTGTCGAGTTCTGAAAGACCTAATAGACCGCTCTCCCGTTGCCGACACTATGATAAGAGGAAGTCGGAATGGGCCGAAACGTCGTTGGAATCGCACTTTTAACACTAGGAATTCTTGGTTCTCCCGCAGTTCTCCACGGGCAGAACGCCGCGTCGGTGCTTTCGATTTCGCCGGAAGACCTACGGATCGAACAGAATCTCGACGGCGGTTACGATCTTTGGGTCCGGGCGATCGACGGTCTCGGATCAGTTATGCTTACCGAATCCACCGAGGCGCCGGACAACCGGGCGGCGACGTACTCCTTCCGCAATCCTGAGTTTCACCCGACCAATGGAAGTGAGCGACGGATTCTTGACGGCGAGTTTCTCCCGCAGGAGGGTCGCTTCTTTCTAATCGATAGCACGCCTGAGCCCGATCCCGTTTTTGGGAGCGCGTTTCGCATCTTTATCCCGTACATCGTCGAGTTTGGCTATCCATACACCCGGAACGGTGAGCTGATGGTTCTCGACGGTTCTTACCTGAGCGTGCGCACGTTTACCTTTCCGTACGCCGATTACCGTGGTGCCTATCGCGATAATCCCTTTATTCTCCGTGTGACCCAGGCGCCGATGGAGGGGCCTCCCGAAGGTAATTTTATGCCCGATACCGTCGACGCGTTTGAATCGATATCCGAGCGTAGCGACGGTGAAACCTTGTTTTCGGCCGGCCCCGAAGACACAATTAATCGTATCGCCAGACTCATCCCCGACACCGGGGAGACGCTTGATCTCGTTCTCGCTCTGGATACAACACAGAGTATGCATGATGACTTACCGATGCTTCGGAGGGACCTCGTCGGGATGCTCGAGGAAGAAATCGCGGGATACGCGGCCGTTCGCTTTGGATTTATGCTGTATCGCGATTACTTCGAAGACTACCTCGTTCGTCGCCTCGACTTTGTCGAGGACCTCGACGACGTTCAGCGTCGATTGGATCGAATCCGAGTCGCGGGCGGGCGAGACATTCCGGAGGCCGTGTACGAAGCCCTGTGGGGCAGCCTGCAAGGCTACGACTGGGTCTCCGAGGACCGCATGATTATCCTCGTCGGCGACGCTCCTCCCCACCCACGGCCACGCGGTTCAGTTACCGAAGAACAGGTATACGACCGGGCGAGCGAACTCGGTGTTCGGATAAACACGATTATTCTACCGCAGTAAGCGGTCGGCACATCCTCTCGAGCCAGCGCAGTTCCTCGTCGTCGAGGAGGGGGCTCAGCGCCGCCACTACCTGCTCGTGATATCGGTCAATCCAGTCTATGTCTTCCGGCTGCAGAAGCTCTAATACGATCAAGCGCCGGTCGATTGGTGCGAGCGTCAAGGTACGGAACCCCAAGAAGGTCCCGAACTCGCTCTTCTCGACCTCTTCAACGACGACGAGATTTTCGAATCGGATTCCGTATTCTCCGGTCCGATAAATCCCCGGCTCGTTGGAGACAAGCATACCCGGCTGAAGAGGGTATGGATCGGCGCCCGGCGCGATTCGCTGGGGGCCTTCGTGGACGTTCAACACAAAACCGACGCCGTGGCCGGTACCGTGACTGTAGGACCGGGCCGCGGCCCATAGTGGTGCGCGGGCGATCGCGTCGATGTCGCGTCCGCTTGTACCAAACGGAAATCGGAGTTGCGCGAGCGCTATGTGGCCCTTGAGGACCAACGTATGGTCCGTTGCCGCTCGTCGGAGCAGGTCTTCAATCTGAGAAACGTCGCCGATCGGGAGCGTGCGCGTTACGTCGGTAGTGCCGTCGAGGTATTGACCCCCCGAATCGATCAAGTAGATACCCGGGGCGTCGATCGTTGACGGACCGTTTTCGGTCGGGTCGTAGTGGATGATCGCTCCGTTTGGACCAAAGCCGGAGATGTAGTTAAAACTGTCGCCGATCGACAGCGCATCTTCCTGGCGGAAGCGACGCAGCGTATCGGCGAGGTCGTTCTCGTTTAACTGTTCGCGAACCGGATCGATTCCGTCGAGCCACGCAAAGAACCTGACAAGTGCCGCGCCGTCGCGGGCCATCGCGTGTTCCAGATTTGATAGCTCCGTGCTGTTCTTGCACGCCTTGGCGACGGTGCTCGGCTGCATCTGCTCGACCGTTTCGATTTCTGACAGCGATTCGGCGATTGACCAACTGGTTCGCTGTGGATCGATGAGCACCGGTCCCGTCAAGGTGGGAAGATCGACGAAAAAACGCTCATAGGGCGCGATCTCAACGTCCGCGAGCGCAACTCGCACATCTTCGCTTATAGTGCCGCGATCTCTGTAGAGGACGACGCGATCGAGCGAAACAACGAGATAGGCACGAAAGACCGGATTATAGGCGACGTCGGAGCCGCGAAGATTGAGAATCCAGGCGATATCGTCGAGTGTGGATACGATATGGGTCGTCGCAGAAGCCTCGGCGATCGCCGCGCGGAGGTTCGCGATCTTCTCCCGCGTCGAGACACCGGCGTAGGTATCGTCGAGCACATAAACCGGATCGCTAACGAGCGGTGGACGATCGGGCCAGAGCTCCGCAAATGGATCGATAAGCGCCGTGAGCGCGATGTTCCGGAGCCCCAGTTGTGACTCCAGCGTGCGGCGTTCCGCAAGCGTCACGACGCCCCCATCAACGCCAACGGTAGATCCGGCCGGAAGAGTTGCGGCCAGCCATGCCGGATAGTCGAGAACGCCCTCCTCGTGGAGGCGAAACAGGCAAAACTCCGATCCAGCTATCGCGGTCTCCGCGGCGAGGAAGTAGCGTGAGTCGGTCCACAGACCGGCCTCGGATTGGGTCACAACGACGGTCCCCGCCGAACCGTAAAAGCCACTTACGTACGCGCGGCAACGATCGTGCTCCTGTGTGTATTCGCTTTGATGCGGATCAGCGCTCGGAACGACCAGAGCGTCGAGTTTATTCTTACGCAGGTACGTACGGACGCGGTTGATAATCGGGGCGGTCAAATTCATGCGCGGATTGTAGCATATGTACTTGACCCTTAACCTCTGTCTTTGATAGATTCGCGATCACGCTCTTGGCGATGGGGGCGGTGGCGGCGCGGTGACGAGAGTTGCGTGCGCTGCTTTGAGATCGTACGGGGAATACGTACGTGAAGTGCTTGACACACGATCGGTGTGTTTGGTAGGGTCATCGTCTCACTCTTCATCGAGATTGAGCATCAGCCGCGCGCTTGAATGAGCGTTGTGGAGAAATGCGCGATGAGGTGGAGAGGTGCTCTTTGACATGGAATGAGGGAAGGGAAGGACGCGTAGCAGAGGAAGCGGGCTCTCATGATTATGAGTAAGAGCGTCCCTTCGGGGACGTAATTAGATCATGGAGAGTTTGATCCTGGCTCAGAACGAACGCTGGCGGCGCGTTTTAAGCATGCAAGTCGAGGGGTAGGGGGTCTTCGGATTCCTGAGACCGGCGAACGGGTGAGTAACACGTAGGTGATCTACCCTTTGGTTGGGGATAGCCTGTGGAAACACAGGGTAATACCGAATGAGCTCCGGATGCTGTGGCAACCGGAGGAAAGGGGCCTTGGCCCCGCCGAAGGATGAGCCTGCGGCTGATTAGTTAGTTGGTGGGGTAACGGCCTACCAAGGCGACGATCAGTAGCCGGCCTGAGAGGGTGATCGGCCACACTGGGACTGAGATACGGCCCAGACTCCTACGGGAGGCAGCAGCTAAGAATCTTCCGCAATGGACGAAAGTCTGACGGAGCGACGCCGCGTGGGCGATGAAGGCCGTGAGGTTGTAAAGCCCTTTTCTGTCTGAGGAATAAGCGTGGGAGGGAATGCCCGCGTGATGACGGTAGGACAGGAATAAGCCCCGGCTAATTACGTGCCAGCAGCCGCGGTAACACGTATGGGGCGAGCGTTGTTCGGAATTATTGGGCGTAAAGGGCGCGTAGGCGGAGATACAAGTCTGGTGTGAAAGACCGCAGCTCAACTGCGGACTCGCGCTGGAAACTGTATGTCTTGAATCCTTGAGGGGGAACTGGAATTCCTGGTGTAGGGGTGAAATCTGTAGATATCAGGAAGAACACCGGTGGCGAAGGCGAGTTCCTGGCAAGTGATTGACGCTGAGGCGCGAAAGCGTGGGGAGCGAACAGGATTAGATACCCTGGTAGTCCACGCTGTAAACGATGTGCACTAGGCGTTGGGGTGTTGAAACCTCAGTGCCGGAGCTAACGTGGTAAGTGCACCGCCTGGGGAGTATGCCGGCAACGGTGAAACTCAAAGGAATTGACGGGGGCCCGCACAAGCGGTGGAGCATGTGGTTTAATTCGATGATACGCGAGGAACCTTACCAGGGTTTGACATACACGGGGAGTCGTGGGAGACCACGGCGCTCTTCGGAGCTCGTGTACAGGTGCTGCATGGCTGTCGTCAGCTCGTGCCGTGAGGTGTTGGGTTAAGTCCCGCAACGAGCGCAACCCCTATTGTCTGTTGCCAGCAGGTAAAGCTGGGGACTCAGGCAAGACTGCCGGTGACAAACCGGAGGAAGGTGGGGACGACGTCAAGTCATCATGGCCCTTATATCCTGGGCTACACACGTGCTACAATGGCCGGCACAAAGTGACGCGAAACCGCGAGGTGGAGCGAATCGCAAAAACCCGGTCTCAGTTCGGATTGGAGTCTGAAACTCGACTCCATGAAGGTGGAATCGCTAGTAATCGCGCATCAGCATGGCGCGGTGAATACGTTCCCGGGCCTTGTACACACCGCCCGTCACACCACCCGAGTCGGGGGTACCCGAAGCCGTTAGTCTAACCATTACGGAGGACGACGTCGAAGGTATGCCTGGTAAGGGGGGTGAAGTCGTAACAAGGTAGCCGTACTGGAAAGTGCGGCTGGATCACCTCCTTTCTACGAGAAAGGTCACCTGACCATACCGGTCGCCCGATGGCGACCCGGTCAGGCAGCTCGCTACCGACTCACGCAGTGAGCCCCGGTAGCTTCGAGGCCGTTGGCCTCACCCCCGGACACCGGTCTCGTATCGGTATCCGGTTCGTCGGGAGATCGCGCTCGCGTGACTCCTGACACCCCGCTTCCTCCTGCGTCCTTCTCATTCCCTCAGATCCGTGTCGGGGGTATAGCTCAGTTGGCTAGAGCACTAGATTTGCATTCTAGGGGTCAAGGGTTCGAGTCCCTTTACCTCCAGTTACCGATCGTTTGAATCGGGTATCCGCTGGAAGGGGACTCGGAACGAGCGAACGGGCTGTGCGGGCTACAAGTGGAACAAACGATTTTCGCGTGCCGGTTTGGACGGCCGTCGAATAAAGTATGTTTCGCGTGTTCGGCACGCGATTACGAGCGTCGTCATGACGCTTTTTGTTCTTTGAAATCACATAGGGATGGGAAGTAAAGAGAAACGAGCGATGCAGTAGCGCACGTAGCGTGCGTTATGTGTCTGCGATAGGTGTGGGAGACCATACCGCGCAGACGAACGCTGGTACCTTCATGCCGAAGGGTACTGGTGGAGAGAGCGTCGTGAGATACTCATATGGTCAAGCGAACAAGGGTCTACAGTGGATGCCTTGGAGCCACCTGGCGAAGAAGGCCGTGGTAAGCTGCGAAAAGCGACGGGGAGGAGCACACATCCTGCGATCCGTCGATTGCCGAATGGGGTAACCCGGCCGACGTGATGGTCGGTCATCTGCACCTGAACACATAGGGTGTGGAGGCGAAACCCGGGGAACTGAACCATCTCAGTACCCGGAGGAGACAAAATCAAACGAGATTCCCTTAGTAGCGGCGAGCGAACGGGGAGGAGCCCAAACCGCAGCAATGCGGGGTTGTAGGGCGCGTCGATATGGAGTGAGAAACCGTGTTGGTAGTGGAATGCTACTGGGAAGGGCAACCAGAGCGGGTGACAGTCCCGTACACGAAACCGAGACGACTTCCGATGCGTACCTGAGTAGGACGGCACACGTGAAACGCTGTCTGAATCTGGGGGGACCACCCTCCAAGGCTAAATACGTGGTGGCTACCGATAGCGAAGCAGTACCGTGAGGGAAAGGTGAAAAGGACCCCGGTGAGGGGAGTGAAAGAGAACCTGAAACTGTAGACTTACAAGCGGTCGGAGCCCTTTAGGGGGTGACGGCGTGCCTTTTGTAGAATGAGCCTGCGAGTTACCGTGCGAAGCGAGGTTAAGGTATAGGAGTACCGAAGCCGAAGGGAAACCGAGTCTGAATAGGGCGAGTAGTTTCGTGCGGTAGACCCGAAGCCGGGTGATCTATCCATGGTCAGGATGAAGCGTCGGTAAAACGACGTGGAGGACCGAACCCTCGTCTGTTAAAAAAGGCAGGGATGAACTGTGGATCGGAGTGAAAGGCTAATCAAACCCGGAGATAGCTGGTTTTCGCCGAAATAGCTTTAGGGCTAGCGTCGATGGAGTCTTGCGGAGGTAGAGCACTGGTTGGACTAGGGCCCTTCACCGGGTACCAAACCCAGATAAACTCCGAATGCCGTAAGATGCTCATCGGCAGTCAGACTGCGGGTGACAAGATTCGTGGTCGAGAGGGAAACAGCCCAGACCGTCAGCTAAGGTCCCAAAACATGACTCAGTGGACAAGGAAGTGTAGTGGCAAAGACAGCCAGGAGGTTGGCTTAGAAGCAGCCATCCCTCGAACGAGTGCGTAACAGCTCACTGGTCGAGTCACTATGCGCCGAGAATATAACGGGGCTACGTCATGTACCGAAGCTGCGGATCCAGTAATGGATGGTAGGCGAACATTCCGGAGGCCGACGAAGGTACATCGTGAGGTGTGCTGGAGGTAACGGAAGCGAGGATGCAGGCATGAGTAACGAAAAAGGGGGTGAGAGTCCCCCTCGCCGAAAGCCGAAGGTTTCCTGGGTAAAGGTCGTCTTCCCAGGGTTAGTCGGCCCCTAAGGCGAGGCCGAAAGGCGTAGTCGATGGGAAACGGGTTCATATTCCCGTACCTCTGTATGGGTTCGAGTGGGGTGACGCATGAGGTGAAGCCCGGCCGGGCGACGGTAGTCCCGGTGTAAGCAGCGAGCTTGTGAGGTGTGTAGGCAAATCCGCACACTGAGGTGAGCTGTGACGTCGAGTGGAGCTACGGCAAAGCGAAGCGGGTGGAGTCACGGTGACAAGAAAGAACCTCTCAGGTAGACCATACAGAGACCGTACCGGAAACCAACACAGGTCGGCAGGATGAGTATTCTCAGGCGCGCGGGAGAACTCGCGTTAAGGAACTCGGCAAATTACATACGTAACTTCGGGATAAGTATGGCCTTTGTGGGATAGCAATGTTTCATGGAGGTTGCAACAAAGAGGCTCAGGCGACTGTTTACCAAAAACACAGGTCTGTGCGAATCAGTAATGAGACGTATACGGACTGACACCTGCCCGGTGCCGGAAGGTTAAGAGGAGTGGTTAGCGTTATGCGAAGCTGCGAATTGAAGCCCCGGTAAACGGCGGCCGTAACTATAACGGTCCTAAGGTAGCGAAATTCCTTGTCGGGTAAGTTCCGACCCGCACGAATGGTGTAACGATCTGAGCACTGTCTCAACGCGAGACCCGGTGAAATTGGAGTATCGGTGAAGATACCGATTACCCGTGGTTAGACGGAAAGACCCCGTGAACCTTTACTGCAGCTTGGCACTGAAACTTTGCCAGTCATGTGTAGGATAGGAGGGAGACTATGAAGCCTGTACGCTAGTATGGGTGGAGTCATTGGTGAAATACCTCCCTTGGCTGGTGGGGTTTCTCACACCGGACCCGTGAAACCGGGCGGTGGACAGTGTCAGGTGGGCGGTTTGACTGGGGCGGTCGCCTCCTAAAGAGTAACGGAGGCGCGCGAAGGTTCCCTTGCGCTGGGTAGAAATCAGCGTGTACGTGCAAAGGCAGAAGGGAGCTTGACTGCGAGACAAACAAGTCGAGCAGGTACGAAAGTAGGTCTTAGTGATCTGGCGGTGGCGAGTGGAAGCGCCGTCACTTAACGGACAAAAGGTACTCCGGGGATAACAGGCTGATTTTGCCCAAGAGTTCATATCGACGGCAAAGTTTGGCACCTCGATGTCGGCTCATCGCATCCTGGGGCTGGAGCAGGTCCCAAGGGTATGGCTGTTCGCCATTTAAAGCGGTACGTGAGCTGGGTTCAGAACGTCGCGAGACAGTTCGGTCCCTATCTGCCACGGGCGTTGGATGATTGAGGGGATCTGCCTTTAGTACGAGAGGACCGAGGTGGACGAACCTCTGGTGTACCAGTTATCGTGCCAACGGTAAGTGCTGGGTAGCCATGTTCGGACGGGATAACCGCTGAAAGCATCTAAGTGGGAAGCCCACCCCAAGATGAGTCATCCCTTCTCCTTTAAGGAGACTGAAGAGACCAGAGAGATGATCTGGTTGATAGGCCGGCGGTCTACGCATGGTAACATGTTGAGCCGACCGGTACTAATTTCTCGTGCGGCTTGACCATGTGAGTTATCTCACAGCGCTCTCAGACCCGCATCATCAGGATCACATTCCTGAGCGCGTTTCTCTCCCCCGAGGATAACCACCCGGGGGCGCACCGCACTCCTGCGGCGCGTAGCCGAGCACACTACGAAAAACATCCCGGCGTGCTCGGGCTTCCCATCGACTGTGATGTACATATTGTACGTCTGGTGACCATAGCAGAGGGGTCCCACCCGTTCCCATTCCGAACACGGAAGTTAAGCCCTCCCGCGCCGATGGTACTGCCTTATGGTGGGAGAGTAGGTCGTCGCCAGACGTTTTTTTGTGTTTACAACTTGTGATATACTGCGTGGCGGGGCACGGAGTAGATAATGCGACGATTGCCGGACAACGAAGAAGCCCGCCTAGCTGTACTACAGCAGTACCAGATTCTCGACTCACCGCGAGAATCGGATTATGACGATATTGCCGACCTTGCCGCCGCCGTTGCGGACGTTCCCGTAGCCTACATCAGTTTTATCGATGACGCCCGCTTGTGGTTTAAAAGCCTGCATGGATTCGAAGCCGGTGATTTCCCCCGGCCGGCGACGTACTGTCAATTTGTTATCGCGGACGATCGCCCGATTCAGATTGAGGATACGCGAACCGACCAGGAGATTGTGCCGCTCATTAACCCGGACGGAGTTCTGCCGCGCATCGGCCGTCCGGGAGAGGAACAAGAAGTTCGGTTCTACCTCGGCTTGCCACTGCGCAACGCGGAAGGGTTTGCTCTTGGTACGCTCTGCGTTCTCGATTACGTGCCTCGAAGAATCGACGATAACCGTCGACTCCTTCTTGAGAAGCTTGCGAATCAGGTCACGCGGCAGCTTGAACTGCGTAGAATGGCCCTGAGGTTGAAGACTGAAGGAGAGACGTTCTCGCGCCTATTTGACACGGCGCCGGCGCCTCTTTTGCTCACGCTTGACGGCGAGATCGTCCGGGCCAATCACGCCTTCTCCTCGTTGATCGGATACGACGACGGTGACTCCCTCAACGGGCGCCCGGTATCGGATATCATTGACGCCGACCTGCCCGTTGACGGCGCGGTCGCCCGCATGACGATCATCGACGGCGACACGAAAATTCCGGTCGCCACGCGCTGTTCGGTGCTCAACCGTGAGGGCAAGACCTACGAGTTGCTCGGATTTATAGACCTGACCGACCGACTCGAGAAGGAACGGGTTCTCTACGATCAGCGCGTACAAGCGGAAAACGCCAATCGCATCAAGGATAGTTTTCTTTCGCTCGTATCTCATGACCTCAAAAGCCCGTTATCGGGTATTCTCACCGTCCTCGATTTGCTGACGAGTGCCGGAGATCGGGTTTCCGAGGACTACAAGGAACGAGCGATGCGCGATATGCGCTCGAGCGCCGCATTACTCGTTGAGATGATAAACCAGCTTCTCAATATCCACCGGCTTCAGACCGGACGAATAGAGTTGTATCGCGAACCGGTTAACGCCGCCGAAACGGCGACGCGGATCTTCACAAGCCTGGCAAAACAGATCGCCGACAAACGACTCTCAAACAACGTCACGGTCACCGGTCAAGCGACACTGTACGCGGATCCCGGGCTGTTTCGTGAGGCCTTATTCAACTTAATCTCCAATGCCGTTAAGTTCTCTCCCGAGGGTGGTACGATCCACGTCGAAATCGGCGAGGGCAGGGTCTCCGTGAGCGACGATGGAGCCGGGGTACCCGGAGAAGACGTCGCCGGATTGTTCAGGCACGAGGTAAAAACGAGCCGACCCGGTACGTACGACGAACCGGGAACCGGCCTCGGTCTCCCGTTGACGATGGATATCATGACCGCTCATGGCGGCGCCGTACGCTACGAAGAAGGTACGCCAACCCGGTTTGTACTCGATTTCGCGGTCTCCGCGGAGACATAAAACCCGGAAGTATAAAAAAAGGCCGCCCAACCGGGCGGCCTTTTCCTTTAGGGACATATCGTCCGCTACGGACTAATCGTCGGTGAGTTTCTTTAGATCCTCAAAGCGACGTTCGTTGTCCTTTTTGGCCAACTCGTGAAGGCGTGCGGCCTCTTCAGGTTTGGAGAGCTCCAGGGCGCGATAGCGAATCTCCGCGCCGGTGTACACACCAAAATCGACCGTCGTCTCCGGTGTTTCCCAGGTGAAGGGGTTTTGCCCAACGAGTTCGTTGGCCGGATTAAAACGGTACAAGGGCCAGTAGCCGGCCTGGGCCGCGTTCTTGGACTGTTTGACCGACAGCTTCATGTCGTAGCCATGGGCGATACAGGGACTGTAGGCGAGCAGGATCGACGGACCGTCATAGGATTCAGCCTCGACAACTGCCTGGAGAACCTGATCGCGATTCATTCCCATGTTGATGCTGGCGACGTAGACGTGTCCGTAGGTGGTCATCATAAGACCGAGGTTCTTCTTACCGGTCTTCTTACCGTCGGCGGCAAACTTGGCGATCGCACCACGTGGTGTCGATTTGGATGCCTGTCCACCGGTATTGGAGTACACCTCGGTGTCCATGACAAGCACGTTGATGTTCTTCTGTTGAGCCATCACGTGGTCGAGACCACCGTAGCCGATGTCGTACGCCCATCCGTCTCCACCAAAGATCCACACCGACTTATCGATGAAGTAGTCACCGAGTTCGATGATTTTGGCGATGATCGGTTTAGTCTCAGTCGTGGCGTCCTTGAGAGCGGCCGGCAGAAGCGATCGAGTCTTCTCCGCCGCTTCCTTCGCATCGCGGCTTACGTCTTTCCAGAGGTCGATGTTTTTCTTGAGTGATGCCGTAAGCTCGCTGCTTGCGCCCTTCTCGAGAAGCAACTCGACATTGGTCTTGAGCTGGGTACGATTGCTGTCAACAGCGAGTCGCATACCAAAACCGTACTCGGCGTTGTCCTCAAAGAGGCTGTTTGCCCAGATCGGTCCATAACCTTTGCTGTCGGACGTGTACGGTACCGCCGGGAAGGTACCGCCGTAAATCGACGAACATCCCGTCGCGTTGGCGATCATCATTCGGTCGCCGTACAGCTGGGTGATAAGGCTAACGTAGGGTATCTCACCACAGCCCATGCAGCTACCAGGATACTCAAAATAGGGCTCGTCAAACTGGGCATCCAGATTGGCGACCAGCTCGCTCTTGGAGGCCCATTTGGTTGTGACAGGACCCGGGCGTCCTCCCATCTCGTAGCGCTTGGTGCTGTTAGGAATGAGACCGTCGACCGGCATCGCGCTCACGGGGATCTCGTCACCTTTGAGGTGCCAGATCGGTTCGACGACGGCCTTGGCAAAGTCGCTTCCCGACTCGGGTACGAGCTGCGTCCACTCAACCGACGCCGATGCCGATTTCGGAATCGGAACTTCCTGAACGGCGTCCATCGCCATGTCGATAACTTTCCAGTTCATCTCGACGATCTCGCGGCCCTTTTTGAGGAACTGCTTCTCGACGTACTTCTTGACCAACTCGATCGCCTTCTTAGGATCGATCACGTTGGCCAGCTTAAAGAACGCGACCTGCATAACCGTGTTGATGCGCGATCCGAGGCCCGCTTCTTTGGCGAGTTTAAACGCGTCGACGGCGTAGACTTTGATCTTCTTGTCGATGATCGTCTTCTGCATGTCCGCGGTTAAGGTATCGAACACCTTCTCCGGTTCGGCAGTCGTATTGAGCAGAAACGTCCCGCCCTCGCGAATACCTTCAAGAATATCGAATCGACCGATGTACTGCGGTCGATGTAGGGCAACAAAGTCGGAGGTGGCGAGTAGATATTCGGACTGAATCTTCTCTTTGCCAAAGCGGAGGTGACTGACCGTATAACCGCCCGACTTGTTTGAGTCGTAGCTGAAATAGGCCTGAACGTAGAGGTCCGTCTCCTCACCGATAATCTTGATTGAGTTCTTGTTGGCGCTGACGGTTCCGTCGGAGCCGTATCCCCAGAACTTACAACGAACGACGCCATCCTGCTCGGACTCGATGACCGAACCTACCGGAATGCTCTTTTTGCTGACGTCGTCGGTAATACCAACGGTAAAGTCGTGGGTCGCCGGGCCGTCGAGGTGATCGTATACGGCCTTGATCATCGCCGGCGTAAACTCTTTGCTGGAGAGACCGTAGCGACCGCCGATGATCTGGACATCCTTGCCCCACATCGTTTGAAGAACGTCGAGATAGAGCGGTTCGCCCGGCGCTCCCGGTTCCTTTGTCCGATCGAGTACCGCAATCTTCTTTACGGAGGCGGGAATAACGGCGCGGAGATCCTCGCCGGACCAGGGTCGGTAGAGGCGGACCTTAACGGCACCGACCTTCTCACCCTTGCTTACGAGGTACTTGACCGTCTCCTCGATCGTCTCGACGCCGGAGCCCATGGCGATGACGATCTTCTCGGCATCGGGTGCACCGACGTACTCAAAGAGGTCATAACTGCGGCCGGTCTTTTTGGCCAGCAGTTTCATGTACTTGCGGACGATCGCCGGTGTCGCTTCGTAGAAATTGTTCACCGTCTCGCGGCCCTGGAAGTAGACATCCGGATTCTGTGCACCGACCTTTATCGCCGGTTGCTCCGGTCGCATACCAACTTCGCGGAACGCCTCGACGTACTTCATATCGAGCATCGAACGAAGGGTTTCGTAATCGAGCTCTTCTATCTTCTGAATCGAGTGACTCGTTCGGAACCCATCAAAGAAGTGGACAAATCCGACGCGGGATTCCAGCGCCGAGAGGTGGGCAACCGCGGCCATGTCTTGCGCTTCCTGGACGTTAGCGCTCGAGAGGAGGCCAAATCCGGTCTGGCGTACGCCCATGACGTCCGAATGGTCGCCAAAGATCGAGAGCGACTGGGCGGCGAGCGAACGGGCCGAAACGTGGAAAACCGCCGGAAGCAACTCGCCGGCTATCTTGTACATGTTGGGGACCATAAGAAGGAGTCCCTGGCTGGCGGTAAATGTGGTCGTAAGTGCGCCACCGGTCAGAGAACCGTGTACCGCACCGGCGGCACCCGCTTCGCTCTGCATTTCGATAATCTCAAGGGGAACCCCAAAAAGATTTTTCTTGCCTTGCGCGGCCCAAGCGTCCGCATGTTCGCCCATCGGGGAACTCGGCGTAATCGGGTAAATCGCGGCTACCTCGCTAAACGCGTAGGCGATTCGTGCCGTTGCCTCGTTCCCGTCAAGCGTAATCATCTTCTTTGACATAGCGTATCCTTTGACGAAAATTTTTCCCCGTTTCAACCGCAAGAACGGATGAAAGGAGAGTCACGTGTTCGGGAGAATTACCATCACACTATAGATCAGAATCGTGCTCTCTGCAAGTCTTTGCGAACTTTAACACGATTTAATGAAACGGATTTCACGATAACTATCCGTACAAAAGGCGATGAAATTGGAGTTGCGCAAAATGCTCCCTGATCGCGAGTTCGGTTCCACCCGGGGTACGTGAGCGCGCAGATCCGGGGGTGCTCGAGCGCGCAGATCCGTCAAGAATCGCCTCGACGTCGGCGGTAAAACGAAGCGGTCCGAACTTCTCCAAGATCGCCGCAGGAGTCGGATGACCCTTGCTTGCTATCGTTGCCTCGACTTGTTTGACTAACTCCGCGTTGAGGGCACAAACCTCGTCCCGGAACTCCCTATGTTGGCGAACATCGCGGAGAATCGCTACCTGCATTTCGACGGGAAGATAGGAGAACTCGACGTTCTCACCGGAGAGTAACGTCGCGAGTTCTCCTTCCAGCCGGTTCATCGCGCTTTCCGGAAGATCGCCGCGAAGCCGGTCTAATCGTTCGTCGTACCTAAACCTAAGTAGTACGTCCGGTCCGGAGAGAGTAGGGCCCGACAACGGCACCACGAGGCGCTGGTAAAAGGTGTGCGGGAAGTCGCGGTAGAGCGGCACGACGTCATCCATGATGTCTAAACGACGCGCGACCAGCGGCACGCCCAGCACGAGAGGCGCGATGTACTGAAAGCCGAATCCCTCTTGAACCGAGCTGGAAACGATCGCGTCGACACCGTGTTGTAGATCGTCGAACGTGACCCCAGCAGCGTCGAGGCGTTCTCCGATGCCCCAGAGGCCGGGAATCAACCCTTCGGCGTAGGCGTGTTGTACGGCGTCCGAGTAAGACTTTTCCTGTTGCGAGGTACCGGGGAGCGTGACAACGAGGTTGGCCGATTGGGAAAGGAGGGCGACGAGAAGGCCGGCTTCGATAATGTTTTTTCGTCTGATCGATCGCACCGGATAGAGAAGGAGAGATCCCTCGGGATCAAAGAGTGGATACTCGTGCGCAAACGTTTGGGCAAGCCGCTCCTTGATCTCGTGGCTCGAACGATCGCTCGCTCGCGATGGCGGAATTTCGACCGGATTGGGTAGGTATTTTGCTTCCTGAACCCCGGCATCTTCGAGAATGCGTTTGTCGCGGGAGTTGATGACGACCCACGATACGTTGGGCGATTGCGGATAGAGTTCGGTGACTCCTGCTGCCCGGAGGAATCGCAGATTGCTGTATCGGCCGCACTCCGGAAAGTCGTGAACGTGGTACACAATCGCTTGCTCTGGGTTGTGTGCGCTGATTTTATATAAGGCGAGGGTAAGTGCCGGATTCTTTCCCAGATGATGGTTGTGAACCCACCAAACCGTATCCGGACCTGTAAAACGTTCGTTCAGAATCGCTACGATTCGATCCGCCAATTCCTTTGCACCGGCGGCGACCTGCTCGTCGGAGACCTGTCCAAGCGGTCCGTTTGTGCCGGCCGGTGAGCGTCCGGCGTCCTCGGCACCGTGCGACGCAAAACCGGCGATCGAGAGACGCGATTGGTACCCGATCTCGGGAATAACGACGATTTCGGGCGAGGGCGACGCTGCCGCGCGTAAGGACGCAACGTTATCTTCGTCTCCGGTCACGAGCGTTACCCGCGTGACCTTTGAGGCGTTAGCGAGAAGCGCCCGCCGCATTGCGGTCACCACTCCGGTCACGCCGCCGGGATGAAGGTGATAGTGGAAGATAACGACGTGCACGGGCAAACCTCCGCGGTATGTGGCAACGTTGCGGCCCCGAGAAACCTGCCTTATTCTTGTTAGTATGGACACGGTTGTAAAGCGATTGGTAGAGGCGATCTACCCGGGTGTTGACGATGTGGCGGACGGCGTCATGGCCTTGGTCGAAAAACATCGACCGACCGTTGCCGCGCATCGCGAGCAATTTGGAAGCGCCGAGGGCGAGTTTCCTCTCGACGAATCGGATTCCATTCTGATCACGTACGGCGACAATTTTAGCGGCCCCGATGGTGCGCCGCTTTCCTATCTCTATCGATTTCTCGACGAGATTTGTGAGAGCGCGGTGTCGGGCGTTCACATTCTCCCGTTCTCGCCGTACTCGTCTGACGACGGTTTTTCGGTCATCGACTATCGGGAAATCAATCCAGATCTCGGCACCTGGACCGATGTCGAAAAGATCGCTTCCGAGTTCCGCCTTATGGCCGATCTTGTCCTCAACCATTGCTCGGCCGTCGGGCCGTGGTTCAAAGGTTTCTTAAAAGATCAGAAACCGTATGACGAATATTTTATAACGGTCGATCCCTCTACAGACCTTAGTGCCGTCGTGCGACCGCGGGCGCTTCCCTTACTCCACGAGTTTGAGACCAAACACGGGACGGAGCACGTCTGGACAACGTTCAGCCGTGACCAGGTGGACCTCAACTGGGGAAGTCCGACCGTGTTGCTCGAGATGCTCGACGTTTTCCTCGAGTATCTCGCCCGAGGCGGACAGCTCGTCCGGCTTGATGCGATCGCCTACCTCTGGAAAGAGATCGGTACCTCCTGTATCCACCACAAAAACACCCATCGGATCGTTCAGCTTTTTCGTCGTGCAATGGAGTTGGTCGATGAGAACTCGATCCTGATAACCGAGACGAACGTTCCGCACGCCGAAAATCTCTCTTACTTTGGGGACGGCGACGAGGCCCATATGGTCTACAACTTTTCGCTACCGCCCTTACTTCTGGACGCCGTTACCCGCGAGGACGCCAGCTTTTTGTCCTCCTGGGCCGCGAGTCTCGACGATCCGGGTCCAAAGGCCAGTTTCTTCAACTTCTGTGCGAGCCACGACGGCATCGGTTTGTTACCGACGCACGGCATCCTTGGAGACTCCGAACGCGAGGCGCTTATCGAAACGGTCAAGGCGCGTGGTGGACGGGTTTCGTACAAGGCGACGCCGACCGGGGAGATCCCCTACGAGATGAACGTCAATTATCTGTCGGCGTCTGCCGATCCCAACGTACCACCTCGGCAACGAGCGGCCGCGTTTCTGGCGACTCAGTCCGTGATGCTGGCTCTTGCCGGCGTTCCTGGAATCTACGTTCACAGCCTGATCGGGTCGGAAAACTGGCAGGAGGGCGTTGCCGAAACCGGTCACAACCGGACGATAAACCGTGAGAAACTCGGCTACGCCGACATCGAGACGACGATCTCCGAGGAGGGATCGCTCCGGAACCTCGTGTTTATCGGGTATCGCGCGCTTCTCGCCGCCCGCGCCGACGATCCCGCCTTTGCGCCCAAAAGCCCTCAGCAGGTCGTCGAAGCCGATAAACGCTTGTTTGTTCTGCGCCGCGGTCCCTCGGTCGAGGATACAAGCGTTTTGTGCATCCATAACTTATCGGGTGACGCGGTCGAGTTTCGCGATCGTGTCGACAAGTACCCGTGGTCCGAAGACCGAGTTGTTCGTGAGTTGATCACGGGAGACCTGGTCTATCCGACATCCGAGGGAAGTCTATTCTCGGTAGAGCTCGGACCGCACGAGGTGATGTGGTTGCGTTTCTAGTTGAGTATCGTCCCATTATGTAATTTGGGACGACCTCTGGCCTGACTGCTCCCATACTGAGAGAAACAGATGTGTAGGGGGCAGGCATGGACAAGGCAAAATGGGTATTCCGATTGCTCGCGGCGGTCCTGGTCGTCGCGTCGCTTGCGCTGTGGAGCTGCGACGGGGCAGGATCAGGAGGCGGCGGTGGTGGTGGCGGTCCGGGCGACGTCACATTTGAAGACGGTGATACCTGGCGCCTCGTCGGTCTCGGGATCGATGACGACAGTACGTGGTTTTCGGTAATCGACGCGACGGTGGACGGAACAAACATCGACGTTACGATGACGGCCGTCTCCGATCAGGACCCGCCCTCCGGAGCGACTCAGACAGTCACATACACCGAGGACTCCGACAACGTCGTCACATTTAACGCCGGATCGTCGGTCGGCTTACTTAACACGTTGGGGACAACATTTGCCATTCACGGACACGACGTTAACGATGATGAGGGTGAGCTCTACGTCGGCGTGCGCGCCGGCAGTGGACTTGGTGATGCGACGGCTAGCGGTATCTACTGGGTCGCGATCGTCCGCGCCGACATCAACTACGCACCGGTTTTCTTTACCGCGACAATGGACGACGAAATTGTGACCCCGGGCTTCTTTCGGACTTCCAATCCCGTAACCGATCAGGACTTTACCGGTTACATCACCGCTCCCGATTCGATGGCCTATGAGATCGCCGGTAACGGATACTACTCGATGCCGGACTCGCCGGAGGTCTACGGGATCGTCCGCGAGGACGGCGAGTTCTTTATCATTGGCGAGATCTACGGTACGCCCTTGGAACCTGACAACGACATAAAAACGTTGATGTTTGGCGTGCAAACCGCGGGCGGAGCCGCCGGAAGCCTTTTGGCCGGTACCTGGGATATTTCCACCTCCTGCGTCGGCGAAGCGTCAACATCGTGGTACGAGGGCGCCGAGAGGATGACGCTCCTGAGCACCGGTTCCGGGACGCTGACCGATAACGATGGGACAAACTTTCCCGTGAGCGTTGATCTCAACAGCGACGGAACCTTGACATTCGAGTTTAACAACGAAGGTTTTGATACTCACGGTGCGATCACGCCCTCAGGCGACACCGCGGTGTTCGTCTATCCGGCGGAGCACCCGGGCGAGAACAACTACTGCGTTTCGATAGCGATTAAAGAGCCGTAGGCAACGACGCCTCCCGTGTATCGCGTCCGCGCTCACCGACCCTTGAGGGCCGTTGGGTGCGGTCTCCTGGACCGAATATGATATAGTCAACGGTAATGAGGCGGGCAACTACTCGGCGGAGAACGCGACACGCGGCCCTTGTAGCTGTTTTTACAATTGCAATTGCCGGGTTGTCACTTGGTGCGCAGGATGCGCCGCCCGATGCTAACGATCCGTCCAAATGGCCGCGTTCAACGACGATATATCCGACGCCTGAGCCGTTCTCTCTGATGTGGTACGACGCGCGCCACGCGGCTGCACTTATCAGGCGAGCTGGGCTTCTCGTTGTTCGAACCGCGGCCGGGCGGGAAACGATTGCGGTGCGTTCCGTCGAGATCGTTGAGTCAGGGCGCGAACCTGAGCTCCCGCCGGCGCATCGATCGAGATGGACTATCCACCTCAACGGTGCGCCGCTCGACTGGGAAAACACGTACATCGACTGGGGCGGGCGCCCAACAAATTTACAATTGCTTTTTACCTACCGAAACCAACGACCGGTTCCCGACGCGCCGTATCTGTTGGAATAGGCCCCGACGCCCGGCGCGTTGTTATCTAATTGGGAATTGCTACTTGCTACTCGCTTCCTCGACACCATAAAACGCGCGGGCGATCGCCCATAGTTTTTTCTCAAGGTTTCGATACGAGAAATGTCTGAGGGCGAGTTGGTAGTTGATCTCGGCCATCTCCGCCTGTAAGTCGGCGCTGTCGAGCACCCGATTTGTCTCCTTGACCGTCTCCGAGGAGATAAAATCGTCCATTTCGATCACGCGAAAGCCTTTTGGTTTGATGTCGTGGGAGTAGATGCTGTAGTTATTGACCATAATCGGTTTACGGAAGTAGATCGCCTCGAGGAACGCGTTGCCAAAGCCCTCGAAGATCGAAGGGTAGGTAACGAGGTCCGCGTGCGGATACACGTCCTGGAGCGAGTAGACTTTCCGTCCGTCGGGTGTCGTGGTTCGCTTGTCACCGATGACGTCCTGGACAAACAGCGCCCTGATCCCAAGCATGTCCGCGTACTCGTGAACGCGCGTCTGATACTCGTAGCCCTCGTCTCCGGAGGCGTGAGAGATAACAAATGCCGCTTTCCGATTCATCCGGGCGACAAGCTCGATCGCATGCTCAATACCTTTCCGTTGGACCACACGAGTCGGCTGAAGGACGAGAAGTTCGTCGTCGTCGATCTCGAGCACCTCCCGTACGTCGGCGTTGTAATCGTCGATTGGCGGGGGCGGATTCTCAAAATCCATGACATTCGGAATGAGCGTCGAAGATATCCCCGTGCGCAGTGCGAGCTGGTTCTGCCCCGAGGTGTTAATCACAACGTGCTGGACCGAGGACAGGTGTGGCGGGAAGCAACTGTTGAGATAGTCCCAAACGCAGTTGACGAGAAAGCGTTTGCGTTCCCAAAAGAAATCGTGATGGTGGGCGATCGTGTCGATTTCAGTCTCGGCGATAAACTCGGTAATCGCCATGCCGAGCGGAACGTTGAGCGGTATCGTCACCGCGTTTTCGGGGACGAGAATATCGATCTTGAACTTTTCAACAAACTCGTAGAGCGATTGCTTGATGATCTCGCGGTGCCGATGGAGCGTTCGGGTGAGTTCGATCGGGCGACTCCCGCCGGTAAAGCACTGTTGGTAGGCAGCACGCACCTCGGCGTCTTGAAAATGGAGATACGGCGCGTGCATCGAGTGGCTCTCCGGGGTATCGAGCTCGCCCCCGAGGTAGTAGCATTGGCAGCTGTTGCGCTCAAAGATATCCGCCCATTTCTGGGTCTCCAGGGAGACGCCATCGGTACCTGCAAATCGAAACGATACGAAGCCCACGTTCTTTTTCATAGTACTAAAGTGTAAATTCGGAACTAGCGACGCGCAAGTTCCTTTGGTTCTTTGCGGTAAAGACGCGTGCGTTTTGTTAGGAACTGCGTCTATTTGACTAAACTGGAGATTTCTTTGAATTGAGGCGTGCCGGCGACGCGAGTCATCTCAAATAGGATCGATTCAACAGTTGCGAGCCGCGCGCCTTCCCGCTCGAGGCGACGGAGGGCGATCTCCATATCTTTTGGATTGCGACTCGAGGTCGCGTCGGTCACGAGGATGGGGAGGTATTCGGCCTCAAGCAAGTCGAGAATTGTCTGCTGTACGCAGACGTGAGCTTCGATCCCGGCGACGATTATCGTCCGGCGGTCGATCGACCCGAGAGTTTCGCGGAAACGAGGCTCGGCGTAGCAGCTAAACGAGGCCTTTTCGATCGGGGTCACCTCGGGAATAAGCTCCCGTATAGCGGATAAGGTTGGTCCGAGTCCGCGGGGGTACTGCTCCGTTGCGACGGTCGGGACGCCAAGGACGGTTAAACCGGCGAGCAAAATCTTGGTTCGTTTTAGGAGCTCCTCGTTCTGATGCATATGCGGAAACAGTCGCTCCTGCATGTCGATGAGAACCGCCGCCGCCTTGTCTAGTTCTATTCGCATAGTGGTATTATGCAGGAAAGGAGACGGCGTGCAATTCCCCGACTGGTTTAGCCAAGCGATCGTCATCGGACCTCTTGTACTCCCGTTCTCGCTGATCGAGCTTATCTTCCAGCTCGCACTCCCGCTTCTCGGCATCACGCTATCCATTTGGCTTGTTGCTTTTATTCTTCGTCGTATCGTCCGCTCGATGGATATCACCGATGCGTCAAAGACCCGGGTGCGGCGATGGATTCGGCTGGTCGCTCGCCTTCTCTGGCTCATTGCGTTTGTCGGTCTCGCCTCACGGATTCTCGGCGCCGAGCTTGCCCGTTGGGTGGGAGTCGTTTTTCGGATCCTCAACCAACCGTTTTTCTCATCCGGAAACACCAACGTTTCGGTCGTAACGCTGATTATGGTCGTCCCCGTCTTCTACCTCGCCGGCTGGACGGCGAAGATGAGTCGGCGGGCCGTCGAACACGGCATTCTCAATCGCATCAACTTGGACCCCGCCCGTCAGTTCTCAGTATTGAGTATCGTGCGCTTTAGCGTGATGACCCTCGTGGTCATTATTGGTTTGAGCGTCATCGGCATCGATCTCTCATCACTTGCCGTCATTTTTGGTGTTCTCGGTATTGGGCTTGGGTTTGGCCTCCAAGACGTCATCGGTAATATGTTCGCCGGTCTGGTGATCATTTTCAGCCGACCGATAAAGGAAGGCGATCGAGTACTTATCGGTGATATTGAGGGATCCGTACAGCAAATAAAGTTGATTCACACGGTCGTAACGACGATCACCCATGAAACGATTATCATCCCTAACGCCGAAATCACCGGCAACTCGATGCACAACTACTCGTACGATAGTCCGCGAATCATCGTCTGCAATATCGTGCAGGTGAGCTATACGAGCGATCTCGACCGCGTTGGAACGGTCCTCGTCGAGCTCGGCGAGCGAAATCCCTATCGCGACGTATCCAAACAACCGATGTTCCAGGTTTGGTCATTTGACGATTCCGGGATCAGCGTGCGCTTGTGTACGTGGATAAACGACGCCAGTCAACGAGTTCCGGCGTTTACCTGGACCAACATCGAGATTTGGCGAGCGTTTCGGGCCGAGGGCATTGAAATACCGTTCCCGCAGGTGGACCTGCACATCAAAGATCGGACGCCGGTCGCGATCGAACCCGTTGTCGAGCCTGAGACGGACTAAGCCCGCAACGCCTCGGTTTCAAGTAGGTGACGAATCCGATCCTCGTTTTTATCGAGTACCGTTTGTAGCGATATGTTGTCAAAGTAGTTGATGATGTAATCCGACGCTTCTTGCCAGATGCTATACACGAGGCAATGGTCCATGCGTTCACAGAGATCATCGTCGTTTGTCGGATTACAGGTGGTACACGGCGTAAGGTCTATGCCTTCATCAACCGCGAGAAAGATGTCTTTCACGCTAATCATAGACGGATCTCGGTCGAGCAGAAATCCGCCGCCCGGTCCTCGTACGGAGTTGATAATCCCCGCTTTCTTGAGTTTGAAGAATATCTGCTCGAGAAACTCCGGCGAGATATCCTCGTCTGCGGCGATTCGCTTGATCGGCCTCGGTTTTCCGTTGTACGTGGCCGCGAGATTGGTAATTGCGCGTAGGGCGTAGCGCCCTTTTGTCGTTATTCTCATGAAGCCCTCCGGTAAAACGTCGGCAGCGAGTATAGTATAGATTGAACGATGAAATTGCTCAAGTTTTTCTCAAACGGCGTTGATGATGATACCGATTGTTGAGCTACGGGGTACTGAGGTCGTCCCCGTCGATCATAGCGCGGCAAATCTGGCCGATGCGGCACAAAACGAGCCCGAAAACGGCGTCTATCTTGTCGCGCGCACCTATCATCACGGCAACGAACTCCTCCTCGACGAACACTTCGACCGTATTGAGAGATCGGCCCGCTTGGTCGGCGGTAACGTCGTTGTCCCCCGGGAACAGATTTGTGGCATCCTCGCCGACCTGATCGAGAAGAACGCCTTTGAGGACGGTCGGTTTCGCGTGACCGCCGTTTTGGACGATCCCGTATGGTACCGGATTTCGGTCGAGAAGGCTCGCGAGGTCCCCGCAAGCGTGCTGACGACCGGCGTTCACTGTGAGCTGTGGGAAGGTAGCGCGCGGGCGAACGCCGAGGTAAAGAGCACCGCCTGGATACACCAACGAGGAAGTGCGGGTGCGGACGTTTACGAACGTCTTCTCGTCGATAAAGACGATCGTATTCTCGAGGGCGCTTCCTCAAACGCCTACTTTGTTGTTGATGGTGTGTTAAGAACCGCCGGCGAACGTGTCCTCGCGGGCATCGCCCGTCGTATCGTCCTCGACGTCGCGCCCGCGATTATTCGCGTACAGACGGATGCAATCAAGCTAAGCTCGCTCCGCAATACGACCGAGGCGTTCCTCAGCTCGGCGACCCGCGGTGTCGTCCCGATTCGAAGCATCGGCGAGTATA